>JAFPYW010000007.1 GCA_017394405.1 Alphaproteobacteria bacterium
ACGGGATCCTTCTGGACAACCACAAGCATTATCCCGCTCGGTCTGTGCATTCATAGCATCCGTTCCGCTTACAATTTTATACCCAGATCTGCTGCTACAGCAAACAGAGTAGTCGGACGACATAGAACCGCCCAATCCCGTACAACAGTCGGGTTCTACGAAGGTGGTACTGCCTTGGCCATGTAAACCATTACAACATTCTTTTTCGCCACCACTTATGGCATAGGCGGGCCCATTAGACGGACAACATTGGCTATAATCTGCAGTAGAGACACTATGCTCGCTGTCATCACAACAGAATTTATAATAACTAGAACTAGTATAAGTATTGCTCATGGCACCCGACGGCGTTGAACAACATTTGCTAGCCATATAATTCCACTCATCTGCCGAATAGTAGTAGTATTCAGATTCGGACTTCCACGCCGTACAACATTCTTGGCTGGTCACACCCATTGCCATACAACATTGTGCAGTTATCTCCGATGTAGTCTCGCCGTTACGGGCGGAATATTGCTGACCCTCATTACCGCAACAAATTGAACCGCCCTCATGTGACACCACCTTACCCGGACAACACTTTGGATCTTGTTCGTCAGTAGACATATTTATCACACCATTACAGCATGTGCTGTTCCTCCAAGCATGGTTGGGGTTAGACCCCAAACAACAGACTCTTTGACTAAAATCAAAGCCCTCACAATCATCTGGAATCGCACAACAGGCGTTTTCCCCATCATACGTTTCTGGTTTCGGGCAACAATCCCGATAATATCCATGGCCATTACCATACTGCCAACCATTGTTAACCGATGCATGGAAAATTAGATTACTTGGTGAGCTACTACTACATTCGTCGCCCAGACAACCGCAAACAAACACATTTTCTTCTTCTTCACGATAGCCCTGTTCACTGACGTATGCATGGCCAGACCATCCGGAAATACAGCATATATGTGAAACGTCTGTGCCATAAAATTTGCCATCTTTTGCGCCATCCGCAGAATCAGGAGGAAGTTCACTTCCGGATGGACAACCGCATTTTGCCCAATCAATTTTATCATAAACACCCGTCTTGGTGCTCAAAAGATAGCCATCATAGCAACAGGCACCCTCCGTATCATAAACCGCGGTCCAATCTCCTTTATTCCAGTTCTTATCATACGGGCATCCGCAATGTTCAAAATCTTGAGTTTCTCCATCAATCCGATAGCCAACCATTTCTGCACCACAACAGACCCCTTCTGATTCGGACGTGGAAATCCAGTTGCCATCCCGAGCCCTACAGCACTTTTCACTATTCACGTTCATGGCCTCACAACAAACGGCCGTGCAATTGGAGGTAGTAGTATAGCAATCATCCCCATCACAAAGCCTGTTGCTAATATCCGCACCATAATTATTGCAACAATATTCGCCATAACCATCCGAAACATACGTTCCGTAACCGCATTTATGACATTCATCAACGTTGTTTGCGCCGAACGACCAACCGGACTTCCCCTGTGTTCCGTCATCATAATATCCGGCACTACTACAGCATCCATGCTCGGATTCCGACGAACCTTCCGGACAACCACAAGTCGTCCTGTTCGGTTTGCAATAATGTGTAGTAGAATCATCCCTCCCAGAACATGTTTCTTCAGTATATTCCGAACCATTGGAACAACAGGTTTCTCCATCATTACCAAGATGTCCCCCGTCCGGGCATACGCAATTATGCGCCGATGCATCCCATTCTAATGGAGATGGACATGATTCATCACAATAGCAATAACCAGAGCTATCACAATGTTCTTCTTTTCCTTCTGGACATACGCATGCACAGTATATATCCTCTTTATCGCGCACATAGCCGGCTTCTTCATTACACTTTGTGACACATCCGCCTTGACATACTTCATGATCGTATGTATCACAGCATTTGTCACTTCCTTCTATCACCACATATCCAGATGATGCACAACAGAATTTTGATCCCGTTTCATTTCCATCACTATCCACAACCGGAACTGGTTCCGTACGATCGTAACTCCATCCGCAACAAACGGGGAGCGCGCTGTCGCCCGCAATCTTGTCAGTATCACAACATTGACCATTGAGATTGTTTCCACCGTTTGGATTATACGACTGACGCAAGCGGGTTTGGTGTGACTCACACCTGTCCGCACAAGCTCCCGAATAAGTGCCGGTATATTCGCTCGTCAAATGTTCCTTATTTTCACTAGTGCAACAAACATATTGTCCTGGATTTGTCATATCTTCGGCAATGTCTTGTTCATCACAGCAAACCATTTCGTCAGAGTCTGTATCGCTGGCAACAATACCACCCTTTTCCTTTTTGCAACAGCCAGAATCTGTACTTCCGTGTATATTTGTGGTGTCATTTTCGCAACAAATGTTGTCTTCGGTGTAAATGCCGGACGAGCAACAAATCTCTGATGCTGAGTATGTCGGATCCCAATCGCGCCCGGATACAGCCATTCCATCCGAAGTACAACAGGCGCTGCCATTTTCATTTGATTCATGGGTAAATGAACTATATCCACTAGTGGTCTTTGGACATCCACAATTGGCGGCATCAAAGGTATTGTATGACCCATCCTTATCGTTCCATGCAAGGTTGTTCTTGCAACACACGTCGCCCTCAGAACGTTCGCCCCGGTCGCCATTCCAATCTGCCGGACAGGCGTTCGGATCCACACATTCGCCATCAGCATTCACAGACATACCCTCGCCATCGCAACAATACTTGCCATCCTCTTTGGTATATACCATTGAACTAGGACAACATTTTTTGGCGCTAGCATCTTCTTGATTGGTGACTTCTTCTCCGTCTGCACAACAGGATCTTACACCATCATTCTCAAGCACTTTATCTCCGTCACAACATTCACCATCTACAATTTCTTGATATGCACCACAACATCTTGGGTCATCCCCAGAAGAAGGCTGGACAGCATAATTGCTATGGTATGGACAACATATACTTGTTGTTTTTTCATATACTTGGACGGGGTGCGAATTGTTGTCGCAACAATCTTTTTTATTCAACAACTTTTCGTTCAAGCAACAATAATCGGTCACCCCCTCTTTTTCCCCTTGGAATCCATAGACATAAGCTTCTGGTAAAAGGGTATAGTTTTGACCACACGTTGGTCCGCAATACGGCGTATTGTTTTCCACCTCAATAATTTGCTTATCTTCCGTATCACAACACACCAAATCATCAACATCTGATGTTCTGTGGTCACGAGCAACTTTGTCGTTATCACAACATTTGCCACCAATCAGTGTGTGTGTGTTGGTGTCACAACACCGTCTGATGCCATCATTATCCGTGAAGGCATTTGCTTGCGGGCAACATTCGTAGTCGATAATTTCGTTTTGATTCAAATCACAGCATTGTTTTACACCATTATTGTCTGTAAAGACATTTGCTTGCGGACAACATTCATTATTGATAACTTCGTTTTGATTCAAATCACAACATTGTCTTACACCAGCGTTGTCCGTGAAGGCATTTGCTTTCGGACAACATTCGTTATTGATAATTTCGTTTTGATTCAAATCACAACAATCTTCATTGCCCGCATTATTGATAAAGACGTTGCCGGCCGCACAACAGGCATTATTGATCCACTTGTCTTTATGCTCTTCACAGCACACCTGTTCGTCTTCTTCATAATCTTTTCCGTCCCATCCTTTGCCATTCAAACAACAGGTCGTTGGTTTTCCAGCCGGAGCAGGCACACCGGCCGTCCCGCCTGAATCTTTCGGACAACCACAGTTTACATCATCTTGATCGTATTCATCGGTTTTTGAATTATACGATTTGAGGTCAAAACAACAGGTGCCGTTTTCATACGTTCCTTTGTTGTTATTGAAGTCTTCCGGACAACCGCAGTTAAGATAGTTATTCTTTTTATAGCTTAGTGAATCCCATTCCTGCCCCTTATTGTTGCAACAGAACTTTTGTTTTGGGGCTTGAGCTTTTGGATCTTGATCGTCTACTGGGGCGCCACCCGGTGGACAATCACATGCTGCTATATTTATATCAGTATATCCCCCAAAAATACTGTCATCCAGACCATTCCACGCCAAACCATTACTGCAACAAATGTTTGGAACTTTGCCGACAGATCCGGCATCATTATTGCCACCGGTGAAGGTATTATCAGGTTTTATATTTGTATATGTTTCTGGACAATCACAGGCGTCTGGATCAACCACGTTATATTTTCCGTTAACTAACTTACGACCCAACGAACAACAGGTCCCTTTGATTTTTCCGGCCACACCTTGAGTGTTGGAATTATTGACGTCCTCTGGACAACCACATTTAGCCGGGTCTTCATTTTTATACGTTTTGGTGCCCGCATCCCAAATTTTTAATTCCACGCAACATTCGTTGTTTGCATTCGGATTAACCGCGCCACCATTGGCATCATTTGGACATCCGCAGGACGCTACATCCAACATATCATAACTACCATTGTTCCACCTTAAACCCAACGAACAACAGGTGTTTGGAACATTACCGACAGCTCCAGCAATATTATTGTTATTTGGATCTTCCGGACATCCACAGTTAATTAAATCCTCCACCGTATATGATCCCGCAAGCGGATCCCAAGCATTGACTCCGACACAACAAATGCCGTTCGCGTTTGGCACAACCGGGTTTCCATTGGCATCGTTCGGACATGGATTTCCGACACAAATATTCCTATTTTTATCACAGATTTGACCCTTTGGACAATCGTTATTGTCTGCACATGGTTTGGGGATTTTACACATTCCCTCAATACATATCATACCATCTGGACAAACGCTGTCATCATTACACGGAATGGGGGTTTCGCATTTGTTTTCTTCATTACAAATCTGCCCTGCTGGACAATCGTCATCTGCAGTACAAGTACAACAATTTTTACTTGGATTCCAAACGGTTTTTCCCGGGCATACGCAAATATGATCCGAATTGCAAACTTGACCCTCCAAACAATCTTCATCTGCAGTACAAGAGCAACAATTTTTACTTGGGTCCCAAACGGTCTTCCCCGGGCATACGCAAATATGATCCGAATTGCAAACTTGACCATCTAAACAATCTGAGTTTTCTGTGCAGGAACAACATTGTTTGATTTCATCCCACGTTGTTTTCCCTGGACACACACACATATGTTGCGAATTACAAACCTTTCCATCTGTACAATCGTTGTCTTCTAAACATTCAACACAAACCCCATTTTCTTCATCACAAACCTCACCGGTATCACAATCAGCGGTGGTTGTACAAGGTTTATCTGGTACACAGATATTATTCTCATTACAAATTTGACCTTCCGGACAATCGTCATTTGAGGAACATACACAACATTGGCGTGTTTCGCTCCATTCCGTTTTTCCCGGACACACACACGTTTTTGATGTTACATCTGCTGGATCTGTTTGACGACAAATTTTGCCATTTTTACAATCGGCGTCATATCGGCAATTGACACAAATGTTGGCCACCGTATCACAAAGTTTACCATCTTTATTGACACAATCCGAATTTTTCTCACACTCCACGCATTTTAATTTGCGTTGGCACCAAACTTTACCTGACGGACAATGATTCGAACAAACGCCTCCTTCTTGACAAGGCGTTCCATCAGGACAATAGCCATCCTTACAAACAGGAACATATCCCCACGGATAAACCCAAATAATTGGCGTATCACCACAATCTACGCTGACACAACTACTTTGTTCTTCGCTCCATTCTGTACAGGGCTGACAACAATGGTCTCGCACACAAACACACTGGCCTGTCGTGGAAGACCATAACTGCCCTTCTGGACAAACGCATTTTTGCACCTCTTCATCCCAAAATTGTCCCACAGGACAGGCACAATTTCCAGATTTAGGACAAACCATTCCATTTGGGCAATCGGCATTTTTTGAACATTTTTTCACACATGTGACACCATCCCACTTTTCCCCGTTTGGACACACGCATTCTTTCTTTTGTTCGTCCCACACTTTACCACAACAGCAATCACATTTTTTAGTGTCTAAATTGCAAACCATATCCCCCGGACAATCAGCATTTTTTGTGCAAAGACACTCACCAGCATCTTCATCCCATTGAAGTCCGTCCGGACAAATACATTGTTGTTGTTCTTCAGACCAAACCATATTGGATTTACATGTGCATTCTTCCGCCTCACAAACCATATTGCCAAGACAATCTTCCTCTTTAGTACAAATACACTTTTTCGTGTTTTCATCCCACGTTGTGTTTCCCGGACAAACACACTGCCGCTTTTCTTCAGACCAACTGATACGTGGATATGGACACACACAGGTGCGCGTTATTGGCGAACAATGCCGACCACCAAAACAATCTATATTTGAAGCACACCGACCATCCTTGGTACATCTTGTATCACACGGATCCCCAGACCGAACAAACCCTGCCAAACAAGAAATGATATTCCCCTCACAAATAGCCCCCGAAGGACAGATCCTCGGGTTTGGACAATCATCTGTATGAATAATGATTCCTCCCGGAACAGAAACTCCAGGTTTTCCGAAATAATAGGTCACAGTTTCTGGCTCCGCCAGACATTCTTCCAACACCTTATCATCCACCGTCACATAAGCCAAATTAGAATTTGATTTCTGAAGTTGTTCCACGCCTCCAAGCAACCGGTTGCAAATGGCTTGGCGAATAGAACTATTGACGATATTCAATGACACCCAAAATACATCTTTTAAGGTACCCTCCGTTCCGTTTTCAACCCGAATCGGAAAATCATACGGGCCTTTTACTTCCAAAACGTCCGCCCCGCGATCCCATGATTTTTGAACCTCGTGCAAACGAACAGACGCATGTGTCATGACCTCTTTTTCCAAAGCGTTTGTCACCACATTGGTATAAACATAACTAAACACTTGGATACCCAGCCACGTCAATAAAACCAAAATTGCCAAAACACCCAACGTTTCCAGAATACTCCGGCCACGTTCGTTTTGTTTTGTCGCTTTTCCCCTTTTTGTTTTATTACCTTTACGCACGACGCAAATACTCCTGCACAAGTTGATCAACATCTGTTATTTCTTTTTGCAACTTTTCGGCCAGTAAGATGTTTTTACTACCCGAAGAATAAACCTTCAAATATGGTCCTAAACCTGATAAATCTACATCCAAAATCACCGATTCATGAATGGCCGGACGACTGACCAAAATAGCATACTTTCGGTCGGCCCATTCTTTTCCAAGAATAAAGTTTAATTCGCGCGGTGTCAAGTTCCAAGTTGCATAATCTGACGGATTGGCTTGTGGATTGCGGAAAAAGATAACCGTTTGACATTGACCGCGGATCACATCGCCCAAGCCCGCCTCATCCAAAAACTTCGGTTGCTGGAACGCACACAGATAGGCCTGACGTTTTTTACGACCCTCGCGCAGACCAACAATAAAACTTTCCTTAAACATCGGGTGTTCCAACATGGGGGCCGTTTCGTCAATCATAATCATACTGGGCGCACCAGTTGAACTGGCCAATTCATCAATACGATGCATAATGTAACTGACCACTGCAGGAGCCAGAGATTTATTGCTGTCGTTAAAAATGTTTGTAAAGTCAAAGGCCACGTACCGATTACTCAAATCCAAATTGTCTTCCGGTGAATTAAAAATGTTACCATATTGTTCTGGGTCAATCCACCGATTCAATTCACGCCGCATATATCCATTCGGAGCAAAACAGGCCTTGTACAAATTGCGCAAAATACGATCGCTTTTGGGCAGATATTCAAATGCCGTTGTCACAGCACGAGCAATTTCAGCTTCGGAAACAGCATCTTTCCCTTCCGTAATATCCCTGAGCCATCCACGCAAGAAGGCCCTGTTTGCCGAATTGTCGTCAATCAAAAACGGATTCAATGATACAGATTCTTCACCATCAAATTTAATGTATGGTGCCCCATTCATAATCGCAAAAACCTTCGCACCTTTGTTACGATCAAAGAAGTATGTGTGTAAATCAGGAATACGCATGGCCTGAGAAGCAATAAAACTGAAGAATGTTGTTTTACCTTGACCTGTTGGACCGATCAAGGCTGTGTGTGCCACCGCATAAGCTTCTTCCGACACATGGAATTGGAATGCATAAGGTGTTCCGGTAATCGTTCTGAAATATGACAAAGGAACCGGGCCCCAGTCGGATTTTTTGCGACCCTCGCTGGGCTGATCAATCATTGTCGCACAACCAACCACATTGGATAGATACATATATGTTCTTGGATATACATCATAAGTTGGAAATTGATTGAAGAACACCGCCTGAGCGGACCATCCTTCCCTCACCGGTGTTACGTTGTGAATACGACAAATACGCTCCACTTCCTCTTGTCCAAACTTTAATTCTTCTGGCGAATCGCCGTACAAAATAATGGACATAGCATATTCGTTTAATGTTTGGCTGTCCGCATCCGTTGCATCTAGCATTTCCAACGCAGCATTATATTGATCCATCACGTTTTGTGAAAAACTGGTCATATAGGCCATTTTGCGTTGGTTCACCAATACGGCTGTGGCCTTGGTCGGGCTGATGGCTTTGATGTTATGAATAAATGTCATTTCCATATCAATACTGAGCAAATCAGCCACCATTTGCTCATCCATATAATCACCTGGCTTTCTGACGCCCATCATGATTGCCAATTTTTCTTGATCACCAGAAAAGAATCGCACAATGCCTTCATCTTTGGTAAAATGCACATAATCAGACGTTAAAAGAACATTTAGATAATCGCCTTGTTCGCCGTGAATAAACGGTTTGGGACGAGTCAATGGGCTTGCCAAACGAGCAAATACCCACATTGGGCTTTTATCTTCTTGTTTTTCTGTGGCTTTTTCCGACAACAAAACCGGATCATACATATCCAAAATAGACGTTAGAGCATTACACGCCTGATCCATATCGCGCATAGCCTCTTTACGATCGTTGACGCTCAAAATAATGTAGTGATGATTTTTGAACACGCGATGCATACTTTCCATCCATAGCGTATCAATTTCGTGCAACAATTTGTTGTCTGCAAAGGATTCCATCGTTGCCAACTCAACCTTATCGCGGATGGTAATCATACGTACAACCATTTCCAGTTCTGCCATCGCGTCAATCCAACGCTTGCGCGCACTGGTCAAGGCGGCACGATCTTCGGGTGGCAACAAAGTACTATCTACACCTTTCACCTCAAACACACGAGCCAATGCACCATTGCGTAAATGTAAAGTTGCCCCATCCTCATCAATTTTCTCAAACGGCAAAAAGTCGCTTAGGCGTGTTTCTTTTGGTTTTGGCAAGACAAACTCACCAATTTTTGTCACCGCCGCAAATGACAACAAAATAGCCGCAATCAACCCCAAGACAGCCAAAATCATTGGCACGGACGTGGCACTGCTCAAAATAAAATCAAAAATGTTTGCGTCTAAATTTGTCATCCTCTTCTCATTCTCTACGGGGCCATTTTAACCCCTTTTGATTTGTAAATATTATGCGTTGATGCCGGCCCTGACACCCCCCACGACTGTAATACATTTGAAAGGTGGGGTTCTTTCATTCCAGCAAAAATCAATAAAAAGTGGCAACCAACCGCCGACAACAGTGGTGTCAAAGGGTTTAAATCAAATGCAGCAATCCCGATCATCATAAAGGCACCATGCAACACCAAATTGGCCGCCGCTATCTTAAATGGTGCCAAAAACATACGTGGTGGCATAGCTACTGCTTTGAAAATTGGTTCCCGCATTTTAATCTCCTGATTTTATTCATACAACAAATTCTTGCAAATGAAAAGAAAAAAATGCTTTTTTCTTGACTTTTTTTGCATTTTTTGGCATAATTTCACCATTCGTCAAGGAGAATTAAAATGGCTTTGAATCAGGAAACAATTAAAAATCTTTCCACATTGGCACGTTTAAGACTGCCTCAGGAACGAGAAGAAAAGATTTTATCCGACCTACAAAGTATCTTGGATTGGGTGGAACAATTAAAGGAAGTTGATATTGAAGGCGTGGAACCATTGGTGTCCGTGACTCAAGGCAATACCCCTATGCGTCAAGATGAAGTGACGGATGGCAATTTACAAAAAGAATTGGTGCAAAATGCACCAGAAGAAATTCAAGGTTTTTATGTGGTGCCAAAGGTGGTGAAATAATGACAGATTTAGTGAACTTAACCATCGCCGAAGCGTTGGAATTATTGAACAAAAAAGAAATTACTTCTGTAGATTTAACAACGGCACATATTGCCGAAATGGAAAAAGGACGTGTGTTGAACGCCTTTATTACGGAAACACCTGAATTGGCTCTTGAACAAGCCAAAGCCAGTGACGAAAAACGAGCAAACGGATCTCCTTTGGGTGCATTGGAAGGCATTCCGATTGCAAACAAAGATTTGTACTGTACAAAGGGCGTCAAAACAACCGCGGCCAGCAAGATTTTATCCAACTTTGTGCCGCCCTATGAATCCACAGTTTCTCAAAAATTAAAGGATGCCGGCACAATTATGCTCGGCAAACTCAACACCGACCAATTCGCTATGGGCGGTTCCACTTTAACAAGTTATTTTGGGGTCACAAAAAACCCATGGAATTTGGATTTGGTGCCGGGGGGTTCTTCCGGTGGTTCGGCTGCCGCTGTATCTGCAGGATTATGCATGGGTGCCACAGGTTCCGACACAGGCGGTTCTATTCGTCAGCCCGCCAGTTTTTGTGGTGTGACAGGAATTAAACCAACCTATGGCCGTTGCTCGCGTTATGGTATTGTGGCATTTGCCAGTTCGTTGGATCAGGCCGGCCCAATGGCTCGTACCGTGAAAGATTGTGCTTTGATGTTGGGCGCAATGGCTGGAGCGGATGACAAAGATTCCACCGTTGCCAATATTCCCGTGCCAGATTACACAAAGGCGCTGACGGGCGATATCAAGGGCAAAAAAATTGGCATTCCAAAAGAATATCGTTTGGATGGACTCAATGAAGATGTGCAACGCATTTGGGACAAAGGAATTCAACTTTTGAAAGATGCGGGCGCGGAAATTGTGGATATTTCGCTTCCTCATACAAAGTATGCTTTGCCAGTTTATTACATTGTTGCTTGTGCAGAAGCAAGTTCTAACCTTTCCCGTTATGACGGAGTGCGTTATACCACACGTGTAGAAGGCAATTCATTGGATGAAATGTATGAAAACACACGCACGGATGGCTTTGGCGATGAAGTAGTACGTCGTATTTTATTGGGCACTTTCGTGTTGTCTGCCGGATTTTATGACGCGTATTACACACGCGCTCAACGGGTGCGCCGTTTGATTTACAATGACTTTGTGGAAGCATTTAAGCAAGTGGATGCGATTTTGGTACCAGCCGCGCCAACGCCAGCGCTTTCCGCTGAGGAAATGAAAAATATGAAACCTGTGGATGTGTATGCAGGTGACGTGTTCACAACGCCGGCCAGTTTGGCAGGTGTGCCTGGGCTTTCATTGCCGATTGGACTTTCTCAAAATGGATTACCTATCGGCTTACAGGTAATCGGCAAACACTTTGATGAAAACACCGTTTTCCAAGTGGCAGATGTATTGGAAAAAATGGCAAACTTTGATAAGACTCCCCACAGAGTGAAAGGATAAAAGATGTACACGATTGAAGGAAAAACAGGTAAGTGGGAATTAGTTATTGGATTGGAAGTCCATTGCGAAATCTTATCTAAATCTAAAGTCTTTTCGGGTGCCAGCGCCGCGTTTGGTGGCGAACAAAACACCCAGGTGTCTTTCATTGATGCTGGCTTCCCTGGAATGCTACCAAAAGTGAATGAATACTGCATTGAACAATGCGTAAAAACGGGCATGGGATTAAATGCCCAAATCAACAAGTATTCTCGTTTTGACCGCAAAAACTATTTTTATGCTGACTTGCCACAGGGCTATCAGATTTCTCAGTTGTATCATCCGATTGTGGGCGAAGGCTTTATTGAAGTCACCACCGCCGACGGCACACGTAAAATTGGTGTGGAACGGTTGCATTTGGAACAGGATGCTGGTAAATCCATTCATGATATGCATCCTAGCAAGACTTTAATTGACTTGAACCGGTCGGGCGTTGGCTTGATGGAAATTGTGTCTAAACCGGATATGCATAGCCCCGAGGAAGCGGGCGAATATTTGCGCCAACTCCGCGCAATTGTTCGTGCTTTGGGCACCTGTGACGGTAACATGGATGAGGGCTCTATGCGTTGCGATGTGAATATTTCCGTACGCCCCGTTGGTGAAACAAGTTTGCGCGCCAGAGCAGAAGTCAAAAACGTGAACTCTGTGCGGTTTGTAATGCACGCGATTCAGGTGGAAGCTGAACGCCAAATTGAGATTTATGAAAATGGCGGCACTATTCGTCAGGAAACGCGCCTTTATGATTCCGAAAACGGCGAAACACGCCCGATGCGAACAAAAGAAAACGCCAACGATTACAGATACTTCCCAGATCCGGACTTGTTACCTGTGGTCTTGACGGACGAGTATATTGAAAACATTCGCAAGAACTTGCCTGAACTCCCAGAAGTGAAGAAAAAACGCTATATCGAACAACTGGGATTACCCGAATATGACGCCGGCATTTTAACCGCGGACAATGATACATCCGCTTACTTTGAAACGGCCGCCAAGGGACATGATGCAAAAAAGGTGGCAAACTGGGTGATGGGCGATTTGTTCGCTTATTTGAACAAGGAATGCTTGCCGATTACAAAGAGCCCTGTTTCTGCCGAAAATTTGGGCGCGTTAGTGGGCTTGATTGAAGACAACACGATTTCTGGTAAAATCGCAAAAGACGTGTTTGTATTTATGATTGAAACGGGCAAAACACCCGCTGAAATCGTGGAAGAAAAAGGATTAAAGCAAACAACCGATACGGGCGCCATTGAAGCCATTATTGATGAAGTGTTGGCCGCCAACCCAGATAAAGTTGCCGAAATCAAAGCCGGCAAAGACAAGTTGAAAGGTTGGTTTGTGGGTCAGATTATGAAGGCAAGCCAAGGCAAGGTCAATCCCGCCATGGCCAACGAATTATTGAATAAGAAATTGCAAGGATAAACTACCTTCCGGTTTTTCCCGTTCTTGCACAGAGCTTACATCCTTTTAAAGATGTTTTTGAGGCGGGTCTTTTTTCTTGTGCAGATCCACGCCACTCACCTGGCATACTTTGTTCCGTCAAAAAAGATGTTAATTGGATTCCTGTTTTTTTATCTATTGTTATTACAGGTTTGGCAGATAATTTCTTGGTCATCTTTACTCCTTTTGTTCTGTTATTCTACCACTAGTATCGATAAAACAAACCAATTTGTCAATTAAAAAAACTCGCCCTGATTAGAGCGAGTTTTTCACCTAACAAAGTGCGTTATTTTTTCATTTTCATGCCGGCATAAGCAAAAATGCACCAGACGGCAGACAACCCGACAAGATCATAAACGATCATGCTGAGCACGCTGCCCATCCCAAATAAAAAGGCCACCAGGTCAAACCCAAAAAAGCCGACCAACCCCCAGTTCAAAGCGCCAATAATCACCAATGCACATGCAATTTTATTCACTATTTCCATTTGTTCCTCCTTTTTTGAACAGGGTTTATGTGGGCAGTCATTTTTCCTTTGTCAAGGCATAAAAAAACCGGAGCCCAAACAGACCCCGGTTTTTGGTTCATACTTGGTTATTTTTTGAGTCCAAGGAATCCCAAAATTGCCAAAACAGCAGAGATACCAACCAAATCTTGGACAATTCTCAATGCTTGACCGGAAAAGAAGTGGCCAAATAAATCATAATTGAAGAATCCAATCAAACCCCAGTTCAAAGCACCAATCAACACCAAAATGCTGGCGATAGTTGCTAATAATCTCATATTTTTTCTCCTTTCTTAATTAAAATTTATATTGTACTTGTACACCCAAGATATGCGATTGCATATTCTTGTATTTCGCCTGAACAGAAGCATCTTCCAATGCTTTTGCTGTCTTGGCGATCATGTGGGCATAACCCACATCGATTTGCCAGTTGTTTTTCATATAACTGGCCCCCACGCTCATCCACCAACGATCGTTATCAGGAATACGGATGGTTCTGCGTGATGCATCGTGTGCCGGACTTTCATCCCAACCACCACCGAAACGGAAGGTCAGGTTTGGACAATAGTAATAATCAACACCACCTGTCAATGTCCAGCTGTTGTGATATTTATAATACGATTTCTTTTCACCGTTTGGCGCAAAGCCGGGCCAATCCGAACGAATTGTAAAGTTCGGGAATGACGATGTCCAGTGCGTAAAACGGGCTGTTCCCGAAAAACCAACGTCTTTGTAACGATGATAGGCCGAGAACGTTACTGTTTCAGGTAAATCCGGGTTGGCATTCACGGTATACATACCATTCAAACCAGACATCGGATTATTTCCGGAAACTTTCAAATGTCCCTTTGCTCTTTGGGCGGAACGCAAACGATAAGACACACCAAAACGGGTGTTTTTGTTGAATTCATACATCGCACCAAAGGCCGCGGTTTGTGTCCATCCATGCACGTTAAAATTCACATCGCCGCCGCCAATTGGCATTAAACCCAGGCCCGGCACAGGAATATTCAACGGAATCGATTGTGTCATACGACCATAAATATAACGCAAAATCGCACTGGCACCCAATGACAAATGATCCGTTACTTTATAGGCCGCAGAAAAGTTAAAATCTACGATATCTAATTTGGATAACAGGGCTGCTGTTTTGCCAAACCAACCGTGATCATATTGAGTTTTTAATCCAAACGGCGCATAAATACCAATACCAAGTTTCAAACGATCATTGACATTATATTGCGCAAAGCCCGCTGGAACCGGTTGCCAAAAATCCATTTTCTTATGCTGACCGGCATGATTTCCTAAACCATCCACATCGGCACGCAAATTGATGAAATTAAACACTTGTTGAACGCCTGACTTTTCCATTAAAGTCATACCAGCCGGGTTAAAAGCGATTGCAGAATAGTCATCGCCCATAATACCTTGACCGGCATAAGAACGTCCCAATCCCGTCACAGAGTAATCATTTAACTGATAACTACCTGCCTGGGCGGAACATACACCAAAAGCTGCGCCAACCAATAAAACTAATTTTGTAACTTTTTTCATATCTATCCTTTTGTTATAAAGTTTACAAGAACGCATTATAGCAATGTATTCACAAAATTGCAATAAAAATGTCAAAAAAACGTCACAAATATTATTTTACTTCTTCAAATTCGACGTCAATAATTTGATTTTTTTCACTTTTTTGATGTTCAAAAACACGATTGTGTGTTGTTTTTTGTGATGGGTTTGGCAAGAAAAACCGCACAATTGACACAACCGCGGACACAATCAACCCAATTAAAAACAACGGCAATACCACATAGACGCCAATCCAAATGGCAGCCAACACACACACCAACAAAAAGCCGCTAATTATTAAGGCAGAAAGAAAACTCATTTATCTTTAATCTCCTTTTTCAAATCATATAAAGCCGTTAAGGCCTCGCGCGGAGACAGCGCGTCAATATCCAACTCTTTCAATTTCTTTTCAACGACTGAATCCTGCACACGATTATATGTGGATGCTGTTGCGACAGAAAACAAGGGGAGATCATCAAAAAGTGGTTTTTGATTTTTCTTTTTTTCTTCCAATTCAGCCAAAACGGCCTCTGCCCGATCCACCACCGCTGCCGGCAAGCCCGCCATTTTTGCCACATGAATACCATAGGACCGCTCAACAGCACCTAATCCAACCTCGTGTAAAAAGACGATATCGCCTTGCCATTCTTTGATCTTCATTGTGTGTAAGGATAAATTGTTCAAACGCGAGGCCAAGCCCGTCAATTCATGATAGTGTGTTGCAAATAACGCACGCGCTTTGACGTTATTATGTAAATATTCCACCACAGCCCACGCCAACGACAAACCATCATAGGTGGCTGTACCGCGGCCAACCTCATCCAAAATAACCAACGATTTTGGAGTTGCATAATTCAAAATTGTGGCCACCTCCACCATTTCCACCATAAACGTGGAACGACCACGGGCTAAATCATCACTGGCGCCAACACGAGAAAACACTTTATCCACCAATCCGATTTCGGCTTCTTCGGCTGGCACATAAGAGCCCATCTGAGCCAAGATTACAATCAACGCATTTTGGCGCAAATAGGTACTTTTACCAGCCATGTTCGGACCCGTCAAAACCCAAACATAATCTGTTGGATTCATATCACAATCATTTGGAATAAACGTTTGTCCCGCCTTTTTCAACGCCGCTTCTACGACAGGATGCCGCCCCTCTTTGATTCTTAAATCTGTTCCCTCATTCAAAACAGGTCGTGTCCAATTATTTTCGGTGGCTAAATCAGCCAATGCACTAGCTACATCAATTTCTGCCAATGCTAAAGCTGCTGTTAAAATCGTATTTGCATGGGATAAAATTTCCTGACGCACTTCTTCAAATAATTGCAATTCCATCGTCAACGCTTGCTCATCCGCGTGTAAAATTTTAGTGGCCAAATCACTCAACTCTGTGGTGGTAAAGCGTACACAATTCGCCATCGTTTGGCGATGAATAAAGCCTGATCCTTTATCCATCAACAATGGCTCGGCGGCTTTAGATGGCACCTCCACATAATACCCAACCAAATTATTGAAGGCAATTTTTAATGTGTTGATGCCCGTTTGTGCGCTGTACTTTTTTTGTAAGTCAGCGATAATTTTTTTGGATAAATCTTTAATGTTTATAATTTCATCCAATTCTGCAGACGCACCGCGTTTAATAAATCCGCCATCGCGCGCCAGCAGAGGAGCATTTTCGGAAATATAACGCAAAATATGATCTGCCAACGCCGAATGTTCGCCTAATCGTACCAGGGTTTCTTGTAAGGCCAGCGGTAATGCGCCCTCAATTTGTGTTCTGATGGAGGGGATTTTATTCAGTGTTTTAGCCAACTCCAACATGTCGCGCGGCCCACCACGCCCAACGGAAAGTCGGCTGATTTCCCGCTCAATGTCCGATGTTTCTTTTAACAATTGCCGAATGGTGTCACACACAATAGGATTTTTTACAAAATATGTGATCTTATCCAATCTGGCATTGATTTCATCTGCCAACATCAACGGCGCCGCCAAATAGGAAGCCAATAACCGCGCACCCGCCCCGGTTTGAGTACGATCCAAAACCGACAACAAACTGGTGGCGCCTTTATCGTCAGAAAGGGCGGTCGTCAGTTCCAAACTGCGCCGGGTCGGACCATCAATCTGCATAAAACGATTTTCTTGAAAATGTTGTGGTTCAGATAATTGAGGCATGCTACCGCGTTGCGTTTCGTTCAAATAATTCAGTAACACCCCGATTGCCAACTGTTCTCCCTTTGAAAATGCAGGATAATTTTTAATAGCTTCTTGTTGTGATAAGGCGGAAAAATCAGCCTCTGGACATTCCGTTTTTTGACCAAAAGATGAATCCCACACATCCATATATTTTTTATCAAAACCTTCCGGAATTAAAACTTCAGACGCTTCCAGTCGTGCCAAAACAGAGGGCAAATGCGCCACGGAACTTTCCTGCACACCAAAATCACCCGTGGACATATCGACCCACGCGACACCACAACTTGCAGCCATCGGCGCAATACAGGCCAAATAATTATGACGGCGCGCATTCAACAAAGCGTCTTCAGTTAAAGTGCCTGCTGTGACAACACGAATCACATCCCGTTTAACAACAGCAGTTGAGCCACGTTTTTTTGCTTCCTCTGGCAACTCCATTTGTTCGCAAATAGCCACCTTGAATCCGGCACGCACCAATCGTACAAGATAATTTTCATACGCGTGGAAAGGGATGCCGCACATGGGCACTTCTTCACCCAAATACTTGCCACGATGCGTCAGCACCAAATCCAATGTTTTGGCGGCAACTTTTGCATCATCAAAGAACAGCTCATAAAAATCACCTAACCGGTAAAACAACAAACAATCCATATATTGTTTTTTTGTTTCCCAGTATTGGTTCATCATCGGCGTGCCGTCTTGTTTGGCCATCTTTTTCCTTTCCTTTTTTTGTGAATTATATTATACTAAATTTATGAGAAAAAATAAAACATTAAATGTTGTTGCCCGTTTATCCAAAATCACAGCTCGTGTTTTGGTTTTGAATATCCCTGCGGTTATTATTTTGTTAGTATTACTCCTGACACACAGATTGTCTTGGATGTCTGCAGGAATTTCGTTGTTGGCTTTTTGGTCCATCAGTACCATTATCGTATTTTATGTGTTCAAAGATTTAGATAACTTTATGGTTTATCTGAAAAAATTGGCGCAAGGTTTTGAGCCGGAATTACCCAAATTCCACTGGGGCATTTTTTCATCAACACGATTGACTAAAACCTTTTTGAGTGTAAAAAATTTATGGTCCAACCAATTTTTATCAGATAGTGCTATTTTGCAAAATTTACCGAATCCGATGTTGATGATTCGCCCGGATCAAAAGGTGGTCTTTGCTAATGCAAGCGCTCAACAATTTTTCACCAAGCGCGTGATGGATAATAAATTGTCAAAATTGTTCAAAGATGACGCCTTTATGGGGGTTGTGTTGGCCGTTTTAGATGGTGATATCCCATCCAAAACTTTACCCGAGTGGGAAACAACGGATGCTAAAGGACAATTTGCAGCATTTCAGGTGAAAGTAGATAAATTGCCCGCAGAAACAAAAGATGGTGCGGTTGTGGCAATATCATTTTTTGATATCACACCATTTAAGTTGTTCAAAATTCAACAGGCCGATTTTTTTGCCAATGCCAGTCACGAATTAAAAACACCTTTGGCTATTATTTCCGGATGTGTTGAAACATTACAAGGAGAAGCCAAAGATGATCCTGTGGCCACAAATAAATTTTTATCCATGATTGCAGATCAAAATACCCGCATGACTGATTTGGTTCAGAAAATGTTAAAATTATCCCGATTACAAATGGATGTCCCCTTGAGCGCAAATCAAAGTTTTTCGTTAAATGATTTGATTCAAAAGGTTGTTTCAGATTTGAACGTGCGCTGTCAAACGTTGAATAAAAAAATTGTTTTCAATAAGGGCCGAAACTTACCGCTATTAAAAGGCAACAGAGATGAGTTATACCATGTTTTCCAAAACCTAACGGACAACGCATTAAAATATAGCGATGATCATTCTACAATTCGAATCACCACACATTTTGCCACGCCCAAAAAATCCATTGTGATTTCTGTACATAACTTTGGTAAACCGATTCCAAAAGAAAACTTGAATCGTATTTTTGATAAATTTTTCCGCGTTGATCGAGATAAAAATCATGCCGTTGAAGGTAGCGGTTTAGGATTGGGCATCGTGCAACAAATTGTGCAAAAACACAATGGTCACATTGAAGTACAAAGCACCGAGAAAGACGGCACGACCTTTTTTGTTTATTTTCCCGTGGAAGAATAACAAAACATTTCGCGCAAAATACGATTCAAGTCGTTTAATAACCCTTCTGGCAAATTGCCGATTTTTGCGCTTAAGTCTGATTTGGGTATGGTATGAATCATATCGGGGGCAATTTGACCTTGTTTCCCGCGCATTTTAACTCCCAAGCGAAACGGCAATGACCTTTCTGCTGTTGTAATCGGTGCAATCAAAAGATATGGCATTGTATCTGCCATTTCGTCCGGTGACACAATCACGCATGGTTTTTCTACGCCATGTGATTCACATAAATAAACTTCTCCACGTTTTACCATTCCCATTCTCCTAAATATCTAAGTGGTTTTGATGTGATTTCATCTTGAATTGCTTCATGCCAGCCGGCACGCGGTTGTTTTTCAGCCGTTAAAACAACGCTTTTTCCACGCACAACCAAATCCAAATCTTCTGTGAATTCACACGCTTCAATTACCGTTTTTGGCAAGCGAACCCCAAAAGAATTTCCTATCTTAATTAACTTTGCTTGCATGTTTGTCTCCTTTGAATAATGTGGCCAAAACCATATATAACCGACCTGGATCAGATCCAACTAAAACCCCCAACCACGGGCTGTTTTCCAGTCCCTTTGTTAAAGATTCAAACGTCGTCATATATTGATGAACCTTTTCTTGAAAAGCCGGCGTTAAAATTGCCATATCTAAAATCTTTTGGCGCTTGTTTGCTGTCAAACACGTTTTTATTTGACGCATAAACACGGCTTTATCCCCCGCATAATATTGATTCCATAATTCTTCTTCATTCTTAAATTTGAACACGCTCATCATCTCCACAGACAGCCCCTGCAACTTTCCCAAAATTTGTTGCATTTGTTCCGTGAACTGCTTGGCATCCGGCGCTGGCACCACAGATATTGATTCGGATCCTTTAGTCCCTTTGATTGTTTTCAAACGCAAATCTAGCGTTGTGCCAATTTCTTTGAACCGCATCAAAACAGCATCTGTGTCTTTTAAAAACTGCTGCATTGTATCCGTTGTTTTCATAGATTTTTCAATCTTTCTGGCATTATCACCCAACTCTGTCACCATTTTGCCTGATTTATCTAGTGAATTTTCAATGTTCTTTTCGGCTTGTACCACGGCGTGAATGGTTTGAGCAATTTCTTCGCTTTGGGTTTGTAAAAATTTACCACTATCCACCAATTGCCCGTTGATGTCATTCGTCACACGCGCCAAAATATCAGCCTGAGTTGCCAAATACCGCCCTGCTTCGGCCGTTTGTTCTTCGGCCGTTTTGGATGCCACCCCCAATTGTTTAACAAATTCTGCCATTTGTTGAGTTTGTTTATCCATGTGGCCAATGATAGCATTCAAAGATTCAATCCATTGATTCAAGTCATCGCGCACCCGATTTGTTTGATTAGATACATCAGCAAAAGAATCCCTAAATGTTTGAATTTGTTGTTTTAATTCAGAATTTAGCGATTGAACATGCTTTGCCCCAAGGTCTGACGGATAAACCAACTCCTCTAAATAATTTCGGATGGATTGCATTTCCAAGGCCGCCATTTTATTCCGATCTAAATACACGCCTAATAAAAAGAATACAGCAACTGGGAACGCTAACGCACTGATTTGAATAACAAATTCAGCCGGCGTCAAATCCGGAAAACGAGTAATCCAACCAAAAGTGAAGCATCCAAACAACGCTATACAGGCCCACAAACAGGATAAACCGATAAAAACGGTACGGCCAATCCAAACAATTTGTCCTTTCTTTTTAACCATTTATGACCTCCTTTTACACTTATTCTAACCCTATCAAAAATAAATGTCAACAAAAAATATTACATTGTAATTACTTCCACTTTTTTAATATTAGAGAAATAAAAATAATTATCTGATTTTATTGTATTTTTATATGTAATTACTTTGTAATTTTATCTAGATCGTCTTTTTGGGCGTTCGTGATAATTGCCTTAGGGGCGCCATGATGCCTGAACCACGTCATTGCCGTTTAGCATACTGACGCGTTGCCGTCACCACTAAATTTTCCATTTCTTCTTTTGAAATTTCTTTTTTAATATAAGATGTTATAGCATTCAAACCAATGGCTTTCAAAACGCCGCCAGTTGGTTTTTTCTTCATCAAATCAACCACTTCAGCCACCACACCCATTTGCATCATTATACCAAAACGATCTGCACAATTTTGATAAACCACTTCTCGATCTGGCAACACTTGAATTTCATAAAAATCTGCATCCAAGTATTTGATTTTCTTTAATTTTTGAAAATAAGAAAGGGGGCGCCCCGTCGTCCGCTGCACCTCCAGCGCGCGTCTCAGCCGTTGCGGATCCGAAAACCGACAATCCTTCACCTCTGCACAAACCTCTTCCAATGGCATTTCGCGCACTTCGTTTCTGATTTCAGTTGGAATATCAGGAATCGGGCTGATACCATTTACCAACGCATCCAGATACATTCCTGTTCCTCCAACAATAATGGGGTTATTCAATTTTGGAACAATATCAGCTACTTGTTGTAACCAATCAGTAATACTGGGAGTAGTCCACGCATCCACATAACCGAACAAATGGTGTGGAACCAAGGCCTCATCTTCAACAGATGGTCGTGCAGATAAAATACACAAATCTTGATAAACTTGGATTGCATCACCATTAACGATTTCACCTCGCAACTTTTGAGCCAAGCGAATGGCTAGCGCTGATTTTCCACTGGCGGTCGGTCCACCGATTACAAAAACCTTTTGTTTTTTCATAAAATCATTGTATCATAAAAAGAGGGTTAAAACCAGTCTTTTTTCTTGTTTTTTTATAAAAAGAAGGTTATACTTTTATCAGGAGTAAATTATGAAAAAATTATATTTCACCTGTTTGTTTTTATTGTTGTCCGCCTGTCAGGTTTATCCATTATACGGTACACAGGTTTATAAAAATGTGTGTGTAGAATCCATTCCGGACGCATCTGGCTTTATCTTGTTCCAAGAATTAAAACGATTCTTTCCTGATACTAGTGATTGTAAATATACATTGAAATCTCAAACGCCAACAGTGGCCTATTCCGACCAAGGCCTTTCGGATAGCGACTTTACAACCATGCAACGGATTACTGCGCGGGCTGATTTTTCTTTGTTAGATACCAACAAAAAAGCCATCTTAAAAAAGACAGCAACAACCATCGGTTCTTCCGCTGTTGTTGCCAACCCGTATTCCACGGTTGTTGCGGCAGAAACAGTAGAAAAGAACTTGTATAAATCATTGGCTGAAAAAATTGCACTGCATGTTTCGGCCTTCCTGCGTAAGGAAGAAAAGTGAAAGCCAAATCCGTTCAAATCAATGCATTAAAATCACAACTTCAAAAAGATTTTGATGCTGTTGTTTTGTACGGAAACGATCCTGGAGAATTAAACCATACCTTTATTCAGATAAAACGTATTTTGAATATACCAAATGATGCCTTTCATTTAATTACCCCTTCAAAAGAAGATTTGAAAAAAACACCTTTTTTAGCAACAGATGAAGCCAATACACCGTCTTTAATTGCAGGAAAACGTTTTATTGTTATTGGAGAGGATGTTCCCTTTGATAAAGCCGCTTTGTTGCATTTTTTAGAAAATAAAAAAACAGACGCCTTTCTAATTGTTCAAGGTGGCAATTTAACTAAAACAAACTCTTTGCGGGTTGAGGCTGACAAAAATCCTCACGTATTATCATTGGCTTGTTATCAACCATCAGAAAAAGATATTCAAAAAATGGTGATGACGTTCTTTTATGAAAACAAAAAAACAATATCCCAGTCCGTTTTGTCAGAATTGTGTAAAAAAATATCTTTTAATCAACAAGTTGTTTTACAAGAACTGGAAAAATTATTATTGTTTTTGGGTGATAAACCAGATATCAGTTTGGCAGATGTTCAGGCTGTTTTAACAGACGGCGCCGAAACAAATTTAGAAAATTTAAGTGTTGCGTTAGCAAACGGAAACATTGAACAAACATCAAGGTTATTAAATATCTTCCTATCACAAAACGAGCCCGCCACCCTTTTATTTAAGGCTGTGCGTGATTATTTTGGGCTTTTATTAAAAATTGTTTCGGACGAAAATGGGCCCACTTTTGCTATTGATAAAAACTTGCGTCCAGATCAAAAGTTCAGAATATCGGACGCAATTTTAACACAGGCAAAAAGATGGGCGCCGGAGAATATTTTATTTATTTTGGATAAAATACTTCAACTAGAAATCAAAACCAGAACAACTGGCCTTATTCCAGAAACAATGATTTCCCATTCTTTTTTAAGTATGGCGTCCTTTGCTAAAAAATTACCCGTTTTGCGTTAGTTTTTGTAAAATAGAATCCAATTTTCCTAAACTATCATAATGAATGGTTATACATCCCTTTTTGCCATTCCATTTGATACCGACCTGCGCCCCCAACATATTAGATAAATCTTTTTCCAAAGCAACAACATCTCTATCTTTTTCGGCGCCCCCAGATTTTGTTTTATTTTTTGGTGTTGCAACTAAGCGTTCTGTTTCACGAACACTCAACCCTTTTTTTATAATTTCTTTTGCTAATTTTTCAGGATTTTCAACACCTAACAAACTACGAGCATGACCGACTGTCATTTGTTTTTCGGCCAACATTTTTTGGACTTTATCAGGTAATTCCAATAAACGCATCATATTGGCCACATAACTACGACTTTTTCCAACAACACGAGATAATTCTTCCTGTGTATAATGAAATTCATCCAAAAGACGGCGGTACGCTTCAGCTTCCTCAATCGCATTCAAATCTTCGCGTTGCAGGTTTTCAACCAAAGCCACTTCCAATGCGGCTTTGTCATCAAAATTTTTAATAATAACAGGGATTTGTGTCAAACCCGCCTTTTGAGAAGCACGGAAACGACGCTCACCTGCAATAATTTCATATTCGCCCTTTTTCTTTGGATTCGGGCGCACCAATAAGGGTTGTAACACACCCTTTTCACGAATAGATTCCACCAAATCATTTAAGGCATGTGGATCAAAAACGCGCCGTGGTTGATAAGGGCTTGGGACTAATGTGTCCAGCATCACCATGACGATTTTATCTAAAATATTCTCAGTTAAAACAGCCCCCTCCGCCGGGTTTAACACAGGCAAATCATCACCCATTAAAGCGCTTAAACCTTTACCTAAACCTAGATTTTTATCCATTTTTAACCTCCTTTTCTCTGTCTAATACTTCTTTTGCCAAGCGCACATAACTTTGCGCCCCTACACTTCTAAAATCATATAACATCACCGGTTTTCCGTGTGACGGAGCTTCTGGTATACGCACGTTCCGTGGCACAATTGTTTCAAAAACAAGTGGTCCAAAATAATTTCGCACATCTTGAACGACGGATTTTGATAAGTTGGAACGCCCATCAAACATGGTCATACAAATTCCTTTTATTTTCAAATTTGGATTAAAGTTTCTTCTAACTTTTTCAATGGTTTTTAACAAATCTGCTACTCCTTCCAACGCCAAATATTCACATTGAATTGGGATAATCACATCTGTTGCAGCCACCAAAGCGTTCATGGTTAGCATCCCAACCGCTGGCGGACAATCAAAAAAGATATAATCAAAATCGTCTAATTGACTTACTGCGCTCTTCAAAAAGAATTGACATCTATCTACAGAAGCCAATTCCAAATCAACACCTAATAATTCTTGACTAGCAGGCAAAATATATAAATAAGGAATACCTGTTTCCAATAAACTCTCTGAAATTTGATCACGCCCCATTAAAACGCTATACGAACTTTTTCCACCCATTTGGCGCTTCAAACCCAAACTTGTTGTTGCATTTCCTTGAGGATCCAGATCGACAATTAAAATCTTTTTTCTAAGTGCAGATAATGCTGTTGCCAAATTCACAACGGTTGTTGTTTTTCCAACGCCACCTTTTTGATTAGAAACAGCAAAAATTGTCGGTTTATTCATAATGAACCCCCTTTATTTTTAAGATACATCCTTCATTATTTATTACATTTGTAATTTTTTCACAATCAAATGGATTGGTTACATTTTCTATCTCTTTATCAACGTTTTTCCCTTTAGGGAATAACAAAAATGTTTCACGTGAAACATTTTTTTGAATCAACCGGAAAAGATCTTTTAACGGCGCCAAAGCACGTGCCGTAATAACATCTGGTTTTAATGAAATATTTTCAATTCTATCACGAATTATTTCAATATTTAAGGAAAGATTTCTTTTACATTCTTCTAAAAATAAACTCTTTTTCAGGTCAGATTCAACTAATACAATTCGATTTAGCGGACCTTTTAATTCTTGATTCAAAATAGCAATTACAACAGCTGGTAATCCACCACCACTTCCAACATCCATTAAAAATTGTTGATTAGAATCCAATAAAAAATAAAGTTGAGCAGAATCTAAAATATGTCTGTCCCAAATATCTTTAATTGTATTTTCTGAAATTAAATTGACAGATTTTTGCCACTTCAATAACAACTGAACATAGTGCTCCAACAAAGGTTTTGCTGGTTTTATTTTATTTTCTAATTCAGTTTTGTTAAGCGTCATTATCATCCTTTTGTGGTGATTAAACTTTTTTCATTATACTTAACAAATTATTAAATGCAAGATTTTTTTTATAATAAAATCGTTTCACGTGAAACAATTTTTAATTTTTTTATTGTTTTTCAGATTGTTCTATATTCGAACTTGTCCATAAATTATTTTTTATTTTTTCAATAAATACCTGGTGTGCAGCAATTTCTTCTTCTGAAATTTTGAATTCCCTTGGTGGTAATGTTTCACGTGAAACATTTTTATTTTTTACAATTTTTTCTTTCTTTTCAATTGGTTGAAATTTTAACTCTTTATCTAAAATCATCCCAAGATAGACATCAACCAATAATTCGCTATCTAATAAAGCACCATGTACCGTTCTGCGAGAAGAATCAACATTAAACCTTTTACATAAAGCATCCAAATTGGCCGGCGCTCCTGGATATTTTCTTCTAGCCATTATTAAAGTATCGACAGCACGATCCATACTCAAACAAGATTTACCAGCTTTTTTTAACTCCATATTCAAAAATTTCATATCAAATGGAGCATTATGAATTACCAGCTTATCATCTGGATTTGAACCAATAAATTCCAAAAAATCATCAGCAATATCTGCAAATTTTGGTTTATCTGCCAAAAATTCATTTGTCAATCCGTGAATATTGATCACTTCTTGATCCATTTGGCGTTCAGGATTTATATAAACTTGGTACCTGCGTCCGGTAGGTCTGTGATCAATCAGTTCTATACAGCCGATGTCAACAATCCTGTCACCACCATCAGCATTTGTACCTGTTGTTTCAGTATCTAATACAATTTCTCTCATAAGACCATTGTATCAAAAAAACATTCTTTTTTCAAGTATAAGTTTTGAGTTATGTGGATAACTTCCTTATTTGTCTATTCTTTTATTTACTTTCTACAAAACATTATATTTTATGAGGATCTTATACACCTATACATAAAGACGTATATAAAAAAATTTGTGCATAACTGGATATTGTTCTGTTTAATAATTCAAGCGAGTCGGTTAAAAATAAAAAAACGCGTCAAGAAAAATCTCAAAAATTTATCCACATTATGCACAAGATAACTATTACAATTTTTTATTTTATTAAATAATTATTTTTTGTTAGTTAGTTTTTACACATAACGAACATCTAAAACTTCATAGGCCTTTTCACCCTTTGGAGTTTTAACTTCCACAATGTCCCCTAATTGTTTGCCAATCAACGCTTTTGCAAGAGGGGAAATAAAAGAAATCAACCCCTTTTCCAAATTGGCTTCATACTGACCAACAATCTGATAGGTAGCTTTGGCGTCTGTATCACAATCAACGATATCTACGGTAGCGCCAAACAAAATTTTATCGCCAGACATTTCTGATGTATCCACAACTTGTGCGTGAGATAAGGCGCCTTCTAAGTCCTGAATACGCCCCTCAATAAAACTTTGCTGTTCGCGGGCTGAATGATATTCAGCGTTTTCAGATAAATCACCACGGCTGCGCGCTTCTTCAATAGCAGCAATAATATGGGGACGATCCTCATATTTTAATTTCTTTAATTCTTCCGTTAAAGTGGCAAAGCCAACTTTTGTCATTGGAACTTTATCTTCCATAGTTCTTCTCCTTTCTTTCAAAAAGAAAAAAAGATACCGCGGTCAAATTCACCGCAGCCCTTTTTCTTTTTTGGAACATGATAAGTATAATATATTTTTTATGGAAAGTCAAGAAAATTTATTTTTTTATCATTTTTATTAGTTGTAATTACATAGTATATACACTCTAAAAATACGTAATTACTTTGTAGATATATAAGACCAAAGGTCTGGCTGATCCGTTGCTTGAATAGTTTGTTTTCTTTTGTTATTTTTCAATGGGATAGTATCAACAATTCCATCCGAAAATTGAATGTTTAAGCGGGTTTGTTTTTGTGCTTCAAAAGCATTGGTGATTACCTTTTTTCCGTTAGAAATGATGGTAAAACCACGTTTTAAGACTGCTTGATAAGAATAAGATTGTAACAACCGAGAGATGTTTTTTGTTTGCTCTGACCACCTAGATAAGTAAGTTTTGATGGCAAGTTGCAATCTTTCAGTTCTATCATCAGTTTTTTGAATAAATCCCTGAATTATTTCATTTAAATTTGGAAACCGCCCAGTGAGTTGTTGAATTTTAAGTCGTGATTCAATGAGTGTTTGATTCAGGGCTGATTTCAAATTATTTTCTTTTGTATTCAATATGTTATAAATTTCCAAACGAACCGGAACAGCTTTCTCTGCCGCACCTGTTGGCGTGGGCGCCCGTAAATCGGACACGAAATCAATGAGAGTTGTATCCGTTTCATGACCGACGGCGGAGATAACCGGAATCTCGGAATCATAAACTGCACGAACAACACATTCTTCATTGAATCCCCAAAGATCTTCCAACGATCCTCCTCCTCGTGCGACGATCAAAATATCCGGTTTAGGAATCTTGCCGTTTTCGGGTAAAGCATTAAAACCACGTACGGCGGCCGCCACTTGTTCGGCGCATTCTTCCCCCTGCACCGCCACAGGCCATACAATAATATGACGAGGAAAACGATCCGAAACGCGGTGAATGATGTCACGAATGACAGCACCAGTTGGGCTGGTCACTACACCAATGACTTCTGGTAAGAATGGAATAGGCTTTTTGTGAGCAGGATCAAACAATCCTTCTTTTTCCAATTTTTCCTTGCGATCTTTCAAAAGTTTAAGCAAAGCCCCTTCCCCAGCGGGTTCGGCGGCTTCAACAATCATTTGATAGTTGGAACGCCCCGGATAAGTGGAAAGTTTGCCAGTACAAATGATTTCCAGGCCTTCCTGAATATGCTGTGCACATTGGCGGTTGGATCCTTTCCAACAAATGGCGGCCAGCACAGAATCTTTGTCTTTCAGTGAAAAATAAATATGGCCAGAAGTCGCGCGTTTTATATCCGATACTTCGCCGCGCACCTTGATATGGTTGAACACTTGTTCCACGCAACTTTTTAAGGAAAGCGACAATTCTGTGACGGATAAAACGGGTTGTTCGGTCATTTACGCTTCCTTTTGAAAAATTGAGTCATCAAGGCGCCGCATTCCAAATTATGCCACTTTTCCACCCGTAATTTATGATGTGTTTGTGGGTGAGAAAAGACCTTTGCCCCCTGCTCTACCGCTCCCGTTTTTGGATCTGAAGCACCGTAATATAATGTATCCAAACGCGCCCAAGCAATTGCACCAGCACACATAACACAAGGTTCCAAAGTGACAAACATAGAATAACCACCCAAAAATTTATCGTCTATCTTTTTTAGAGCTTTTTCAATAACTTGCATTTCGGCGTGTTTGAGTGGATTTTTGCTTTTTTCCACTAAATTATGCGCTTTGGTAACAATTTCACCTGTTTGGGAATTAAAGATAACAGCCCCCACAGGTACCTCATCCAAATCAAAGGCTTTGTGGGCTTCATTTAAGGCGGCTAAAATAATCTTTTTTCTTTGCTTTTCTTCCATAAGTGTAATAATATCATAACTATGACAGAAAAGAAAGAACGAATTGCAAAAAAAATGGCGGATGCAGGCCTGTGTTCCCGACGCGAGGCCGAACGATGGATTGTGGCTGGACGGGTTCAAGTAAATGGCAAAAAGTTGGATACACCTGCTTGTGTGGTGGGTGAAAATGATGAGGTGTTGGTTGATAATAAGCCATTAAAAAACAAAGAAAAAACACGTGTTTGGATTTATTACAAACCAGTGGGATTGGTGACGACTTATCACGATCCGCAAGGACGCCCAACAGTGTTTGAAAAATTGCCAAAAGCAATGCCACGCGTCATTTCTGTTGGACGATTGGATTTGAATTCTGAAGGGCTTTTACTACTTACTAATAATGGCGAATGGGCACGAAAGATGGAACTCCCCTCTTCGCATCTAGAAAGAACTTATCGTGTGAAAGTGCATGGCAAGTTGACGGGCGAAGTGTTGTCACGCATTGCAAAAGGGGTGAAAATTGATGGCATTCAATATGCCCCTGCCCGTGTTTTGGTGGAGAAAAAACAAGGCACAAATACGTGGATTCAGATGACTTTAACAGAAGGAAAAAACAGGGAAATCCGGCGTTTAATGGCCTTTTTCGGGTTAGAAGTTGCAAAACTTTTTCGTATTTCCTATGGCCCTTATGAATTGGGGAATTTGAAACTGGGCGAAGTAAAGGAGGTGCCATGCGTATTATTTCAGGAATAGCTAGAGGCAAAAAGTTATTTTCACCCACAACTGAGGCAACTCAGCCGACGATGGATCGGGCCAAAGAAACATTGTTTAATATGTTGGAATCGTGGCGATTAAAAGAAGGAAAAGGGTGGGGGCAACTCAGTTTTTTGGATGTGTTTGCAGGATCCGGTTCTATTGGAATAGAAGCGTGGTCGCGTGGTGTTAAGTCGCCTTATTTTATGGAAAATGACGCGGACGCATTAAAGGTTTTGAATCAAAATTTAGCGCTTGTAAAATTGCCCAAAATAACTGCCATAGATGCATTGAATCCACCTTTGGCGCCCAGAGCGGTCAGTATTGCCTTTATGGACGCGCCATATGGCCAAGGATTGTGGGCGGCGGCGCTACCTAAATTGATCCAAGCCGGTTGGATTGACAATAACACATTGATTGTGGTAGAAACAGATAAAAAGGCGCCCGAAATTGTGCCGGATGGTTTTGTGGAATTAAAGGAACGTGCCGCGGGACGTAATTTATTTTTATTTATAAAGCAGGGGGATGCGGAATGAAACAAGATTTTAAGAAAATGGCAACAGCGGCCAGAGTATTGGCGGCCGATATGGTGGAGAAAGCTAAATCTGGGCACCCCGGTGCACCACTTGGAATGGCAGATGTAGCCACCGTATTGTATGCCAAATTTTTAAGGTTTAATCCAAAATGTCCACATTGGTTTGATCGTGATAGAATAGTGTTTTCAAATGGACATGCTTCAGCGTTGGTTTATACTTTATTACATTTGAGTGGTTACCCAAAAATAACAATGGCGGAATTAAAACGTTTTCGGCAATTGGGCTCTCTAACACCAGGACACCCCGAAATCACCACAGAGGGGGTAGATTTTGCCACAGGCCCTTTGGGACAGGGGTTGGCTGGTGCTGTTGGTATGGCTTTGGCTGAACGGATGATGAATGCCGAATTTGGGGATGAGCTCGTCAACCATAAAACCTATTGTTTTGTTGGGGATGGATGCTTGATGGAAGGTATTTCCGAAGAAGCAATTAGTTTGGCCGGAGTGCTGAACCTAAAAAACTTGATTGTTTTGTGGGATGATAATACAGTCACCATTGACGGACATACGGAAATTGCCACAAAAACCAATATGAAAAAGCGTTTTGAAGCAAATGGATGGCAAGTCTTAAAATGCAACGGACATAATTATAAATCTATTGAAAAAGCTTTGAAAAAAGCACAAAAAGCCAAAAAAACCACCATGATAGATTGTAAAACAACCATTGGTTTTGGTGCAGGAGATTGGGCAAATACACCCAAAGTACACGGCACACCTTTGGGTGAGATGATGGCCACTTTCAAAAAGAATATGAAATGGTCTTTACCGCCCTTTGAAATGCCAAAAGAAATTTATGATATGTGGCATTTATGTGCCAAAAACGGAATAGAAAAATACAATGAGTGGTCTCAAAAAGCACAAAAAAATAAGGCCTTTATAGACAGAATTAAAGGAATCAATCCTAAAGAATTGACAAATGCTTTCAAAGAATTAAAAAAACAATTTGTGAAAGAAAAACCCGAAATTGCCACACGAAAATCCGGCCAAATTGTATTGCAAAAAATGTTGGAAGCGTGTCCAGCATTGGTGGGTGGATCTGCCGACTTGGGGGCTAGCAATTTAACAAAAACCGCGGCCTCAAAACCGATTTCTGCTAAAAATTATAAAGGGAACTATATCAATTTTGGTATTCGTGAACACGCCATGGGGGCGATGACTAACGGGATTGCGGCACATGGTGGATTTGTTCCATATGCCAGCACATTCTTTGTGTTTTCAGATTATATGCGGCCGGCCCTGCGAATGGCGGCGCTGATGAATTTGAAGGAATTGTTTATCTTTACGCACGATTCTATTGGGGTAGGGGAAGATGGTCCGACACATCAGCCGGTGGAACATTTGGCGGCTTTGCGTGCGATACCGAATATGCGCGTATTCAGACCGGGCGGTGCCGTTGAGGTGGCTGAAAGTTATGAGGCGGCCATGCAATTAGATGGTCCATCATGTATTGTTTTGTCGCGTCAAAATTTGCCCACAATTCGTCGTGAATCAAATACCAATTTGGTGCAACAGGGCGCCTATGTGGCTCGGGCACCCCTGAAAAAACGCCAATTGACATTAGTAGCCAGTGGATCCGAGGCCAGTTTAGCCATACAGGCCTTTGGGGAATTAGCTGAAAAAGGAATAGATGTCGCAGTTGTATCGGTTCCGTGTTTGGATCTATTTATGCAACAACCCGAAAAAGAACGTGAAAAGATTTTAGGAACGGCGCCTCGGTTGTTTATCGAGGCGGGAAGTAGTCTGTCATGGGGATTATTAAAACGTGAACAAGATGTGATTTTAGGGTTGGACACATTTGGTCAAAGTGCTCCGGCCAAGGATAATTTTGCCACCTTTGGCTTCACAAAAGAAAACGTCCTAAAAATCGCCAGGAAAATGATGAAAAAATGATTGACAACCAGTAAAAATGGGAGTTAAATAAAAATCGCAGGGTGTTGTATAAAGGTTATACCGCCCCTTTTGGATCTAAAAAAAAGAAAGGAATTAAAATGTTAAAAAAAATAACAATAGCCTTATTGATGACAACAGCCATCATGGCAAGTGGTGCAGTTTTGGCACAAACAACAAAAGCAGTATCTAAACAAGCAGAAGTTGTTACAAAAACAGAAAAAGTGATGGAAGCCATTGATGAAGCCGCCATGCAAAGAGCAAAAAAATTGTATGCTGAAGCAGATAAATTAAGTGCTGAAATTAAAGCAAAACAAAAAAAGGTTGATGATTTGTTAGTAGAAGCCGCCGATATGGAAACAAGTGCTCATAAACTCGGCAAAAAAACTATGCGTGGATCTCATGTGAGTTATGCCACAATTAAAAAACAATATAAGAATTGTACAAATTGTAGAACACAAAACATGAAAGATGGTGCCTGTAAGCGCGTAAAAGGTGCTCATAAACACTACTATTGTTTCTGTGATTAAGATTTACACAAACAAAAATCCCCAGCCGAATTGGTTGGGGGTTTTTTATTGCTCAAAATATTCTTGATTTTTTTCTTTGCTTTCTATAGAATGAGAACACCATTAGATATAAGTGAAAGGATAGAAAATGGCTTTAGTTTCTTTAAGACAATTATTAGATGATGCCGCAGAACACGGATATGGTGTTCCGGCCTTTAACGTAAATAATATGGAACAGGTATTGGCTATTTTGGCGGCGGCCAATGAGGTGAATGCTCCGGTCATTATTCAAATGAGTAAGGGCGCTCGTCAATACGCGAATGACGCCGTTTTGAAACATTTGATGATGGCTGGCGTGGAAATGTATCCACATTTGCCGATTTGTGTGCACCAAGATCATGGCTCCAGCCCGGATGTGTGCTATTCCGCTATGGCTTCCGGCTTTACATCCGTGATGATGGATGGATCTTTGGATCCAGAAGGCAAGCCAGCCACATATGAATACAACGCTCAAGTGACAGGCGAAGTTTCCCAAAAAGCGCATGCACAAGGTGTGTCCGTCGAAGGTGAATTGGGCTGCATCGGTTCTTTGGAATCCGGTAAGGGTGAAAAAGAAGATGGTCATGGCTTTGAAGGGGCAATTGATAAATCTAAATTGTTGACCGATCCGGATCAAGCCGTGGATTTTGTGCGTCAAACAAAGGTGGATGCTTTGGCGGTTGCCATTGGTACAAGCCATGGTGCTTACAAATTCACACGCAAGCCAGATGGCGCAATTTTGTCCATTGACACCGTGAAAAAGATTCACGAAAAATTGCCATACACCCATTTGGTGATGCATGGTTCATCCTCTGTGCCACAAGATTTACAAGACATTATTAACGCGCATGGCGGACAAATGCCACAAACTTATGGTGTGCCTGTGGAAGAAATTCAAGAAGCCATCAAGCATGGTGTACGTAAAGTCAATGTAGATACAGACTTGCGTATGGCAATGACCGGTGCTATTCGTACGGTCTTTACGGAAAAACCAGCTGAATTTGATCCGCGTAAATACTTGAAACCCGCTATGGCCGCAATGACCAAAGTATGCAAAGAACGCTATGAACAATTTGGTGCCGCAGGGCAAGCAAGCCACATTACACCAATTTCTTTGGAAGATATGGCTAAGCGTTATGCCAGCGGTGAATTAGATCCAAAGATCGTGGGGTAAAATGATTAAAGTTGCCACCAGCATTTTATCGGCAGATTTTGCCAAACTGGGATCCGAGGTGAAGGCCTTGGACCGGGCTGGGGCAGACTGGATTCATGTGGATGTAATGGACGGATGTTTTGTGCCGAATTTAACCATGGGGCCCATGGTGGTGCAAAGCATTCGTCCTTATACTAAAAAGCCATTGGATGTGCATTTAATGGTGAAAAAGCCATCTGTGTTGATCCCCGCTTTTGCTGGAGCAGGGGCGGATTTAATTACGGTGCATTTGGAATGTGACGAAAAGATGGAAAATCTGATTACCCTGATTAAAAAATTCCATAAAAAAGTGGGCATTTCCATTAAGCCAAAAACCAAAGTAGCGGATATTATTCCCTATTTACCAATGATTGATTTGGTGTTGGTCATGAGTGTGGAGCCAGGCTTCGGTGGACAAGCATTTATCCCAACCGCGCTTAAAAAAATAGCAGAATTGCGCTCACTTATCGGTCGCAAGAAAGTGCTTATTGAAGTGGACGGCGGTGTCAATGATATCACGGCGCCAGCATGCAAGTTGGCGGGGGCTGATGTATTGGTGGCAGGCAATTATGTTTTGAAAAATAAATCCAAAGCGGGTGCTATTAAAAAACTGAAAGGAAAGTCATGACAAAGATTTTAATCGTAGAAGACGAAGCGGGATTGGTGACTCTCCTAAAATACAACTTGGAAAAGCATGGTTATGAAACCGCCGAAGTGATGGATGGCAAAGTTGTAATGCAGACAGTTTTAACTGAAAAACCGGACCTGATTTTGATGGATTGGATGTTGCCCAATGTATCGGGTGTGGATTTGTGCCGCGAAATTCGTCGGCATCCGGATGTGAAGCATACGCCAATTATTATTTTAACTGCTAGATCGGAAGAAGCCGACAAAGTGCGCGGACTTTCCTATGGTGCAGATGATTATATGACAAAGCCGTTTTCTGTGCCAGAGTTGATTGCCCGTGTGCAGGCATTATTGCGGCGGGTTGTTGTGCCAACAAAATCTAAAGTTTTGAAGGTGGGAACGTTGGCATTGGATTACGATAAAAAATTAGTCTTAAAAGAGGGGGAGGCCATGCATATGGGACCAACAGAGTTCCGTTTGTTGGCTATTTTAATGGAGCAACCAGGCCATGTGTTTTCACGGGAAGAGTTGCTGAAGTTGGTATGGGGAGATAGTGTTTTTGTTGAACCCAGAACGGTGGATGTACATATTCGCCGGCTTCGGCGCAACTTGAGGGATGATGATTCTGAATTGATTAGGACCGTTCGTTCTTCTGGATATGCCGTGAAAGTTTAAGCCATGGATGATTTTAATTTAGGATCCAACGAAAAACGCTATCGTCGTAAAAAAGATAAATTCAAAAATACGATTTTAGAATTTTTGGTTCGCGAAAAAGGTCAAGAAAAAGAAACAATTTTTTTGAATGTAGAAGGCGCTACACCAGATCCCCAGTTTGATGTTAAAAAACAAGCCAATAAATTGGTCAAAAAATTGGCGCGGGAAGGGGTTTTTGAAGGTGTTTTCAAATTACGCGAAATTAAAAACGCTGAAATAAACGGACGCTTACCACGCGATTATCAGGTTGATTTTATTGTGCCGCCATCCGTGGGTGGTGCGTATTCGGCAGATAATTTATATATCACCTCAAAAGAAGTTGCTACGTTAATGTATGATTTATATTGGCGTCAGATTTTGATGGAAAAAAATCGCTTTCAATATCAAGGAGATGAACACAGGTTCGGTATTGTTATGCCAAAGGTCCCGCGCTTTTTTTCTAGTTTAGATTTTTTGGATTTTGTTTTGCCACATGAAAAGCAAAAGATTGCCGAGTATTTATCCCGTAAAGCACAATGGCGCCGTGAAGCTGTTCGGATGATTTCCAGAACAGACAAAGCGAATTTGTTGGTGTTGGAATTGGGCAGAAAAATTCGTCCCCCAGAAGGGATGAAGATGGCTTTTGTAAAAGTGCGTCCAGTTCCTATGGATGAACGCGCGTTGGTTCGCCAAGAATACTTAAAAACGCGTCCGGATATTGTGCGCGCTTCATTGGAGCGGGGCGATTTTGATCATTTATCAGAAGATATTCGTGAAAGAATTGCAGCCACAGGCCATATTCCGGAAGAAACGGGCCTGACTTGTCACCACATTCTTCCGCGCTCGTTGGGTGGTAAAAACAATATAGAAAACATTTATTGGATCAACAAAAATGCTCATATCGGATTGCATCGTGTTTATATAGATCCGTTGGTGGATTATTTGGATGGTTTGGTTGGCGAGAAGCGCCCGATTTATTTTGAAATGCCAGTGCCAGAAGACGCCCGAATTCCACTATACCAACGAACACGCCGCGGCACAATTATACCAAGAGTAATAATTCCAAGTATTTGGTTGGTTAACAAAAAAACAGCCGCAAAGAGCTAGAAAAATCATTGACTTTTAGGTCTTTTTTTGATACAATAAGACCGTTGTCGGGCAGGGGTTGCCCGGCGTAATTTTTAACAAAAAGGAATAAAATGATAGAAATAAAGTTGCCCGATGGGTCAAAATTGCCCTTTGAAGCACCCGTGAATGGACTTCAAATCGCAGAAAAAATTAGTGTCAATTTAGCAAAAGCGGCCTTAGCCACAATCGTGGACGGCACACTCACTGATTTAACGACTCCCATCACAACAAACGCAACAGTTTCTATCGTGACAACTAAAACCCCTGAGGCTTTAGAAATTTTGCGCCACTCAACAGCTCACACTTTGGCGCAAGCCGTTGAAGCGTTGTATCCGAAAGCAAAAGCAACAATCGGTCCAGCCATTGAAAATGGTTTTTACTATGACTTCCATGGCATCATTTTGAAAGAAGAAGACCTGCCAAAAATTGAAGCAAAGATGGCTGAAATTGTGGCAGCAGATTTGGAAATTGTCCGTTCTATTGTGTCACGGGAAGAGGCTCGCGAAATCTTTACAAAACGTGGCGAAACTTTCAAAGTTGAATTGATTGATGATTTGCCAGAGGATGTTAAAGAGGTGTCTTTGTACACCCAAGGTGATTATGTTGAATTGTGCCGTGGACCGCACTTGCCACGTACTGGTTTAATCGGAAAAGCATTTAAGCTGACAAAGGTGGCGGCAGCGTATTGGCGTGGCGATTCATCCCGCGAATCTTTGCAACGTGTTTATGGGACGGCTTTTTGGTCTGAAAAGGAATTAAAAGCCTACTTTACTTTATTGGAAGAAGCAGAAAAACGCGACCATCGTAAAATCGGCAAGGCGTTGGATTTGTTCTATTTTGATCCAACCGCGCCAGGGTGCCCCTATTGGTTGCCAAAGGGCCTGAAAATGTACAACATTTTGCTTGACTATTGGCGCAAGGAACATGAAAAGGCTGGTTATCAAGAATTTGCTGGTCCGCTGATGAACTCCAAAATTTTATGGGAAACGTCCGGTCACTGGTCGCACTATAAGGACGATATGTATCTTTTGACCGCAACAGAAATGGCAGAAAACGAAGTTTATGCCTTGAAACCCATGAGCTGTCCTTCAACCATGTTGTTATTCAATTTGAAGACACGTTCTTATCAAGACTTGCCAATCCGTTTTTCTGATGTAGATATGATTCACAGAAACGAAGCATCTGGCGCTTTGAATGGGATGTTCCGCGTGCGTGAATTCCACCAAGATGATGCGCATATCTTTATCACAGAAGATCAAATTGAAGAAGAATATGAACGCTTGTTTGCGTTGGCGGATCAATTCTATAAGTTGTTTGGTTTGAAATATGAAATGAAACTTTCCACACGTCCAGATGATTTCATTGGTGATATTGAAACATGGGATCGTGCGGAGGCCGCTTTACGTCGTATTTTGGACAAGCATTGTGGGAAAGGCAATTATGCTTTGAAGGAAAAAGATGGTGCCTTCTATGGTCCGAAGGTGGATATCGCCATGAAGGATGCTTTGGGGCGCGAGTGGCAAACAGGTACCTTCCAGTTGGATTTCCAATTGGCCGGCCGTTTTGGATGCAAATACATTGATAAAGATGGCAGCCAAAAGACACCGGTTGTGATTCACCGCGTGCTGTATGGATCTTTGGAACGCTTTATGGGCGTTTTAACGGAACATTTTGCGGGTGCATTCCCTGTGTGGATTTGTCCGGTTCAGGTGCGTTTGTTGCCTGTGTCCGATAAACATCGCGAAGCCGCGCAGAAGATTTTGGAAAAATTGGAAGCGGCTGGTATCCGCGCCGAAATGGAACGCCAATCCAATACGATTGGATATCAAATCCGCGAAGCACACAATGCCAAGATTCCGTATGCCGTGATCATTGGTGACAAGGAAATTGAATCCAATACGATTTCCGTGCGTGATCGCACCGGCAATCAAAAGAATGCTATTTCGCTGGACGACTTTATTGCCACGGTGAAAAAAGTGAACGATACACAATCCTTGAATTTGTGGGATTAGATTGGTGTGATTTTAAGAAAGCGCTCCATTTGGGGCGCTTTCATTTTGTCCTTGACATTTGAAGCGTTTTTTGCTATCCTAAACCCATCACCTGCGGAGCGTTGGCAGAGTGGTAATGCAGCGGATTGCTAATCCGTCATCCTCGTCAAAAGGGATGCACAGGTTCAAATCCTGTACGCTCCGCCAAATTTTATTTTCAAAAATTACAAAAACCCCTTGCAAAAAACATAAAAAGGTATATGATGATTACATAGTAAACTATGTAAGGGGGGCAAGCAATGTCATTTGGCATCAAAGCGTCGTTAAAAATTACAACGGCCCTTTTTGCCCTTTTTTCGCTGTGTCCCGCTCAAGCTGTCGAGGTAACAACGTGGGCAGAATTGAGTTCTGTTGGCGACAATGATGCCACATTTGCCAATGACATTGAGGCCACAGGAACACCACAGACTATTGAGCTAAATGCAACATCTCCACAAGTTGTTGATGGTGGTGGTTTTTCATTAACAGGAGCAAGTGGTTATCAGATTAGAAAAACAGCAGGAACCGATTGGACGATTCAAAATTTTGGTTCTGTTGCCGACGGAACATCAGATGATTATACATATTCATATCAAGACGCCAACGGTGTAGTGATTTATAAGAAAATTACGAATGCAGTTAGTGCATTTGATGGGAATGTTTTTGCCCCAAATGCTATTCTTTTACAAAAATTTGCGTTGAAAGATAGTGTTTTTAAAAACAATAATAAACAAGTGCTTAATCTATGGTTAAAAGATGTGTCTGATACGGGTTCTATTATAAATTCCGTCTTTTACGGTAATACGAATGCAACAAATGAAGGAAGCATCATAACACTTACGCGGGGCACTTTTTTAATCGATAATATAATTTTCGATTCCAATTCTGCAGATCAGGGTATAGATTTTAGTGGTGGCACAACAACGACTATCACCAATTCTGTTTTTTCGAATAACACACAAAATGATGCATCTAATTGGGATGAATATGGAACGTTGCAGCTTTCTGGCGGGGAAGTTTCCCTCCTCGATAATTCTCAATTTATTAACAACAAAACAATGCATGCAGATGGGGGCGCTATTAGTGTTACTGGTGGCGGTTTAAAAAAGGTAACCAATACAGTTTTCAAAGAAAATCAAGCCCCAAAATCTCTTGGTGGTGCTGTATGGCTTTCGTTTCCTAGTAGCGGTGGTGGTAAGTCCTTATTTTCCAATGTAATTTTTGATCACAACATCTCGGCTTCAGGAGGAGCTCTTGTGGGGTGGGATGATGGAAAACTTTACATTAAAGATTCTATATTTACAAATAATTCTGTTTCTGGTTATTCTGTTTGGTGGGGACATGGTTTTACGGAATTAGGTGGAGCGTTGTTATTGGTAGACGCAAGTTCTACAACTTCAAACAGTTCTTTTGAGAATAACGCAGCTTCATATGGTGGCGCTGTTTATGCTGCTGGCTCTCCTAATTTTACCGTTGTAGACACTAATTTTGCTGGTAATACCGCAACAGAGGGAGGCGCACTTTTTGTAGACAATGCCGATGCAGCCATTATTGCAGACACAAAAGATGTGACATTTAGTGAGAACTCAGCAAGTGGTGCTTCCGATACCTATAACGCGGGTGACGATTTGTATTTCCAAGCAAATAATTATGGAACGCTCTCTTTGAATGCGGCCGAGAACAAGAAGGTCGTCTTTGGTGGTACAATTGCCGCCTATACGGGGTCTGAAGCGGCTGCGGGCATGGATATTAATAAATCCGGTATTACCTATAATACTTATGATGGCACAACGGAAACAACTGTGAATGCAGGAACAGCGGGCGAAATCCAATTCAACAATAAAGTGGGTGATGAGGAAGGAAATATCTTCAACATCGATCTTTACGGTGGTACATTATCCATTGGTCAAAATGAAACCGTAAACGCAGGCGTTACAAACCCAGACGGATTTATCAACAACAATAATTTTTCTGTCAAAGGCGGCAGCACATTGAATACTGCCAATGGTGTGATTGGTGAGTTTGCGCCGGCAACATTTAGTGTGGAAGCTGCGTTAAATTACAGGCTGGACATTGACTTGGGCGAAGTCAAATCCGACAAATTGGTTGCCGCCGAAATAAATGGCGGTAGCGTAACGGTGTCTTCGCTGAATATTATAGCCGATTCTGATGCGCCGGATTTGAAAGTTACCTATTCTGATACGAATATTAACGGCACAATAAAAGATGATTATAGCATTACGACAAGCACGGCTACCTATAATGTGACGGCAGAAAATGATGACTCAGGATCACATTTAGTTTTAACAAAAAGCGGGGATGTAGGTGGTGGATTGCCGGCCGCTATTGCAGCTGGGTCAGATGCTTATTCCATTACGGACGATCAAGACGAAGTTGTTGAAGCTTGGACAGCGAACGATTTGAGTGCGGACCTAACAATCAACGGGAATAACCACGCTATTACGACAGAAAATGGTTTAGATGGTGTCAATGTTGGTTCCAGCTATACATTGACGATGAACAATGTCAGCGATATGAGTGGGTTTAATTATGCCGTTTCAAATGAAGGAACAGTGGAGTTAAACAATACGACAATTCATGATAATGTAATCAATGACGGCACATTGGATGTGAATACAGGCGTTGCATTGCAGGGTGTTTCTGGAACAGGAACTATGAACATCAATGCAGACCACGAACTGCAAGGAACGGTTTCCGGCAATACGATTAATGTAAACGGAGCAACTTTATCTGGTGTTGATAAATTAGCGTCAGACACGACGTTGAATGCGGTTGGCGGCACAGTTGATTTGAATAACAAACAAGCCACAGTTAAAGAAGCCACTTTTGATGCAAATTCAACATTGTTGGTAACGGTCAATAGTGCGTCCGATCACGGTAGCTTAACCGCTCAAACGATGACGGTTGCCGATGGCGCAAAATTAAAAGCCACATTAGCACAAGGAATTGTGGGCGGTGGTGCGTCCGTCAATGTGCAATTATTGAGCGCACAAAACGCAGACTTTAACAATTTTGCCGATAGTTTTGATAATAATATGTATCATTTTGAAAAGGCCGATAAGAATGGAACTTATACAATCACAGGTTCAGCGACGGCTGAGGATGTTATCCGTGATGCAGGCGGTTCTAATTGGGTGGCTAATGCGGCAAAAGCGTATGTTGATGGACCGAAGTTTGAAAACAATCCTGTGGCAGAAAAAGTGGCCAATCAGTTGGCAGCACTTGCCCAAAATGACGCTCAAGGATTCATTACAGAAATGAAGGCGTTGGCGCCATCAGAAAATGCGGCCATTCAGGGCCAGGTTGTTTCAAATGTCAGCCGTTTGTTTAAAACTGTAGATGCGTATTTACATGGTGTTCAACAAGGGGGTGGGTTGTCCGCCGGTGATGCATTTTCAGATGTTTCCATTTGGGCAACGCCGTATGCCGGCAAATCAAAAATCAATCGCCGTGGAGATATTTCGTGGCAAAAATCCAAAAGCTTGGGTTTGATCGCCGGTATTGAAAAGAAATTAGAAAACAATATAAAAATGGGTGCAGGTCTGCATTATGATGAAACGGATATTAAGCAATTCCGCCGGGACATTGATGTAAAAACTATATTGGGCTTCCTATATGGCGAATACAAAAAAGAACGTTTCTTTGCAAACTCGATTGTTTCGCACGCGTGGTCTGATTATGATGAACACAAGAATGCATTGGGCACAAATTACAAAGCCGATTATGATGTTCATACAAGCTCGATCGCGTTAGGAACTGGATACGAATTTAACTATATCACACCAGAGGTGGGTTTGCATTATTATCACATTAGTCGCGACGGATATACAGATGCGGCCGAACAACATGTTCGTGGATCCAGCTCGGATTACTTGCGTGCCACAATGGGATTGCGTTTTGCCACAGAATATAATGGCTATCATCCGTACTTTTATGCGGGCGTGAATTATGATGTTATTTCACCCAAAAACAATACCGTTGTGAGTTTGGTAAATGGTACCAATTATATGGTGGAGGGACAACGGTTACCACGCACAGAATATGCGTTGAACTTTGGCGTTACAAAGGATGTGACGGAAGACCTGACGATTGGCGCTTTCTATATGGGCGCTTACCGCAAAGATTATCAAGAGCACACGGGCTTTATAAAAGCCAGATATGATTTCTAAAACTTATCGGATACGGTCGTTCATTAAATCGTGAAAATCTTTGGCGGCTTGCGCATATTCCGGATCGCCGGGTTTGACATATTTCATTTGCCAATTCCCCTTGCCAAAGGTTTCGTCTAAATCTTTGCGTCGTTGTGCCTGAAGTTTTTGATATTCGGCTCTATGGCGTTTGCCTTCAGGGGAATTTTGATACCGAATATCGTTCTGAATATCTTGGATACAGGCCTTGCTTTGGCCCACCATACTTCCAAAAAGAAACGTTTGACAGGATGATGGCGTAAATCGTTTTCGGCATATACCTTTTTAATCAATGTTTTTTACTCCAAAACGGCCTTAATACGGCGCACACCGGCAGAGGAAGATTCTTCCTTCAAAATGCGGAAGCGTCCTAAATCACCAGTGTTTTGTGCATGAGGACCACCACAAACTTCCTTGGATACGGTGCCAATGGTATAAACCTTCACCTTTTCGGCATCATATTTGTGCGTGAATAAACCCAAAGCGCCTTCGGCTTGTGCTTCAGCCAATGTCTTTTCTTCACATACAACGGGAATCTTTTGCTGGATGACTTCGTTCACTTTTTCTTCCAGGTATTTTAGTTCTTCCGGCGTCATTTTGCGATCGAACGAAAAGTCAAAACGCATACGTTCTGGCGTAATATTGCTGCCCTTTTGACACACGGTCGGACCAAACATTTGACGCAAAATCGCCTGCATAATATGTGTGGCTGTGTGGTAGTGAGCAGACTTTTCAGAATGGTCCGCCAAACCGCCCTTAAACTTTTGTTCGGCACCTTTACGAGATAATTCTTGGTGGGCTTCATAACATTTATTAAAGCCATTCACATCCACTTTCACGTTGTGTTCTGTGGCAATTTCTTCGGTAAATTCCAACGGAAAGCCATAGGTATCATACAAATGGAAAGCGGTTTCGCCATCAATCAAACCATTTTGAACGCGGCTCAAAACTTTATCCATTTCTTTTAAGCCGGCATTGATGGTGCGGTTGAAGAGTTGCTCTTCCTTTTCCAATTCCGTCATAATGAAGGCGCGGTTGCGATCCAATTCGGGATAGTAAGATTTATATTTTTCGATAATGGGTTCTGCCAATTTCGGTAAAGCAAAATCATTGACTTCCAATTTCTTTAAGTTACGAATAGCAATACGAATCAGACGGCGCAAAACATAGCCCTGGTCAGTATTGCTGGGCGGAATACCTTTGTCATCGCCCAAGATAAACACAGCCGTGCGCACATGATCCAAAACTTTGCGGAAAGGTACCAAATTTTCGGCGTATTTTTTACCGCTGATTTCTTCCAATTTGTTGCGGCATCCGTCAAACAATTCGGTCATAAACACATCGCCTTCGCCATTCAAGAAAGCCAACGTTCTTTCCAAACCCATACCGGTATCCACATTCTTTTGGGTCAGCGGTTCCATGGATCCGTCTTTTTTCTTTAGGTATTGCATAAACACGTCGTTCCAAATTTCCGTATATTTACCGCAATGACAGGATGGATTGCAATCTGGCCCGCAAGCCGGTTTGCCGTTGTCAATAAACATCTCGCTGTCCGGGCCGCAGGGACCACCATCGGCCAATCCCCACCAGTTGTCCGGCAAAAAGAAAATTTGGTTGTCATTTAATCCCTGAGCACGCCAGGCGGCAGCCGCTTCCTCATCTTTCGGTGCGGTTTCGTTTCCGCTGAAACATGTCACGGCCAATTGTTCTTTTTTGAATCCCAATTTTTGTGTTAAAAATTCAAAACTCCAATCAATCATTTCTTTTTTGAAATAATCACCCAAAGACCAGTTGCCCATCATTTCAAAGAAGGTCAAGTGACAATGATCGCCCACCTCAGCAATATCGTTGGTGCGCACACATTTTTGGATGTTCGTAATGCGTTTGCCGCCCGGGTGTTTTTCGCCCAACAAATAGGGCACCAGCGGTTGCATCCCGGCCGTTGTAAATAACACCGTTGCATCGTTTTCCGGCAACACAGAAGCAGAGGGAACTTCCGTATGTTCTTTGCTTTTGAAAAAATCCAGCCATATGTTGCGCAGTTCATCATAAGTCATTGTCATGTCAATTCTCCTTTATAAAAATTGCCGTCATTCTAGCAAAAAAACGCCATAAAGTCAAGGTATTTGACAAAAACAAAAAAGGGGTATAAAATGCGCCCGTTCGATAAACATAACGAAAGGAAAAAATATGCGTACTTTATTAGTCGTCACAACAGCGTTGATGTTGGCCGCTTGTTCCGGCACCGCCAATACATCCAACGCTTCTTTGAACACATGTTTAACACAAAAGGCCTATGCCACATTGCAAGATGGTTCTTTAATGACAACAGATGTTAAGACATTGGCCAAAAACATTTCCACAGCCTGTTTGAAACAATTGGCTTTGGAAAAATCTGGCATGAGCGAAGAATCTTTGACCGCCGCCACAAATGTTTTGACTGCTTTGAAAGCCGCCAATTCACAATAAGGTGATCGGATAAAATAAAAACCCCACCCGTTTTGGATGGGGTTTTTTGTTGAGGAAAGTTATTCTGCTTCGGTTGAAGCGTCGTGGTCGCCCACAATCATATCCTTGGAAATATCTTTGGCATGATCGCGAATGGCTTTTTCTAACGCTTCGGCTTCCTTGGTGTGTTCTTTTAACCAAGCCTTGGCGGCCTCACGACCTTGACCAATACGTTCATCTTTATAAGAGAACCATGCGCCGGCTTTTTCCACCAATCCCGCTTTAATACCCAAATCAAGCAATTCACCCATCTTAGAAATACCTTCGCCATACAAAATATCAAAGTCGACTGTTTTGAATGGCGGCGCCACTTTGTTTTTGACAATTTTCACTCGGGTTTGGTTACCAATCACATCTTCATGATCTTTCACCGAACCGATGCGGCGGATATCCATACGCACGGATGCATAAAACTTCAAGGCATTACCGCCGGTTGTCGTTTCTGGGTTACCGAACATCACACCGATCTTCATGCGAATCTGATTGATGAAGATGACCAATGTGTTTGCTCTGGCCACAGAGGCGGTCAATTTACGTAACGCTTGGCTCATTAAACGAGCTTGCAATCCCATGTGGGAATCGCCCATGTCTCCTTCCAATTCGGCCTTTGGCACCAAAGCGGCCACGGAATCCACCACCAACACGGATAATGTGCCAGAGCGCACCAAAGTATCAGCAATTTCCAAAGCCTGTTCGCCAGTATCGGGTTGAGAAATCAACAAATCATCAATATTCACGCCCAATTTACGAGCATAACTTGGATCCATAGCATGTTCTGCATCAATGTACGCACAAGCGCCTCCCTGTTTTTGGGCCTCGGCCACCACATGCAATGCCAAAGTTGTTTTACCGGAACTTTCCGGTCCATAAATTTCAACAATACGACCCTTTGGTAATCCGCCGATACCCAAAGCCAAATCCAAGCCCAAAGAGCCAGTAGAGATAGCCGGAATTTCCACCGCGTTATCTTGTTGTCCCAAGCGCATAATAGATCCTTTTCCAAATGCGCGTTCAATTTGTGCCACAGCGGCTTCCAATGCTTTATCTTTTTCCATATTTTTGGCTCCTTGTTAAAGTTTTGTTCTCGTTTTGTTCTCATATCATAAAACAGAAAAATTTTATTTGCAACAACTTTTTTTATTTTTTTCAAAATTTGACATAATATGCAGCCTATGCTATAATAAAACATACTTTTTAGGAGATGTTCATGGTAACAGAATTAAACGAAAAACATTTTTGGCAAAAACAAGAAGACGCAGAACAATTAAATTATCTGAAATGGCGTCAAGAAAGTGTGTTGTTGAAGAATGCTTTGCGCGAATTGCGGCGCATGCGTGAAGAATATGTTTTAGCACATAAAATTTGTTTAGGATATCAAGGCAAGGATGTGTCCGCTAGAGATTTAGTGGATGCATTGTCTGCCGTCTTTGCGTTGGAAAGGCGATCCGTTGTAACGTTAGCGGATTTAGAAAAGATCGTGTCGGATTATTTGCCCCCCGCCGCATACAGACAAGTGTGTAATTGGAAAACAGAACGAGACGCGTTTTATAATGCTGAAACATTAGCGCCAAATCAAAAGTTTTCACCAATTTCTGTGGCCAGATTTGTCGCGCGTTTAATTTCAACAACGCCGCCGGATGGTGGTTATGATGTACCGGAAATTTATATTAATCCAATGGATTTGGCTGTTTATTTTGCAACCGAGGCCCAACAACCCCGCTGGAGCGAAAAAAGTAAACAAACCTTTCAGAAATTAGCATTAAATTTAACACAAAAACACCTGAAAGACAATGCTCACGGGATGATGCAAAGTTTGGTTTGGAAAGAAATGCATGACATTATTGTAAAAGATAAAGTTGAGCCTGCGGACCATATTCGTTTTGAGTTAGTGGGTCGTGCCGGACAACGTTTCGGAATTGATTTGGAGGATGATTTATTGTCGGCACACCAAGAACAATTATTTACCAAACCGAAAGAAATGGAAATCTTGGCAAAATTGAACAAAATTCAAAAACGTCGGCATTCTGTGTTAGGGCGTTTGGGCTTGAGACGTATTCATAACGTGCGCTAATAATTTTTTGCTTGATTTTTTAGATAAAATCTGATATACTTTACTCGTTCTTTTGAAAAAAAGGAACAAATAAACATGTGGGGCAGGCGCCTTTTGGGAGTTCCAGAAGATCGCTTCCGGTGTATCGGGAAATGACTTTCGATATATTTACGCCCTGCAGAGGAATAACTGGAAAAAGAAAGGATTAAAAATGTCTATTCCAACAATTACTATGCGTCAGCTGATTGAAGCTGGTGTTCATTTTGGGCACAATGCCCGCAGATGGAACCCGAAAATGGCTCCTTATATTTATGGTACACGTGAAGGTGTGCATATTATGGATTTGAACCAAACCGTGCCGATGTTGTATCGCGCGATGGAAGCCGTCCGTGATGTGGCCGCCAAAGGTGGAAAAATCTTGTTCGTCGGTACAAAGGCTCAAGCCCGTGACTTGGTTGCGGATGCCGCCGGTCGTTGTGGTCAATTCTATGTCAACCAACGTTGGTTGGGCGGTATGCTGACCAACTGGAAAACAATTTCTGCCAGCATCAAACGCTTGAAAGAAATTGAAACAAAACAAGAAAAAGGTGCCTATGAAGGGCTCACCAAAAAGGAAAAATTGAACATTGAACGCGAACGCGAAAAATTGATGGCCTCCTTTGGTGGTATCAAAGATATGAATGGTCGTCCAGATATCGTTTTTGTGATTGATGTGCCACATGAAAACTTGGCCGTTGCCGAAGCCAAAAAGTTGGGCATTCCTGTGGTCGCTATCTGTGACTCCAATGCCAACCCAGATGGTATTGCTTACCCGATTCCGGGCAATGATGATGCTGGCAAGGCGATTGCTTTGTACTGCAACTTGATGGCTGGTGCCGCTTTGGATGGTATCCAAGCTGAACTGAAAGCCGCTGGCGTTGATGTCGGTGCCGCCGAAGAAGTTAAAGAAGAAGTTGTGGAAGAAAAAGCCGAAGAAAAATAAGGATTTAGTATGCCCAAACCAAGTGTAAAAGAAATTCTATCTGCCCCGATTACGTTGGCACGTCCTTCAACCGAAAAGGAAAAGGAAGTGTTTGCGGATCAAAAGGGTAAAATGCTATTCACCGTCGGTGTGCCGACAGGATGCTTTTACACCATTGGTTTGGCGTCTGGTCAAAAATTTGTGGCCAATATGGGATCTGAAAACGATCAAGTGGACGCTTATAACCTTCGTCCGTTGGAAAACTTATTACCCAATTTAAAAGAAATCCAATGGAAAATCTGTAATCTTTTCCCAGGACACGGAACAAATACACATTGCCGTTTTGCGCCGCCTGTATCTCAAGAAGAATGGCGGACATATCAGGAAGAATTAAGTCCGAAAGAAAGATGGGTAACGTTGAATGGATTATATAAATACAATCCGCAACGGGTTTATGATAACCATCCGATATTGGACAGGTTAGAGCAAATTTTATGTGCCAGACATGAGTGTGAAAAGCATAAACAAGCATTGCTTGACGCACAAAATAAATTAAAATCCCTTGAAATTTCGGAAGAAAAGGGGTCTTCTGTAAAAACAAATCAAATAATTCAAAAAATAAAAAAGGAGAAAACAAATGGCTGAAATTACAGCAAAGTTAGTTGGCGAACTGCGTGAAAAAACAGGTGCCGGAATGATGGAATGCAAAAAAGCATTAGTGGAAACAAATGGTGATTTGGAAGCCGCTATCGACTTTTTGCGTAAAAAAGGTATGTCCGTAGCCGAAAAGAAAGCCGGCCGTGTGGCAAACCAAGGCGCTGTCGGCGTGAAAGTATCCGGCAACAAAGGCGCGATGGTGGAAGTAAATATTGAAACAGACTTTGCCGCCAAGAACGCTGATTTCCAAAAGTTTGTGCAAGATGTGACCTCCGTGGCGTTGAATGGTTCCAATGATGTGGAAGCATTGAAGGCAGCACCGATGAATGGTTCCACCGTTCAAGAAAACGTGATTGCTTTAATCGCCAAGATTGGCGAAAACATGAGCTTGCGCCGTGTTGCCGTTGTGGAAGGGGAAACAGTGGTTCCTTATTTGCACACAACATTGGGTGATGATTTGTGCAAAATCGGTGTGTTGGTTGGTGCCAATGGTGCTAACGCCGCCGAAGTGGCTAAACAAGTGGCTATGCATATTGCCGCAACAGCTCCAAAGTTTTTGAGCGTGGCCGATGTGGATGCAGAAACAGCCGCCCATGAACGTGGTATTTATGCTGAACAGGCTAAAGCCAGCGGCAAACCAGAAGCCATTATTGAAAAGATGGTAGAAGGTCGTATGCAAAAGTTCTATCAAGAAGCCGTGTTGTTGGAACAACCCTTCGTGATGGATCCGGACAAGAAGGTTAAAGATGTGTTGGCTGCCGCCGGCGTGACAGTGACAGCTTTTGCCCGCTTTGCTTTGGGTGAAGGTATTGAAAAGAAACAAGAAGATTTTGCCGCCGAAGTGGCCGCGCAAATGAATGGCTAATTAAACGAAAGGGGATCACATGAGTTGGGAACAAATTAAAGCCGATATGCAAAACAATATGGTCAAAGCCGAAGAGGCCTTGAAAAAGGAATTCGCAGGTCTGCGCACAGGTCGCGCCTCCACAGCATTGTTGGATGGCATTATGGTGGAAGCCTATGGCTCGGTGGTCCCTTTGAACCAAGTTGGAAACGTCAGTGTGCCGGATGCTCGCACATTATCCATTTCCGTTTGGGATAAAAGTTTAATCAAGTCCGTTGAAAAAGCGATTACAGAAGCCAATTTGGGGTTGAACCCGATGAATGATGGTCAGCTGATTCGCTTGCCGATTCCGCCACTATCCGAAGAACGCCGTATGGAAATCGTGAAGATTGCCGGACGTTATACCGAGGAAGTGCGTGTGTCCGTTCGTAATTATCGCCGTGAAGCGTTGGATGCCCTGAAAGCGATTAAAGACAGTTTGTCTGAAGACGATTACAAACGCTTTGAAAAAGAAATCCAAGACTTGACAGATAAAACAATCGCCAAGCTGGATGAAAATTTGAAAAACAAAGAAAACGAAATTAAGCAAGTATAATGATAACAAAACCCGAAGACGATAAAATTCCAAAACACGTTGCCATCATTATGGATGGCAATGGCCGTTGGGCAACCGAAAAAGGGTTGCCCCGTACAGAGGGTCATAAAGAAGGCGCCAAGACGGTTAAAATAATCTTGGAGCATGCAAAAAAACGTGGTATTAAATATGTGACATTATATGCGTTTTCTTCTGAAAACTGGAAACGGCCCAAAGAGGAAGTCAAAGTTTTGATGGACTTGTTCCGCAAATATATGAAGGAAGATGTCAAAGAACTGCAAAAGAAAAAGGTGCGCGTTTCGTTTATTGGTGACAGAACGCGTTTTCCGGAAGATATGCAGGAACGCATGAATGAAGTGGAACGCGAAACCGCTGATTACAATGATTTCCATGTGATTTTGGCTTTGTCTTATGGGGCACGCGACGATATGATTGCCGCCATTAAACATATTGCTTTGGACGTGATGGATCGCAAATATATGATTTCAAACATTGACGAGGAAACGGTGAATGAAGCCCTTTCCACACACGGAATTCCTTATCCAGATTTGGTCATTCGGACAAGCGGCGAGCAACGCATCAGCAACTTTTTATTGTGGGAAATTGCCTATGCCGAACTGTATTTTACACCTATTTATTGGCCAGATTTTAACGAGCAAGATTTAGATATTGCTATTGAGGCCTATGGTCGCCGCAATCGTCGTTTTGGCGCCGTTTAATATTTTTACAAAAAATACTTGTAAAATCATAAAAAAAAGAGCATGCTAAAAGAAAAAGGAGGAGAGCATGTTTGAACGCTTTTTGCATACCAATAAACCGGAAGACGATTCTGAGGCAGAAAAAGTAGCGCCCAAAGAAAATCAGTCGCAACCGCAAAATGCGGATGTGGATGCAAAAGTGCCGCCTTTCCCAACAGAAGATGAAAAGCCGGAAGATGCGTTACCAGTTGAAGAGCCAGCCAGCGAAGAACCGGCCCCAGAACCCCCATCCTTTTTGAAGGCTGAAGAAGAACCACAACAATCGAAATCTGTTAATATGGTAGAAAATAAAGAAACAGAGGCGTTGCCGCCAAAAGATCCGGCCGCGCCACGCTTGAAAATAGGAGATCCCATTCCGCCAAAGGATCCAGATCCTATACAAGGTAAATCGTTGCATGACATAGAATTTGCAGATATTTGGTATACCCCGGAAGGAATTGCCTATGTGCGTGATCAAAATACACGTTTTGCTTTAGTACCCATTCAAACAGATGATTTGGAAGATTTCCACGCTGCGTTAGAGCAGGGCTTTACCGGTATGAGCAGTTATGCCATTCGTTTTGCTGGTGATTCGTATCGTGTGGAACGGGTAAATACCATTGATGGATTACAATACAACTGCCGTAAAATGCCAACAAAAACGCCCGAAATTGAAACGTTGGGCTTTGCGCCGGAAGTGGTGAAGCACTTGACAAGTTTGAGCCGTGCATCCGGTCTGTTATTATTTGCTGGTCCGACTGGACAAGGTAAAACAACAACGGTGTCATCTTTGATGAAACGTTATTTGGATACAGATGGTGGCTTTTTATACACCATTGAAGATCCACCAGAAATGCCTTTGTCGGGTATTTATCATTCTAAAAATGGTGGATTGGGATTGTGCAAACAGGTGCCCGTTGAAAATGACCAATGGGGTGCTGGATTACGTTCTGCATTGCGGTCAAAACCAAGATATATTTTAGTGGGCGAAATCAGAACGCCGGAAACAGCCAGTCAATGTTTAATTGCCGCCACATCTGGCCACTTGGTATTATCTACAATTCACGCAAATGGCGTAGAAGATGCCTTAAATTCTTTGATTAAATATGCAGCATCCACGGGGTTGGATAATACCTTGGTCGCCGATTTGTTGGCACGTGGTATTTTGGGCGTCGTTTATCAAAGGTTGGAAGGAACCAATAAATTAAAGTTGGTGTATCAATCATCTTTCGCCAATCCGAATGCTCAAGCAGCAGATCAAATGCGTATGGCTATTCGCGACACGAATATCAACCTAGCAACTTATATGGAACAACAAAAAACACGTATGGAACGTGGATTACCAATGTTTAGGGATTAGAACATGATAAAAATATTAGAAGATATCACCGGATGGTTGGCCAATGTATTGCAAAATTTATGGGATAGCTTTGTCCATTTATTTTATGTCGGTGTGGACTTGGTGGTATCTAGCTTGCAAAGTATCTTGGACGTCTTTCATTAATTCGCTCAAAAAAGGCACATTCAAACTCACTAATGCGCTGATAATTTTGAAGATGATGGCAATCACTAATGTTGCCCCGATGGTCAAGCCGACGCCACGCGCAATGCCGCTGACCAAGTTTAGCCAAATCAACCGAGATGTTTTGTTCAGATTTGTTACATACTCACCCACGCGCATCCGTTCCAATCTGTCGGCCAGTTTTTCCAGTTGGCTGATTTTTTCCATCTGACGTTTTTGTTCGGCTGTTTGATTTTCTGTTTTTGTTTTTGCTTTTGTCATTTTAATATCTCCCTATACACAGCTAAAGTTTTATCACACATTTTTTGAATAGAAAAGTTTGTTGTAGCATGTTTGAACGCGGCCTGTTCCATTTTTTTCTTTTCAGCCGGTGGCATATTCAATACTTTATCTAATGCCTTAGCCAAAGCCGAAATATCGCCCACAGGTGTTAAAAAGCCTGTTTTGCCGTCTATAATTGTTTCGGTTGGCCCACCATGGTTGAAAGCAATAACCATTTTCTTCATCGCGTTGGCTTCCGAAATGGTGCGTCCGAAGGCCTCTGGCGTAATCCGGGCAGAAACAATGATATCAGATAAAGCATATACCAAGGGCATTTCGTTGCTTGGCACAGAAATAATTTTCAAACTTGTTTGTTGTGGTAACGTATCGATTAGAGTCCCTAATTCTTGTTGGTATTCCGGTGTTACTCCGCCGCCAACCAACAAACACGTCACCTCTTTGTTTTTCATTTTCTTTAATGCCTGAATCAATTCGCGTTGGCCTTTAATTTTGGACAATCGTCCCACCAAAGTGATGATTGGTTTGTCCCATGGAATTTGATTTTTTGTCACAAACTCATCCAATTGTTTTTGTGTGATTTTGTCAGGATTAAACCGGTTGAGGTCTGCTCCGCGATGAATGACGCGTACTTTGTTTTCAGGATAATGATAAACATCCAACAAATGTTGTTTGACAAAATCAGAAACAGCAATTGTCAGTAAGCCACCCAACATCGCGCTGTTGTAAATTTTTTTGATAGCGGGCTTGATTCCATAAACCCCATGATAGGATGAAATATAAGGGATGCCAGTTGCTTTGGACGCCCATTTAACGCTCCACGCTGGTGCCCGAGAACGCACATGCATTAAACCCACATTATGTTCTGCACAAACTTTGGCAATTTTTTTTGAATTGAGCCACATTTTAATCGGGTTTTTACTTTGTACCGGCAATGTAATATGTGGCACGCCCAAGCGATTTAATTGTGCCACCATTGGTCCGCCGGATGAAATAACGATATTAGGAATTTTTGCCTTTTGTAGGGCTGCTGCAATTTCTATGGTGCCAGTTTCTACGCCGCCTTGTTTCAAAGAAGGAAGAATTTGTGCAATCGTTTTCATTTGCGGCTCCTTACATTGGGAAAACCTGACGATTTATCGTGGCCGGCATTCTTTGGCGATAATGGCGTGCGTGCATACATTCTTCATACGAATCATAATCCACAGACCAATCGTCAGACGCTGAATTGACATATAAAGGTCTGGCCCCAGGATAAGGCACAAATTGTGCCCACACGCCCGATGAAGCATCATTATCAAAACGTAATTTTAATTCTGGTGGCGCATCACTGGTCCAAGGCATGTGTGGCCATTCAAATGGGAATAAAACCGCTTCTTGCATACATTCGCGGTGGTCTTTTGCAAACCAAGCCACGCCCGTGTTGGGACGCTCCCAATAAAAGACTTTCTGCCCTTCTTCACCCACCATCCATTGGCAAGAAGTCAATGACAAAGCAAAGCACAGCAAGATCAAGAATTTTTTCATAGGCCCCCTCAAAAGTCAAATAAGGTATAATTGTCTGAAGGCATTATACCCCCAATTTTATCTTGAAGTAAAGAGTTAAATGATTTGCGCGATTTTATTTTTGCATACCAGGTTTTTGCTCCTGGTAAATTATCCCAAGTCAATTCACCCAAATAATCCAAAACAGATAATTGTGCCGCCATTGCCAAATCAGCATAGGACAAATGTCTGCCACCCAAATAGGCGCGACGTGAGGCCACCCAATCTAAATATGGCATTAAAATTTTATAGTTTTGACGGGCCATTCTTAAAACAGCAGAATCGGGTACCCCTTTATGTTGTAATGTTTTATAAACACGCTCTTCCAAAATAGGTTTCACGACATCCAAATAAAATACACCCAACGTCCATTCCACCAAACGACGTACCTCCGCACGACCACGCGGCGATTCCCCGATCAAATCTGGCATAGGTGCAATTTCATCCAAGTATTCACAGATGGTAGTTGCGCCGGATAATACATATTCATCCGTTTGTGTTTCGGTGATAATCGGCAATGTTCCCAATGGATTTTTTGCTAAAAATTCGGGGCGGCGTTGCCATGGCATTTCCGTCCACACGGCATGAGGAATTCCCTTTTCATAAAAAGCCAAGCGCACCAACCGGCACAACGGACATAGCGGAAAATGAGAAATCAAAGTTCTGTTTGTCATGCATTCCTCGCCAATTTAATCAGGTTTTCAGCCACTTTTTCAGACGGGCTGGTGTTGTACCCTAATTGTTTCAAAGCGTGCGCTGTGTCTTGATTTTGTCCTTGTAATAACAAACGCATTGTTTCCGTGATTTTTGGCACAGTACAATTTTCTTGCAACAATTCAGGTATAATTTCCGTGTTTTCCAACAAATTTAATAAATTGACATATTTGATTTTTAATACACGCCTGGCCAAAGCTGCCGTGATCGGATTCATTTTGTATGCAATCAAATGTGGAACGCCCGCTAAAGCCAATTCCAAACTGACGGTCCCACTGGCTGCGATGGCGGCAACAGACGCAGCAAAGGCATCATAACGTTCTTTTTCGCCCGTCACAATAATGTGTGGAACTGCCCAATCTTTGGTTTGTTGGGTGATTTTATCCTGAACAGTTTGAACGGTTGGAATCACCACAAATAAATCCGGGTTCGTGGCCAATAAATTTTCCGTGGCGTGCATAAAGTCTTTTAACAAATAATTGATTTCATTGGAACGGCTGCCGGGCAATAAACAGATGATCCGTTTGTCGGTCGGGATGTTGTGTTTTGTTCGGAAGGCCTTTGCATCCCCTTTGTCCGCGCCACCTTCAATCACAGGGTGTCCGACAAAGGTGGTAGGCATACCATACGGCGCAAAATAACCAGGTTCATTTGGTAACAGACAAAATAAATGATCCACGAAATGGCCGATTTTTTTTGCGCGGCCTTTGTTCCAAGCCCAAACTTGCGGGGCCACCAAATGCACATGCGGAATTGAACAATTGGCGCGTTTCAACATTTTATGAACGCGGATGGAAAATGAATAACTGTCAATTGTCATAATAATGTCGGGTTTGATGCGTTCAATGTCGGCCTGAATTTCCACAAAGTGTGCTAAAATTTTTGGTAAATGCGGAATCACCTCAAACAACCCCATTACGGCCAAATCTTTTATATTAAATAAAGATTTTAATCCGGCGGTTTCCATACTTTCGCCACCAACACCAAAGATTTGAACGTCTGGTGACAATTTTTTGAGGGCAGTCATCACGCGCGCACCCAATAAATCCCCCGATGGTTCTCCGGCAATTAAATACACTTTGAATGTCATTTGCCCGATACTCCGATGATGAAGATTCCCAATTTGTTTGCCAGTTTAATGGCTTTTTCCGCTTCGCTGAACAATACGCTATCCGCTTGAACAGCAATACCAACAAAACCGGCATCTGCTACGGCTTGAACTGTTTGTGGTCCGATGGTGGGCAAATCAGCCCGGCGATCTTGTTGTGGTTTTGCCATTTTAACCAATACGCCATGTCCGCCTTTTCGTTTCAACGCTTTTGAACGACGAATCAAAGCATCTGTTCCTTCAATTCCTTCCACAGCCAATACCAATCCTTGTTGCACAATTACGGCTTGACCCACGTCGGCTTCACCTAATTTTTTAGCCACTTGAATCCCGCGTTTAATATCGGAAGAATCTTGTGCGCTTGGAATCACTCGCCCATAAACACCCTTTTTTATCAACAAATGCGGCAAGATTTCATCAATGCCAACAACCTTAAACCCGTCGTGTTCAATTTCTTTGATGATAATTTTTAATAAGGCATCATCACCTAATGCTTTTCGTCCGTGTTTCAAAAGCATCTTAAAACAACGCCAATCCGGCCAAATTTCCGTGAAAGAAGGGCGTTTGACCGCGCCAATCATCACTACCTCTTCGGCTTGATTTTTTTTGAGCAGTTTGAAGCCCTTACCAATGGCTCCGAGTCGAATCCAATCAACAGGAGCATCCTGTGGTAAATCGGCTTTGTTTAAGCAATTTTTTAACCCGACAACATAATAGGGACGTTTCATTTGTTCGCATGCTTGAATCAAACAAATCGGTAAAGCACCCGCACCAGCAATAATCCCTAATTTTTTCATGGCTATTTCCTTTCTGGATGCAAGATTCCGTTTTTAGATGGGTTTTGACAGAAGGCAAGAACTTTTTGTACCAACGGATTTGGACTGTTTTCAGCCGTCAATTTGGCCAACCGATCACCAAAGACCCCTTTATCAGACAAGAATAATTCTTTGAATACTTTTTGCAATTCCATAACCAAGGCCTTGTCCACATTAGCGCGTTGCAATCCGACCAAATTTAATCCGGCCAATCCGTCACGCATCACAATACCAAATGGAATAACGTCTTTGGCAACACCACACATGCCGCCGATCATGGCGCCTTCACCAATGCGGGTAAATTGCAATACACCCGCCATAGCACCGACAATCGCGCGATTTTCCACAATCACGTGACCGGCCAATCCGGCATTATTGCTCATCACAATATCATCCCCGACAATGCAATCGTGTGCGACGTGAGAGCCCACCAAAAACCAGTTGCGTGATCCAATAATAGTGATTTTTTTATCCACATCGGAACCCACGTGCGCCGTAAAATGTTCGCGGAAAATGTTGTCATTTCCAACCACCAATTTGGCGTCTGTTGATTTGTTGCGTTTGTGTTGGCACGGCAATCCTAAACTGGCAAACGGGAATAAAGTGTTGCCTGAACCAATTTCAGTATCGCCATCAATGACGTTGTGTGATACCAAACGTGTGCCGGCACCGATTTTGACCTTTGGCCCGATTGTACAAAAAGGACCAACCTCCACATCATCAGCGAGTTCCGCCTTTGGATCAACAATACTTAAAGGATGAATTTTTGCCATGACTTAACCTTTCTTAATAAACTTTTTCCAAAACCAAATTTTTGCATCGGCCTTGACTTGTTCTGTTTTCTTTTTAGTCAAATTTCTTAACGCCACAACTTGACGCATAATTTCATGCCCTTCCTGAGCCGGCGAACCCATCATCTTTTTCATTGGTTCAACATCGCTAATGACGCCGGATTTTGCCGCAATTTGGGCGCCCGTTCCAATTTTAATGTGACCAGCATAGCCCGCCTGACCACCAGACACAACAAAGTCGCCAAATTCGCAACTGCCCGCCACACCATTTTGTGCCGCGAAACAACAACAACGGCCCAATTTGACGTTATGTGCGATTTGGCACAGGTTGTCAATACGACATCCATCACCGATAACCGTATCCCCCATCGCCCCGCGATCGACCGTTGTACAAGAACCAATTTCCACATCGTTCCCGATGATGACACGACCGAGTTGCGGACATTTTTGTGGACCCTTTTCTGGGCTCATCGCAAAACCAAAACCATCTTGCCCCACTTGCGCACCGGGATAGATATAAACTTTTGCACCGGCGATACAATGCGATACGGTGGCGTTGGCGCCCACGATACACATTGGGCCCATTTCAACACCATCTTCAATGACGGCGTTAGCACGAATATGGCACAAAGGTCCAAGTTTCACATTTTTACCAATCACGGCGCCAGCTTCCACGCGGCAACCATCACCCAGTTGTGCGGATGGATCAATGTGGGCATTCGGCGAAATAAATGGTTCAAAAGTTGCGGGATAAAAGGCACAAGCCACCAAACCATAAGAACGATGCGCGTCTTTTGATACCAAAGCAATTGTGCCCGCCGGAACAAATTCCTTGAAATTTTCCGGAACAATAACAGCGCCTGCTTTGGTGTTTTTTAACTGATCACGCACAGAGGGAATAAAAGCCCAAGAAACATCTTTTTCTGTGGCGTTTTCCAAATCGGCCACATCATCAAATGTTTTTGCGGTATCAATACCTTCTGGCAAAACCACTTCACCGCAAGCGGCGATATCTGCCAGCGTTAGTCCCCCCTGTTTTTTTTGAAAAAAGCGTGTATCAGCCATTTGTCCACCTCTTATTTGAATGTTTCTGGATTCGGATAATTGACAGATTGAACGCGTTTGTCCAATTCCTCAACAAACACGTCTGTCAAATCGGCCTTTTCTGCCGCATACAAAATGCTATTGACTGGCAACAAAATCGTGGTGCCGGTCCGTTTGGATGTGGCTTCAACTGCTTGTGCAATTTCTTGTTCCAAATCCTTCAAGGCCTTTTGTGTGGCCATAGCATTCCGTTCGGCTTCCGGACGATATTTTTCGTTGATTTTCAAAAAGCGCATTTGCAAAGCGGATTGCTTTCTTTCAAATTCAGCTGCCGGCAATGTTTTTTGTTGAGCCTCTAATTGTTTGGCTTCTTCTTGCCATTTGACAAATTCTTTATCTTCCAACAACTTTGCCTGCAATTTTTCATCATATTTCTTTTGTTTTTCCGCAGCATCCTGATATACTTTGGCTTTTTGTTGAACGGCCATAAAATTCACCACACCAACTTGTGGATAAGATTTGAATTTGTCGCAAGCAGTTAAAATCACTGCTCCAGCCACTAATGTGACCGCAACGGTTACCAATAATTTTTTTGTGTTATACATTTTTTCTCCTTTCTTTATTGTTAGAAACCTTTTCCGAAATTCAAACGGAAAACGCGTGTTTTATCATAGTCTTCTTTAGCAAAGGCGTATGAAAAGTCAAAATTGATCACACCCATTGGGGAAGACCATTCAATACCCGTACCAACGGCTGCGCGCAACCGATTCGAGTACTCCATTGTGTCTGCATCGTAATTATCCGGTTTGCCAATCAAGCCGGCGTCTGTAAAGACCTTTCCTTTAATGCCGATTTCTTTCGGTAATCCGATTGGGAAGGTCAATTCAGCCGTGGCTGTTGCATACCAATCGCCGCCCAACGCGTCGTCTGTTGCGCGATCTCGGGCACCGACACCACCATATTCAAATCCGCGCAAACTTCTGTCGCCCAAGAAATAACGATCGTTGATGCGCAAATCTTTTCCACCGATACCCCAAATGTATCCGCCGTCAGATCTCAACGAGAAAACAATTTCTTCTGTAACTGAGAAGTATTTGATGGCTGTTGCGTCAATACGGAAGAATTTTGTGTCGCCACCAAGACCCGCAAAATCGGTGCTGAACGATGTGTAATAGCCCGTTGTTGGATTCAATCGGCTGTCGCGTTTATCATAGACCAAATCTTGTCCGATCATAGACACAATCGTTTTGCCCTTTTGTTCTTTAATGGACAAGGCCGCGTCGCTATCTACATCATAGATATTGTCTTGACGTAAGGTATAACGCACCGTTTGATGTAAAGCATCCGTATAGTGCCAACCAAATCGCACGGTACCACCTGTGGTCTTGTAACTGTATGAAGACGAATCGCTGTTATCCCGTGTTGTATGGAATAAATCAATTCCCGCCGTCATATTGTAACCCAAGAAGTACGGATCCGTTAAACCGATGTCGTATTGTGTTTCTTTTTGGCTGAGCATAACATTGAAACTGGCAATTTTTCCGGTACCCAAAATGTTGCGTTCCTGAATACCCGTTTCAAACATCATACCATCATAGGACGACCAACCCACACCAATGTTAAAGGCACCGGTTGATTTTTCCGTCACAGACATATTCACGTCCGCCAACGACGGATTCATCGGAACAGGGGCGGTGTCCATTTCCACATTTGAGAAGTAATCCAAATCGGAAACGTTTTGTTTGGATTTTCTGAGCAAACTGGCATTATAAGCGTCGCCTTCTTTAATACGGAATTCCCGGCGAATAACTTTGTCTTGTGTGCGAGAGTTCCCTTTGATGTTAATACGACGAATAAAGATTTTATCCCCCTCCGTCACGCGATAAACAACGGTCGCGGTGTGGTCTTTTTTGTTGGGAATAATATCCGGTTCAACATTGGCAAAAGCAAAACCATCGTTTAAGAATTTTTCCGTTAAAGCATCAACTGTTGCTTCAATTTTGGTGATGTCTAAACGATCGCCCGTGTCTTGTTCCGCATATTTTTCCAATTTGATGGAATCTTTGTAATCCGGCAAACTGATTTGCAAATCTTGCTTATCCACAATATATGGTTCACCCTCATCCAATTTTAATGTCAAAATAAATCCTTCTTTATCGGGCATTAATTCGGCGATGGCGTCGGTGACTTTGAAATCCAAATAACCATGTTCCAAATACCAACGGCGCAACAATTCTTGATCGTATTTGAAACGATCAGCATCATAGGTATCTGTGCTGGACAAGAATCGATACCACGCCTTTTCTTGGGTCATCATCTTGTCTTCCAATGTGTCTTCCGAGAAAGCATGATTGCCTTCAAATGCAATTTCACGTACAAAGGCCTTTCCGCCTTCATTGATTTCAAATACCACATCTACGCGGTTTTGGTCTTGTTTAATAATTTTGGGCTCAATCGTGGCCGCAAAACGTCCGTTACGCTTATACACAGCCAACAACCGATCCGCATCTTTTTGCAATTTTGTTTTTGTATAAACGGAACGCGGCTTTAATTGAATTTCGGTTTTCAAAACATCATCTTCCAATGCCTTGTTTCCTTCAAAAAAGACCTCATGCACAATGGGGTTTTCTTGCACATTAATGGCCGCCACACCATTTTTTAATTTGATATCTACATCGGAAAACAACCCCGTTGCAAATAATGTTTTGGATGCCCGATCTAAATCGTTTTCCGTCACATTTTGACCGATTTTTAATCCGGTATAACTCAACACCGTTTCATTTTCAATTCGGCGTGTGCCATCAATTTTAACATTCTTCAATGTTTCTGATTGAGCCGTAAAAGCTGATAAACTGATAGCCGCCAATAAGATATATTTCATTTTTTTCATCCGAACACCCTTTGTATAATGCGTGGAACATCCAATAATAATGTGTAGGCAAAGATAGCCAATAAAAAGCACAGACCCGCCCACATCACTTTAGTCTGAGTTTTTTCTGCCAAGGGCTTTCTACGAATAGCCTCAATGGCGTATAAAAATAAATGTCCACCGTCCAATAATGGAATCGGCAATAAATTCATTAAACCAATGGCAATAGATATTTGTGCCACAAACGCAATTAGGGAAATCAATCCACCTTGTAAAGCATCGCCAGATGCTTCGGCAATTCCCAACGGCCCGCGCATATCTTTGGGTGCACGTTTGCCAGAAATAATTTGGGATAAATAAACCAAGGTGTCGCGGGTGGCTTCCCATACGGTTGTGCCAGCTGTTTGAACCGCTTGGATAAAAGTCAAATCGTTTTTGATAATGGCTGTTTCACCGGCGGCCGTAATGCCAATCATCGGAATATCGTTTTCTGGATCTATCACTTTTGGCGTTAAAGAGATATCTTTTTCTATGCCACCACGCAAAATTTTTAAGTTCAAAGTTTTGCCGTAACTTGTCAGACGTGTTTGACGTTGAATATCAACAAAGGATTCAACCTTTGTGCCGTTGATGGATACGATTTCATCTTGTGGCAATAAGCCCGCCTCTGCCGCCGCAGAATCAGGCAGCACCGATCCGACAATCGGTTTGATAATAACTTCGCCCAAACCCCATGCTAAGCCCACCAACAACACAAACGCAAACACATAATTCATCGCAGGACCGGCAAAAATAATAGCCGCCCGTTGGGCCAAGTTTTTGGACATAAATGTTTTATTTAGGTCTTTTTTGGGAACATTTTTATTGGAAGATTTAGCACCGGCCGCATCTTCATCACCCAGCATCTTCACATATCCACCAAGTGGAATTGCACATACTTTCCAACATGTGCCGTGTTTATCGGTCCAAGAAAATAATTTTTTCCCAAAGCCCATGGAAAAATCGGTTACCTTGACGCCGCATAAACGCGCAACAATAAAGTGGCCGCCCTCATGGACAATGACGACCAAGGATAAAACAACAACAAATGCAAATAAATACAACAATGTTGTCGTCATGGAGTCCACCAACTTTCACCCATCCAGGCCACAGATAAAGCCACGGCCACAGCCGCAAACATCAACCCGTCAAAGCGGTCAAATAATCCACCCTGTCCTGGGATTAAATCGCTGGAATCTTTGATTTCCAAACGACGTTTAATGAAGGATTCAAACAAATCGCCGATTTGAGAAATGATGGCCAAGACACCGGATGAAAACACCAACATTTTGGTATTAAAGATAAAATCTCCAGTCATATAGCCGTGTGCCTTCAAATAAAGGGCAAACACATAAGCCACCACCATGGCAAAACAAATTGCGCCACCAAACCCAGCCCATGTTTTTTTCGGACTGATTCGCGGGGCTAATTTTGGACCACCGACGGATTTCCCAACCACGTAGCCACCAACATCAGTTGCCCACACAACAAAGAATAACCACAATACAACCTCACGACTGACATGGCCATTGGTGTGGTATAAATAACTGAGAGCCGCCAAAGGCAGGCAAATATAGGCTGTTCCGAGCGCAAAGGGCAGGTTGCCTTTTGTTTTATAGAAAATCAATGTTGTGCCCACTAATGTTAGCCACAACGCAAAAGGTGGACGATCTTCGGATGTAAAAACAACCAATATAGCAATCAATGTCAATAAAACACTGCAGATTGTGAGTTTTTTATTGAACATATTGTCCCATTCCCAAGCAAAGCCGGCGCCTAGGCACGCCAAAAAGATATTAAACAAAGGAATAGAGTAGTCTTCATACATTCCACGACCATACCAAATAGCCACTAAAACAATGGGAACAAAGACAATAGAAGACATAATTCGTAAAAATAAATTGGAGTGCATTTTTATAACCCTTTCTGTTTTTATTGAATATCGCAGATTTTGGGCTTCGTGTCAAGTGTTTTACGAAGAAAAAGAATAAAAAAACCCGCCCAAAAGGCAGGTTTTTTCTAAATTATTTTCTTTATTACTTAAACAGGGCTTTTAATGCCTTGGCCAAACGAGAAGTTTGACGAGCTGCAGTCCGCTTTTTAATTGTGCGTTTTCCGGCAGCGCGCGCCAAAGATCCTTCTGCTTTTGCAAAAGCCTTTTTGGCACCTTCTTTATCGCCAGCAGCAATTGCGGCGCGTGTTTGTTTTACAGCCGTACGAACGGAACCAAGACGATTCTTGTTGATTTGTTCTCTTTTCTTGTTCCGACGAACGCGTGTTTTAGATGAACGTAAATTTGCCATTTATAAAAATCCTTAAAATAAAAATTGTTCTAACAAAGTCACATTATACACAGAATAAAACGGAAAGTCAAGACCTTTTTTAATTATTGGGCGTTGTGACCTGAAAAATCGCCAATGTGCCATCGGGATGCTTTTGTGTTTGAATTATCAAGACGTCTTTGTCGCGCTTATAATGTCCTGTGGATGTTTTGTTCCAACCTAAAGCCCCCAAGTTAGTATCATAAAAATGCAAGATTTCTTGTCTGGAAGAAGGCGTTACTACCATCAGCGTTAAAATTTGTCCATCTGGTGTATCAAATGACATGCTTTCGTTTTCATCCACCACCATTTTGTCCATCATCGGCAAATCGTCTGTGCCGGGAATAAAATCTGTTTGAGCCATGACGGACAAGGACAAAAACAGGCATAAAACAAAGATGGCTTTCATTAAAAACGATCTTCCTCTGAAAAGATTTTTGTTAAAGCCGTTGGCAATGGGGCCAAGCGACCATTTTGAGAGGAAATAACTGTTTCATCATCGCCAGGTTCAACAACGGGATTTGAAGCAGGACCATTGGGTTGCGAGACAATTGGTGCAACGGGGGTTGTTTCTGCCTTCAAAGCGGCCAATTGTTTTTGCATGTTTTCTTGAATTTGCAAGCGAGCGGTTTGAATTGCGCTACTGGTGGCTTCCAAATCTTCTGTTGTCAGGAATTGTTCCAAATTCAGTGTAAATTTTTCAGCTTCCTTATTTCCGTTTAACGCTGCAATAAAGGCCCATTTGTAAGCACTCAAATCGTCTTGCGGTAAAATTTCGCCCTTGTTGTATAATTGGGCTAAGATAAATTGTGCATCTGCATTTCCACCTAAAGCCGCCACCAAGAAACAATACGGGGCTTGGCGTTTAATTTCAGGGGATTGGTTTTCCAAGAAAATCGTGCCATATTGGAAAACATCTTCCAAGGATGGCATAAAGACACCCCCGCGGACTTCGTCAAATCTGGCGTCACATTCCGGTGCAATCGTCATCGGTTGTTGCTCATCATTGAAGCTCCAGAAAATATTCTGAGCCCTCGCGCTCACCGAGCAAAAAGCCAATAAAATCAGTAATAATTTTTTCATTTAGCACCCTCTTTATATTATTCATACTCGTTTTTTTTAAGAATATCAAGTACAAATTTTATTTTTTCCACCAAGTCATCAAATCCATCCCCTGTAAAGGTATTTTATCTGGAAAATGCAAATCCGGTTTATACAGCAATCTTGAAACGGAACTATACCAATGCGGAACCACCAAATAATGGTGTAACAATACACGATCCAAGGCGTGTGTCGCCGTTTGTAATTCAGATTGTGTTTGTGCAGATTTAATTTTTTGAATCAAGGTATCCACAACCGGATTTTGAATTCCTGCTAAATTCGTGCTGCCGGGCGTTTGGGCGGCTGTTGATCCCCAATAATCGGCTTGTTCATTACCGGGAGATAATGATTCGGCCCAAACAAATGCAATCATATCAAAATCAAATTGGTCTAATTTTGTTTTGTATTGCAATAAGTCAATCGTTTGGATGTCGGCCCGAATTCCCAATCGTTTCAGGCGACCGACAAAAGGCAAAGCAATTCGTTCCCAAACGGGAGCGGATACGGCATCCAATAGTAAAGTAAAGTGAAAGGGTTTTCCGTCTTTTGTCAGCACATTATTTTGTACAGACCAACCAGCACTTTCAAGTAAATCCATGGCTTGACGCAAAGCATCGCGTGTTTCCAAATCTGGCAATTCAAAGGCCGTATCTATCGTGCCGGGTGGCAACATATCTTTATAAGGCATAAGTAATTTTTTTTCTTTTTCATCTGGCAGCGGTGGGGCCTTCAAATCGGAATTATCAAAAAAACTGGTTGTGCGTTGATAAAGTCCAAAAAATAAATTTTGATTGATCCATTTGAAATCTAAAACTTTGGTAATAGCTTGCCGGACACGAATGTCTTGAAATAAAGGATTGCGTAAATTAAACACAAAGCCCTGCATGCCACTGGGCAGATGGTGAGGAATTTCGGCGGATTTGATTTTGCCACTTTGAACTTCCGGCCATTGTTGTTCTGCCACCCAACGTTTGGCCACATTTTCCATGTGTAAGTCGGTGAGCCCAGATCGGAACGCCTCAACAGCAACGGTTGTGTCTAAATAAGTGTCGTATTGAATTTCATCAAAATTGTAATAGCCTACATTGACATTCAAATTTTTAGCCCAATAATTCGGGTTGAATTGATAAGTAATAGAACGATTGGGGTCAATGTTTTTAATAATATAGGGACCACTAGAAACAGGAATGTCCAAAGATGTTTTTGTAAAATCGCGATCTTTCCAATATGCTTTTGACAGAACGGGCAATTGCCCCAAAATTAAAGGGAGTTCCCGATTTTGAGTGTTTTTTAAGGTAAAGCGTACCGTGTGAGCGTTGATTGTTTCGGCTTTTTCAACATCTTGATAATAGACACGATAAAGTGGTGTTCCTTTTTCCCGTAATGTATTAAAAGAAAATACAACATCTTCGGCGGTGATAGGACTGCCGTCATTAAAGGTGGCCCGATTATTCAGCGTAAAGGTAATTATGCGGCGATCAGAAGATAAATGGATATCCTTGGCGATCAAACCATATTGTGAAAACGGCTCATTTGGATTGGATTTCATTAAAGAATCGTGGATCATCCCGATGCCACCGGGAGCAATGCCGTTGATTGCGTAAGGATTCAATGTATCAAATCCGGATCCAATAGCTAATTTTAATTTGCCACCTTTTGGGGCGTTTGGATTTACGTGATCAAAATGGGCAAAACCGGCAGGCAGTTGCGGTGCGCCGTGCAAAGCAATACCATGATCGGCCATGGCGGGAAAAACAGCACACAAAAATAAAAGCAAAAATCTTTTCATTATTTGTCATCCACAAACGAAACAATCACCGATTCGTCTTTTTCTAAATCTTTGTATTTAGATATTGGTTCATTTCTAGAAATATAAATGTGTCGTTTGGGTTTTTCTTCATTAGATTCCGGTTGTGTTTCGGCAGGTTCTGCCGGTTGAGGCGTTGGGGTTGGGGTATCGGCCAAATTTAACTTTTCCAATATCGCATGAATCATGTGTTGTTGTCGCTTTAATAACGCCCAACCATAAACGATAAATAAGGCTACCATCAACCAGACGCCAACAATTAAAATAATGAATTCCCAAAACAAATAAGGTGCCACAAAAACCTCCTTAAAGTTAAAATACTGGACATTTCAAAGTATAATCTGTATAATAAAAAAAAGCAAACAAAAAGGATGCCTATGCAATACTTAGATTTTGAAAAACAAATAAAAGATGTTGATGAAAAATTGGATCGTTTGACACATGGCGAAAAAGCACTGTTAGATAAAAGCCAATTAGAAATAAAACGATTGACAACAAAACGCCAACGCTTGATTGCAACGGCTTATAAAAAACTGAGTCCGTGGGAAAAAGCGCAGGTTGCTCGGCATGAATCTCGGCCCCATACGCTGGATTATTTAGAAAATGTGTTTTCCGATTTTGAGCCATTGTGTGGTGATCGGCTGAGTGGAGAAGATGCTGCTATTATCGGCGGATTGGCAAAATTAAACGGCAAAACGGTGATGGTATTAGGGCACGAAAAAGGCCATGATATTGATTCCAGATTAAAACACAATTTTGGTATGGCCAAACCAGAAGGATATCGTAAAGCGATTCGTTTGATGCATTTGGCTGAACAATATAATGTCCCTGTTGTGACTTTGGTGGATACGGCCGGTGCATTTCCGGGCGTTGAGGCGGAAGCCCATGGGCAAGGAGAAGCAATTGCCTCCTGCATAGAAACATCTTTGAATTTGAAGGTGCCCGTTGTCAGTTGCATTATCGGGGAAGGTGGCAGCGGTGGTGCGTTGGCATTGGCGGCGGGAAATGCTGTGATTATGTTGGAAAACGCCATTTATTCCGTTATCTCTCCGGAAGGGTGCGCTTCTATTTTGTGGAAAGATTTCAAATATGCTAAGAAAGCCACGGAAATTTTACATTTGACGGCGGCCGATATGTTGCGCTTGAAAGTTGTGGAAGAAGTTATCCCTGAGCCGTTGGGTGGGGCCCATCGTTATCCAAAAGAAACAATGTCGGCGGTGGCCGAATCGTTAGTACGGCAATTGGCAAAGTTAGAACAAATGAGTTCCGAGGCTCTAATCGCCCAAAGACATCAAAGATTTTTATCTATTTGAGAAAACTTGGAATAGATTTGAAGTCTAATTCCGGCGCAACATCTTCCTTTTCTTTTTCTTTTTTAAGCGCTTGTTTTTTTCGTGTGCTGCGCAAATTCCATCCAATCGGCATACGATCAAACAAACTGGTTTTGACGGGCTTCACATTAGATTCATTTGTTTTTTGTTCCAAATCAATTTGATCCGCAGATTGTAAAGGTTGCGGAATATCTTGCAACGGCTGAATAATGGGCGCCGGTGTATCGGCTAATAATGTATCTTGTGTCGGTGCAGAATCTTCATTTGCCACCACAACCAAATCTTCATCCGGAGCCGCAGCCATAGGCATATTTATCGGTAAAATTTGAATAGAACCGGGGGGGAGTAATGTTTCTGCTTCGGGTTCTTCATGCACCTCCGGTTGTTCTGGCTGAGGCATTGTCACGCCTTGATTCAAATTTTGTGGAGGAGTGATTTCGGTGGTCGTTTGTACTCTTGGACCAGGAACGGGTTCTTGTTGTTGGGTGTTGGGTTGTAATCCCGTTGCCACAACAGATACCCGAATAGAATCGCCCATGGTTTCATCAAAGGATGTGCCCCAAATGATGTTGGCATTTGGATCCGCTTCCGCAATAATGCGTTGTGAAATAATATCGTTTTCCACCAAAGTTAAACCCCGCGGAGCCGAGCAAATGTTAAACAAAACGCTGCGTGCACCACGCATAGAGTTGTCATCCAATAACGGATTTGATAAGGCCTTTTCAACAGCCACATTGGCGCGGTTTTCACCTGAAGCAACGCCATATCCAATCATGGCCCGGCCCATGGATTTCAAAACGGTTGTTAAATCGGCAAAGTCCAAATTCACCATACCAGGGTTCATAATTAAATCTGTAATGGATCGTACACCCTGACACAATACATCATCAGCCATTTTGAAAGCATCTTCAAAAACGGTTGTTTCGGTTGCAACGCGGAAAAGATTTTGATTCGGTACAACCATCATAGTATCCACATATTTTTTAACTTCCTCAATACCGGCTTTGGCTGTCCGCATACGAGCGGGCCCTTCAAAACTGAACGGAGTAGAAACAACGGCTACGGTCATAATGCCCATTTCATGTGCCATTTGTGCAATAACAGGTAACGCACCCGTTCCCGTTCCACCGCCCATACCAGCGGTCAAAAATAACAAATCTAAACCAGTGATTTCTTCTTTGATTTTGTCGGCAGATTCTTCCGCAGAGGCTTTTCCTTTGTTCGGATCCGCCCCGGCGCCTAGTCCGCGTGTTTCCTTGACGCCCAACTGAATTTTTTCAGAACATAATGATTTAGACAACGCTTGTGCATCTGTGTTGGCAGAAAAGAAACTGACGCCAGTCAAGTTAGACGCAATCATATTGTTGATCGCATTTCCGCCTGCGCCACCAACGCCGATGACTCCGATATTTGGGGTTAGTAAAACTTCTGGTGGTGGAGTTGCCAATCCTATTTGCAACGAACTCGTAACCTCTATAGGTTTTGTTTCAGCCATTCCTTTACCTTTCCGAGCCAGCCACCAAGAGCTGGTTTTTCTTGATAATTGTTAAACACTTTGTTTTGCATCCGCATCTGTGCCAAAATCAACAAACCGACGCATACATTAAATCTACACGATTCGTTTTCATTTGGCAAGTTTTTTATTTTCTGAATTTTGCCCAATCGCGCGATACCGCCTAAAATATCGCCAGTTTTTTCTACTAATCCTTCAAATCCAGATCCGCCGCCTGTCAAAACATAACGATTCGCAACAGATGAAAAGGTCGCATCTTCGGTCAGCGATTCGCCCACCTGATTTAAAATGTCATCTACAATCGGTTCAATCGTTTGAATCAAGTCGGCGCGACGCACCTGAACATTGGTTCCAGTGTCATCTCCAAGCACCGGCAAAATGACGCGTTCCACCTCATCGCGAGGAGCGGCAATAACGGCACCATTACGAATTTTTTCTTTTTCAGCATTTAATAAATCGGTGTTAAAAGTTTGGGCTAAAGCACGTGTAATTTGGTTGCCGCCGATGGGAATTAAGCCCAACTGCATCAAACCGCCACCAATCATAATGGCATAACTGGTGGTACCGGCCCCAAAGTCAATAACCGTTGTACCCAAATCCATTTCGTCTTCATTTAAGACGGCTAATGCGCTGGCATAAGGGGTGGCCACTTTTCCGGCGATAGTCACGTGACACCAATCTAACACTTTTAACAAATTGAGTGTTTGTGTTTCTGGGATCGTAATTACATGAATCCGTGCGCCCAAAGTGTTGCCATGCATGCCGCGCGGGTCTGTTCTGCCCTTTTCTTGATCAACCGTATAGCCGACAGGAATTACGTGCAAAATTTCCTCATTAGGCGGAATGTGGGTGCGCAACATGTCGTGAATCAAAGATTCAACGTCTTCAGCCGTAATGGCACGTCCACCCGGAATGTCTATTTCTTGATAGATTTGTTCCGATTTAATTTGGCTAGATGAAACATTGACATAAACGCTGGTAATGCGCCGGCCGGCAGATTTTTCCGCGCGCCGCAAGGCATTATCTACGCATAACTTTGCGGCCTCAATATCCCAAATGGCACCGCCTTGGATACCTTTTGATTGGACATAACTGTGCCCGATAATTTCTGGTGGCACACCAGGGGCCATCCGCGCCATCAAACACGAAATCTTAAAGGTGCCGATATCTAAAAATGTATAAATAGACTTTGATTTTGCTTTCATTTTTTAGACGCCTTTTTCTTTGGTTGATTTAATGGCTCTAACACGACCTTGTTTGGATTGCGTAAATCAATAGATGCTACTTGCCGTTTGATCAATTTTTCTTTTTTGTTGTGTTCATCTAATCTTATTAGGGCCTGATGAATACCTTTTTCCGGCAATACGACCTCCACACCATTTGTTACATCAAATAATTTCAAAGTCCAACGGCGTTCACTAACCCGAACAGCAGCCCGTACATATTGATAAATATCTGGCACCTGTTCCAATTCTTTTAACAATGGCAACAAATGTTGCGGCGCATCCGGCCCAACCACCAACAATAAATCGGCCGGCAATTGCTTTGTGGTGGCAATAACGTGTGCAAATTCGTCCAAAGGATGATATTTTTTGTTGTGTTGCCACAAAGCCAGGGGCATTTTTTCTTCAATCGTAATTTTCAAATGATTCGGCCAATAACGTTCCACAACGGCTGCACGAACCCAAGGCAATTTTTCCACCTTTATTCTGATGTCATCCAGGTCTATTTTGGACATATCCATTCCTTGATCCAAATGAATGGTTTTCAAAATTTCATCTGTTTTTGTGTAGTGTGTTTGTTCGCGCCATGTTACAGATACTTGTGATAATTGACGTTGCGCTTTTTGGACGGACAAGTTGGCAACACCTTTTGTCCATTGTGTTACTTGATGTCCAGTAGCAGAACAAAAGAAGGCAATAATTCCCACAATCACCCATACCCCGCACATTGCAATCGCGCGAGTTTTTAATGAGAACTTAAACATTTCTTTGTTCAATCGCATTTTGCTTCTTTCACTAACATATCCACTAATGTATCATACGTTATTTTTTTGGATTTGGCAATATCCGGAACCAAAGAAAGTGGAGTCATTCCCGGGTTTGTGTTGATTTCCAAAAAAATCAGGCGCGGATGTTTTTTGTCGGTGTCATCATACCTGAAATCACTGCGCGTCACCCCACGACAGCCCAATGCCTGATGAATTTGCATGGTATATTTTTCCAATTGTTTTGCGATTTTATCGGGAATAGGAGCGGGCACAATATGTGTTGTTTTTCCGTTTGTATATTTATTTTTATAATCATAAAAACCGGATTTTGTCACCAACTCAACGGATCCCAAGTATTTATCACCCAACACGGCAGCGGATAATTCACGCCCCGGAATATATTCTTCCACCAACAATGTCTTTGTTTTTGGCCATTTTTTGAATAAGGCCGCTTGCTCTTTTTTATTGCGGACTATCACAACACCGATGGAGGAGCCGTCTGCATTCGGTTTAACCACATACGGGAACGGAAATGGTTTTTTCATCATCTGATCTTTTGTGCGTAAACCACCTCTAGCAATTTTGATATCTACCATTTTTGCTAGATAGCGAGTTTGCTCTTTATTCATGCCTATTGCCGAAGCCATCACTCCCGAGTGTGTATAGGGAATTTGCATCAAATTTAACAATCCTTGCAAACATCCGTCTTCCCCAAATTTTCCATGCAACGCATTAAAGACAACATCGGGTTTGAAAGTGTTTAATTGTTGTATCATATTCGGGATATTGTTGTTCAGGTCAATGGCTTTGACGATATATCCTTTCTTTTTCAAGGCATCAGTAACGCTTTTGCCAGATACCAATGAAACGTCACGTTCGTGGGACATTCCCCCCATAATGACAGCAACTTTTTTAACCATCTTTCCCCATCCTTTCAATTTCCCATTGTAAAGTTTGACCTGTTTTTTTCTTGACTTCGTGGCGTACAAATTCACCCAAGTTTTCTAAATCTGCTGCGGTCGCAGATCCGGCGTTGATCATAAAATTGGAATGCTTTTCACTCATTTTTGCACCATTTTTGGTGTAGCCGCGTAATCCCGCTTCATCTATCAATTTCCATGCCGGAGCTGTGGTCGGATTTTTGAATGTAGAACCGGCCGTCCGAACGCCCTGCGGTTGTGATTGAATACGTTTTTCGCGCAAAGCATCCATGGTTTGTTGAATTTGCTTTTTATCTGCCTTGACGCCAATTAAAGTGGCTTCAATAAAAATCCAACCCTTTGGCAAACGGCTGTGTCGGTATGAAAAAAATTCTTTTTTATTGGGGCCAATTGTATGGATTTTACCAACCGTATCCATGGCTTTGATTTGGGCGACTAATTTGGACATGTCTGATCCATAGGCGCCTGCATTCATTTTTAAGCCGCCACCCAAATTGCCGGGAATGCCACACATAAATTCAAATCCACCAATGCCGTTTTGTTGAGCAAGGCGAGCCAATTCCATCAATGACAATCCCGCTTCACAAGTGATGGTTTGTTTTTTGATGGTGTAATGAGCCAAGTTTTTACCTAAATGAATCACAATGCCGTCAATACCGCCATCCCGAATTAAAACGTTGCTGCCGGCGCCTAAAATTGTCACGGGGAGTTTGCCTTTGTTTTGCAAAACCATTGTCAAATCGTCAAAAGAATCGGGCTCAATATAGTATTGTGCAGGGCCACCCACACCCAACCATGTCTTTTTAGCCAATGGATAGTTGGAATGAATTTTGCTTTTTAAGCCGGAGATGGTCCAAGTATTTTTTTGTGCCATATTCATTCCTTTTGACATAATTTTTTTGCAAATGCGGAAATATCTCCCGCCCCCAAACACACCAAGGTATCACCGGGTTGCAAGGTTGTTGATAATAAATCTTTTGCCTGGTCTAACGGCGTATAAACACAAGGTTTTGATTGCACCAATTTTTGGGCAAAATCAGCCACAATCAAATCTGGTAGGGGTTGTTCGCCTGCGGCATAAACATCTGTTACAATCACTTGATCTGTCAAATCAAAGGCATCCAAAAAATCAAAGTATAAATCGTGAAAGCGGGTCCAACGATGTGGTTGCCACATAGCAACAAGCCGGCCCGGAACATGATCTTTTAATGCGGCCAAAGTGGCCTTGATTTCATTTGGATGATGGGCGTAATCGTCATACACGGGAATGTCATTAAATGTGCCGCGATATGTCAAACGCCTTTGAATGCCGGCAAAATCAGCCAAGGCGCGTTTGATGACGTCCGGCGATATGTTCAAATACAGGCCAACTCCGATGGCTGCCAAAGCATTTTGAACGTTGTGTTTGCCCATCATATTTAAGGCAATATTTTCAATGAGATAAGTTTGTCCTTTGATGGCGGCTTTGACGTTAAAGATGCTGCCATGTTCTGTTGTTTGAATCTCTGAAGCGCTGACATCTGCCGTGGGGTTTAATCCGTAAGTTAAAACAGGGCGTCCGGTAATTTGCGGCAATAATGCGCGCACGACAGGGTGATCCAAACACACCACATTGACGCCGTAAAAAGCTGTTTGATTCATCATCGTTAAAAAGGCCGCTTTTTCTTGATCAAATGTTTTATAAAAATCCATGTGTTCCGGATCAATATTGGTGATGACGGCGATGGTGGTCGGTAATTTCAAAAAGGATCCGTCTGATTCATCGGCTTCAGCCACAACCCAATCACCGCCCCCCATTTGAGCGTTGGATCGTTGCGCGTTCAAGATACCGCCAATAATAAAGCTGGGATCCAAATCGGCCGCCATTAAAATACTGGCGATCAAAGAACTGGTGGTGGTTTTGCCATGTGTGCCGGCCACACAAATGCTGCGTTTTAACTTTAACAATTCGGCCAACATTTCTGATCTGTGTCCAACGGGGATGCCTTGTTCTTTGGCGGCAATTACTTCCGGATTGTTTTTGGTGGCGGTGGAATAAATGACGGCTTCGGCTCCTTGAATATTGGCGGCATCGTGGCCTTTGAATATGGTCATTCCTTTTTCTTTTAACCGCCGCACATTATCATTTTCTGATTTATCTGAGCCCTGAACTTCAACCCCGAGCGCCTGAACCATTTCGGCCACAGCGCTCATGCCGATACCGCCGATTCCCACAAAATGAATTTTCTTAAAGGGCCAATTTTGTGTCATTTTTTGTTTCCTTCTGCTACATCCAAAACGACCTCTGCCATACGTCCGGCCGCGTTCAAAATGGCCAATTTGTGTGCATTTTTTGCCATCTTTGTCAAGGTCGTAGGTTGTTGAATCATTTGAGTCAATTGTTCGGCCAATTTGTCGGCATCAAAATCTTTTTCTTGAATCACAATGGCGCCACCGGCATTTTCTAAAACCTTGGCGTTTGCATATTGGTGATTATCTGCGGCCGTTGGCAACGGAATAATGACGGCCGGACGTCCGACCACCATCACTTCGGTCAAAGTGCCGGCCCCGCCGCGTCCAATCACTAAATGTGCCGCGCTCAATAATTCTGGCATATTTTTGAAAAAGGGTTGAATGACCAATTTTTTGAATCCGGCGTTGGCGTATTTTTTGCGTAACGCTTCTTCGTCTTCGGGACGGGCCTGTTGTGTCAGGATGATTTTTTTACGCAAATTTGAATCCAATTTCATCAAAGCATCCGGCAACTTTCGGCTGAAAAATCGGGCGCCTTGGCTGCCGCCAAAAATTAGTAAATTAAAATCTTTTGTTTCATTAAAGGGTGCATTTGCCACTTCCAAAATAGGGGCGCGCACCGGTTGACCAACATGCAAAGTCGGAACGGCATTGGGTACTTGTTGTACCGACAGGAAAGATGTTGCCACCAATTTTGCCCGTTTTGCAACGAAACGATTGGCACGTCCCAAGATAGCATTTTGTTCGTGCAAAACAACGGGAATACCCAACATTTCTGCGCTGAAAACAGTGGGGATGGAAGCGTATCCGCCAAAGCCGATGACTAAATCTGGTTTGATTTTATGTAACAACCACATGGCTTGCCACGAACCTAAACACAACTTGACGGCTGCGACGATTTTGCCAAAGAGGGATCGTCCCGTCACGGATTCTGCCATCAAGTGATAAGTTTTCACTTCGGGCATATTTTGAAAAGCATTACCGCGATTATCGGTGATAAAGATAATTGTGTGTTTTTTCTTTAACAATGCGGTGGCGACACTTTGTGCGGGAAACACATGTCCGCCAGAACCACCCGTTGTTAAAACAATTACTTTTTGTGTCATTCTAACCCCCTGCTAAAAGTTGTTTGTTTGGTCAATGCCAAGATGAGTCCAAAAGCAAAAGCCATAGATACTAATGAAGAGCCGCCGTATGAAATCAATGGTAACGTCATTCCCTTTGGTGGCAACATGTTCAATGTTGTGCCTAAATTTACAAAAACTTGGAATGTGATTTGTGCAATCAAGCCACCAACGGCCAGTTGAACAAAATAGTTATTATTGTGGCGGACTAATGTCAATCCGCGGAAAATAATATAGATAAAGGTGACGATAATAACACTGGACAAGATGAAGCCAAATTCTTCCGCGGCCACAGCCATTACAAAGTCAGTATGGGCGTCCGGCAATTCATATTTCACAACGCCTTCACCCGGCCCTTTGCCAAATAGTCCCGCGTTTTTCAGGGTTTCCAATGACTTCCTGACCTGATAGGAGTTCATATCTGTCGGATGTAAAAAGCCATCAATACGGGTACGAACGTGTTCCATGGTGAAGTAGGCGAGCGGGATCAAAGACACGGCTGCTCCAGCCAATAAAACCACAATCCACATATACATCCCGGCCAAAAAGATTTCTGTTAAAAAAATGGTCGTGACGGTCAGCATCATACCAAAATCCGGTTGTAATTTTAACAACAACATTGTCAATCCAAAAATGCCAACAGCCCATAACCAGCCGTGAGACCTTTGCAACAATTTTCCTTTAGCCAACAACCATGCGACCACAATGGCAAAACTGGGTTTGATAAATTCGGATGGTTGCACGGAAACGCCCAAAATGGAAATCCATCGTTTTGCGCCTTGAAATTCCGAACCGACGACCAACACCGCCATCATTCCTAAGATTGCGCCAATGAAAGCCAAAAAGGTCATCCGGCGTGCTACTTTGACAGAAAACATGGAAGTTCCCAATAACACACAAAGGGCAACCGGCATCCAAACTAATTGTTTATAAACGAAATAAGACCATTCATAATGACGACGTTCTGCCACAGCGGGGCCGGCGGCCCACGTCAAAAATAATCCGAAAACCATCAAAATTAAAACGCTGTAAAAGATGCCGCGATCTAAACTGCGCCATTGTGCAAACAGATATTTTTTGAACGCGGACAACTTTCCCATGCTTACCTCAATTTTAATGTGGCTAACGCCATCAACGCCAAGACGATTGAGATAATCCAAAAGCGGGTGACAACGGTGGTTTCGCTCCATCCCAATTTTTCAAAATGATGATGGATAGGGGCCATTAAAAATACACGCTTGCCACGTAATTTGAACGATCCAACCTGAATCATCACTGACAACGCTTCCACCACAAAAATAGCGCCTGCGATGGCTAAAACGATTTCGTGTTTTGTGGCAACGGACAAAGCCCCTAAAAAGCCACCTAACGCCAACGAGCCTGTGTCACCCATAAACACTTGTGCCGGGTGAGCGTTATACCACAAAAAGCCCAATGTGGCACCAATAATGGCTCCGCACAAAATGGGGATTTCTTTGGCCAAAGGAATGGAAACGATTTGTAAATAGTTAGCAAAATCGGCTCTGCTGCAAACATACGCGATGACCATAAAGACCAAGACGCACATGATGACGGGAAAACTGACCAAGCCATCCAAGCCGTCTGTTAAATTGACCGAGTTGGCTGCGCCTACCATCACGAACATGGCAAACGGAATATAAAAATATCCCAAATCAATCAAAAAGTTTTTGAAAAATGGAATTGTTAGTGTCGTTTTCATATCGGCACCGGCTAATTTGATCATGCCCAAGCACGCGATAAAAGCCAATGTAAATTCAATGAGCAATCTGGTTTTGCCGGCGACGCCGCCATCGCTGTTGTGATGTGTCAATTTCAAATAATCATCTACACCACCAACGATTCCGAATCCCCAAAATACAGCCAATAAAATCCATAAATACGGGCTGGCCCAATCGGCCCAGAGCAAAGCCGATAATGTACCGGCAATTAAAATCATTAAACCGCCCATGGTGGGGGTTCCTTTTTTGGATAAGTGTGTAGCCGGGCCGCAATCACGAATGGGTTGTCCTTCACCTTCTTTTTTCTTCAGCCACATGATGACTTTTGGGCCAATCCAAAGCGTTAGGAAAAAAGCCACTAACAATGCGCCACCCATTCTAAATGTTTGATATTTGAAAACATTCAACAAACCAAATTGTTCTGAAAAACGTGATAAATAAAATAACATTTATGCTCCTTTTAATTCCTGAATCAACGGATCTAATCCCGTGCTGTGCGACGCTTTGAATAACACCCAATCTCCGTCTTGCAAATCAGCAACCAGGGTTTCTTTCAAATCTAAAGCGCTGGCGACTTTTGCCCCTTGCAAGTCGGGTGGGGCTAAATCAAAAACGCGGCTCATCATCGGACCGACCGCATACAATTTATGGATGTTATTTTGCGCCAATAGTTCCAACATGTCAAGATGCATTTCATACGATTTTTCACCTAATTCCAACATGTCACCCAACACCGCAACTAAGCGTCCGTTGTGAGTGCCTAAGGTCCTAATGCTGGCGGCCATAGAGGTCGGGTTGGCGTTGTAAGCATCGTCAATCAAGTGGATGGTTTTTCCTTGAATGGTGATAGTTGTTGTTTGTCCGCGGCCGGAAACGGGCTGTAATTTAGATAATGTGTTGATGGCTTGTTCCACGCTTGCGCCCAAAGCATCAACGGCGGCCAAGACGGCCAATGAATTGAGGGCAAAATGTTGTCCCACAAATTGCAATGTATAGTTGATGGTTTCGCCGTGCCATCTGATAGCCACCTCGGTTGAGGATTCGTGTACTTTTGCGTGCAACAATTGAATATCTGATTTTTCATCCGATCCAAAGCGAATAATTTTTTTCAATCCGACGGCAGTAGCAACATCAGCCAACAATTGATATTGTGCATCATCATGATTCAAAATGATGGCACCATTTTTGTTTTGATAATCGGTGATGTGAATTTTTTCATTAGCAATAGCCGTTGTATCTGGGAAAAATTCTTGATGTGCTGGCGCAATGTTTGTGATTAAAGTTAAATCAGGCCTGACCAAATCGGACAGGGGCGCCATTTCCCCCGGATGGCTGATTCCCATTTCAATGACGGCATATTGTGTGTCCGCCGGCATATTGGCTAATGTAAAAGGAATGCCTAAATCATTGTTAAAGTTTTTCGCGGTGGCATGTGTTTTTCCCTGATCTGTCAAACAAGCAGCCAACATTTCCTTTGTGCTGGTTTTTCCGCAACTGCCAGTAATGGCCACCACTTGTGCCGTTGTGCGCATGCGGGCAAAGCGTGCCAAGGATTCTAACGCTAATTTGGTGTCGGAAACGACGATTTGTTTTTCGGGAGGAACGCCTTCAACAATATGGGTCACAATACAACCGACTGCGCCGCGATCTAACGCATCCGATACATATTTGTGACCATCCGTTTTTCCGCCAGTCAGGGCAATAAATAAATCGCCAGCAACAATTTCTTTGGAATTAAATTGCACTCCTGTGGCAACTATACTTTGATCCACCGATGTGTTGAGTGCTAGTTGAATTTCCATAGGCGACCATAAAGGAATTTGTGCTGTCATTGTTTCTTTTTCCTTCCGTTTTTAATTAAAGAAATGTCTATGGCTTTTTGAACGAATTCAGGTGGCTGATAATCCATCACAGGGGCCACGTTCAAGTAGGGTGCAATTTCGTTGATGATATTCAATCCAACGGGTTTAGCATTCCATCCGGCGTTATTATAATTGCTTGTTTCTTTTAATTTTTTTGGATTTAACAAAGTTACCTGAACGATATATTTTGGATCTGTCACGGGAAAAACGCCCACAAAAGTGGTGCGTACTTTGTTGGTGTTGTAGGAATGTCCATCCTTCATATTTGCTGTTCCGGTTTTGCCGCCGGGTGCATAATGTTTTGCCACATTTTGGGTCCAAGGATCCCAATTGATAACCGCCCACATCATTTGGCGAATTTGTTCGGAAATTTTGCTATCCAACACCTGAGTCACCGCCTTGTCTTTATTCCCATCTTTGATAAATGTGGGAACATTGTAATACCCTCCGTTTGTTAGGGCAGCCACCCCAGCAATCAGATGTAATGGGGTGACGGCGATACCATATCCAAAGGATACGTTGGCTGTTTCTATGTCTGCCCATTTGTCTTTTGTGTTATAAAGAGGTGCGCCTCTTTCCGGCAAAGGAATGGGTAATTTTTCAAATAAATTAAATTTACGCAAAAACGCTCGTTGCTTTTCGTATCCGGCATCCAAAGCAATTTTGGCCGAACCGATATTGGATGAGTGAATTAAAATTTCCGGCACGCTTAAAGGTCTGTTTTGTCCGCGAAAATCTTCCATCGTTTTCTTACCGATTTTTAAGGGGTGAGATGCATCTATTACGTCTGTTACTTTTACAACTTTGTTTTCTAATGCCATGGCCGTGTTAAACAATTTGAACACGGATCCGAATTCATAAACGCCTAAGGTGGGCATATTGAAACGATCGGACAAATCTTTTCCTGCGGGTTTTTCAGGGTCGTAATCGGGCAAAGAAACGCTGGCTAATACCTCGCCGTTATTGATGTCCATCACAATTCCCAATCCGCCTTCGGCTTTATATTTTTGAATGCCTTTTTGTAAGTTTGTGCGTACCATTTCTTGCACGGAAGTATCTAAAGATAATTGAATTTCATGTTCTTTTAATTCGGCATCAAACGCCTTTTCAACGCCTGCTGTGCCGACATTGTCAATATTGACGCCGCCCAAAATATGGGAAAATAATGGCCCCTGCGGATAGGCGCGTTTGTTGACGGCTTCATACGTTAAAAAGTGATAGCCGAGCCAATTGACTTCCTCTAATTCTTGG
>JAFPYW010000050.1 GCA_017394405.1 Alphaproteobacteria bacterium
GGCGTTTATCGTTTTTGGTGATTTGCCTGCGTTTGGTTTAAGACCTTTGATAAACGAAACAAAGATTCCGACAATCGCTTTGGCGTTAGGTGATTCAAAACTCCCCGCACAAAGTCCTTATATGTTCCGTGTATCAACTTCAACAACGGAACTGGCCAAGAAAATAGCTGAATTTACCGCGAATAGATTAGGTAAAAAAGAGATTGCTATTTTAAAATCAAAGAATAACTATGGTGATGATTTTAGCAACGAATTCCAAAAGTATTATAGTGCTTTGGGTGGAAAAGTTTTAATTGAAGAAAGTTATGACATTTTGGATATGGATGTACGGCCTCAAGCATTAAAGATTTTGGATAAGAAACCGGAAGTGATTGCTATGTTTGGATTTGGACCAGGTTACACTGCGGCATTTAACCAATTGGCCGAACAAGGTTATAAAGGTGATTTTATTACAGACCATACAGTTACTGATGAATCTGTTTGGAAAAATGTACACAATAAAGCCGCTGGTACATACTTGGCGATTGGTGATTATAGGGTCAATGAAATGAATCCAAATTATTTGGAAAAATATAAAGCTAAAATTGGTGCAGAACCGGATGTGTTTGCTATTCTTTCCTATGTATCCGTGGATGTTTTAATGAAGGCACTTGAAAATAAAACAGATTTAAATCAAGGTTTCTATGATATTCAAAATTTTAAGACGGTAATGGGAAAACTGAGTTATGATAAAGATGGTGAACCGCATCCGCCAATGGTTATCAAACAAATGCAATCGGATGGGACGGCAAAGATTGTGAAAGAATAAAGCATGACATTATTACTCCAACTCTTCATCAACGGATTGGTTCAAGGAATGCCTTTGGCATGCTTGGCGGTTGGGTTCGGATTGGTGTACAGGTCCCTCAGAATCTTTCACTTGGCCATGGGTGCTCAGTTCATTTTAACCGGCTATATCCTTTATGCCTTGATGAATTGGTTTAATATGGGGTTGATGAGTGCCATTCCTTTGACAATCATTTTGGCGGTGGCCTTTGGGGCGGCTATTGAAAAAGGTGTTTATTTGCCCTTTTTTAACAAAAAGTCCTCAGCCGGTGTGACGATGATAGCATCCTTGGGCGTGATGATAATTGTGGAAAATGTGATTGCTTTGATTTTCGGCAACAATGTCAAGAGCATTTCAACGGATTTAGAGCCGATTTACCTGTGGCACGGATTAAAAATCACGCGGATTCAGTTGATTCAAATGCTGGTGTGCGGGGCTTGCTTTGTAGGACTGGGAACATTGGTACAAAAGAATAAGTGGTTCAAAGTAATTTGGGCGATGGGCGACCAACCAAAATTGGTGCCTGTGATGGGATTGCCATTGACAAAGATTCGGCTGGCGATTATGTGCCTGTCTGCCTTTATGGTCGCTGTGCCTTCGGTGTTGATTGGCTATGATGTCGGATTGGAACCGCATACAGGGATGAACTATTTGCTGACGGCCTCGGTCGCGGTGTTCTTTGGTGGGCTGGATAAGTACTGGGCTTGGGGCTTTGGGGCCATTTGTGTCGCCATTATGCAAAGTATTGTTGTATGGCAATTTTCGGGCGAATGGATTAGTTTAGTGACATTTGCCACCTTGGTATTTGTGTTGTTGTTTAAACCGAACGGAATCTTTGGCGTTCGCAAACGTATGGAGGAAGAATAATGAAATCAGAACTGAAATTATTTGAGCAAAACAAAATCCGTTCCCTTTATGACGAAGAAAAGGATGTGTGGTATTTTTCGGTCGTGGATGTGATTTCTATTTTGATAGAAAAGGATTACCAAACCGCAAGAAATTATTGGAAAGTACTGAAAAATCGTCTGCAAGATGAAGGGGCGAATGAAACGGTTACAAAATGTAACCAGTTGAAAATGATGGCCATGGATGGCAAAATGCGGGAAACCGATGTGGCCGATGCCGAAACAATGTTGCGGTTGGTGCAATCTGTGCCCAGCCCGAAAGCCGAGCCCATCAAACAATGGCTTGCCAAAGTGGGCTATGAACGCATGAAGGAAACGGCTGACCCCGCCCTCAGCCTAAACAGGGCACGGGAAAATTGGCAAAAGTTGGGCTATTCCGACAAGTGGATTCAACAACGCATGATGGGGCAAGAAACCCGCAACAAACTGACCGATTATTGGAAAGACCATGAAATTACCACGGACGAACAATATGCCATTTTGACCAATATGATACATCAGGAATGGTCGGGATTGTCCGTGCGGACTCATAAAAAATTAAAGGGGCTTAAGTCCCAAAATCTGCGTGACCATATGAGTGAAGCCGAATTGATTTTTACGGCTTTGGCGGAACTGTCCACCCGGCAAGTGGCCGAAAAGCATAACGCAACCGGTATGAACGAAAACAAACAGGCGGCAAAGATTGGGGGAAGTATTTCCAAGCGTGCCCGTCAAGATTATGAACAACAAACGGGGCAAAAGGTTATTACATCCGATAACTTTTTGCCACAAAAGAAAACAAAACAAATAAAAGGAGATAAAAATGCGTAAATTTATTTGGGGATTGGTAATTGTAGCGGTTGTTGCCATTTTCGGAGGCCGTGCATGGTATCTGCACAAACAAGCCACAACAGAAAAAAATGTTGTGAAGATTGGTGCAATTTTACCAATGAGTGGTAATTTTTCAGATGATGGGGATATGACACAAAAAGTGATAACAGAGGCATTTAATGAGTTTAATCAATCATCTGATTTTAAACTTAAACTGTTTGTAGAAGATGGTAAATTTACTGCAAAAGATTCCATTTCTGCTTTTCGAAAATTACAATCACAAGGTATTGATTTGATGTTCATTTTTGGGGATGTTCCATCTATTGCAATTTCTCCAATTGCGGTAGAGCAAAATCTCCCCATTTATGCAAATGCTCTTAAGACATTAGATTTAGGTGTAAACTTTTTTCCAGATACCGCATATTTAATTGATTACTCATCTGATTTTGTTATTAATGATTTAAAAGCAAGAAGTGCTGCTATTTTGAATCTAAAGGGAATAGAAACAGAATTTATGGCTAAACACTTTGAAGAAAAGTTGGCCGAAAAGAATATTCCTGTTGTTGGAAAAGAAGCTTTTACAATTAATGCAACAGATGCTCGGTCATTTGTGGCTAAAATCTTACAAAATAATCCAGAAGTTGTGGCTGTCTTTGGGTGGGGTTCTTTCTATCCAACACTTTTAAACACTTTAAGAGAACAAGGATTTAAAGGTCCAATTATTACCGATTGGAATATCAGTAGTTATTTTGACAACATTGCAAAAACAGAATATCCAACATATTGGACAGACACACGGTTTGATTTGAATTCTAAAGACCCAGAAATAGCAAAATTTGTTCAGGCATTTAAAGCAAAATATCAACGTGTTCCTTCTACATTTGCTATGATGAACTATATTTCAGCAAAGATAATTGCCACATCAATCAAAACATCAAAATATTCACCGAAAGATGTCTATGAAACAATTCAGCATACAAATGGATTCCCATCTGTTTTAGGGCCAATTTCGATTGGTGATAACAGACATATGAGAGTTCCTTTGGTTATCAAACAAATGCAACCGGATGGCACGGCAAAAGTCGTAAAGGAATAAGATGGCAGAATTAAACGCACTGGAAATTCAAGGCATTTGTAAAAAGTTCGGGGAAACGGTTATCCTGAACAATGTGCAGGCAACCATCAAGCCGGGCTTGGTCACGGCTTTTGTGGGGCCAAATGGTGCGGGCAAAACCACTTTGTTTCATATCATTACCGGCAATTTGTCGGCCGATGGTGGCAAAATCCTGCTGAACAACAGGGATATAACAAACATGCCACCTTTCGTGGTGGCCGATATGGGCATTACAAAATTGTTCCAAGACCTGCGGATTTTTTCGGATATGACTGTTTTGGAAAATGTTTTGGTGGCCTTGATGGATAGACACGAACGCAAACCCGCTTGGGCATTTGATCATTTGTTTAAACTGAAAAGTTTCTTAACAGACCATAAGAAAGAGGCCTTAGGATTTTTGGAGTTGGTTGGAATTGCTGAACATAAAGATAAAATGGCTGGCAACCTTTCATATGGGCAACAAAAGTTATTGGCTTTGGCACGGATTATGGCCAGACGACCCAGCTATATTTTACTGGATGAACCAACAGCGGGATTGTCGCCCGTAATGGTGAACCAAATGGTGGAGCTTGTCAGCAAAATGGTAAAAGAAATGGGTATTTCGGTTGGCTTGATTGAACATAACATGAAAGTGGTGCAAAAGCTGGCGGATTATGTGTATTTTCTGCATGAAGGAAAGGTTTTTTGTCATGGAGATGCCAAAACGGTCTTTTCCAATGCAGAAGTGAAGCGGATTTATATTGGCCTATCAAAAGGAGAGATAAAATGAGGAAATTGATTTGGACATTGGTGATTTTAGTGGTGATTGCTGTTTTTGGTGGCAGAGCTTGGTGGTTGTACCAACACCGTGATACAGATGCAAATATAGTGAAAGTAGGCCTTGTTAGTGTA
>JAFPYW010000008.1 GCA_017394405.1 Alphaproteobacteria bacterium
TGGCCAGTTCTGATCCCAACTTACAAAACATTCCTGTGCGCACCGAAGACGGCAAAGAGATCCGCCGTGTCTTTATTGCCCAGCCTGGTTACCAAATTTTGGCCGCCGATTATTCCCAAATTGAATTACGTTTAATGGCTGAGGTCGCCAATGTCGCAAAATTAAAAGAATCCTTTGCCCACAACGAAGATATTCATGCCCGAACTGCTAGCCAAGTTTTACACATCCCGCTGGATCAAATCACTTCCGATCAACGGCGCCGTGCCAAAGCCATCAACTTTGGAATTATTTACGGCATATCGCCCTTTGGTTTGGCCGCTAATTTAGGGATTTCCCGCGGCGAAGCAAAAGATTACATCGATACTTATTTCAAAGAATATCCGGAAATTAAACAATATATGACAGACACACAACAATTTGCCGAAACAAACGGCTTTGTACAAACGCCGTTCGGACGAAAAGTATATATTCCAGGATTGGATAATCGCGCCACCAAGGCCTTTGCCATGCGCGCCGCTATCAACGCCCCTATCCAAGGTGGTGCAGCAGACATTATTAAAATGGCCATGATTCAAGTTGTCAAAGCCATTCAAAAAGCAAAATTGGACATCACATTGTTATTACAGGTACATGATGAATTGGTGTTTGAAGTGGCTGAATCCGACGCGCCGAAGGCCACTGATTTAATTAAAAAGACCATGGAAAATGTGGTCAAGTTGTCGGTTCCGTTGGTGGTGGATGTTGATATTGGTGCCGATTGGAAAGAGGCCCATTAAAAGATGAGATTGGATTTGGCCTTAGTTCAAAAGCAATTATTTGAAACACGCTCAAAGGCAAAAGAAGCCATTGAATGTGGTATTGTTTTTTATCAAGGATCCCCCGCCACAAAACCCAGCCAACAAATCCAAAATTTGGACGATTTGGAAATTCGCGGACAGATATTGCCTTATGTATCACGCGGCGGCTTGAAATTAGAAAAAGCCTTGAAAGTTTTCCATATTGATTTGAATAATAAGATTGTTTTAGATATCGGATCCTCCACCGGCGGCTTCACGGATTGCGCCCTTCAACACGGGGCAAAACAAGTCATTTCAGTGGAAGTCGGTCGCGATCAAATGAATCACAAATTACGCCTGAATCCGCAGGTCACTTTATATGAACAAACCGATTTTCGCGACATTGAGGCGGATAAAATTGTCCCCTGCACCATCGCTGTTTCTGACGTATCGTTTATCTCAATCACAAAGATGTTGCCCAAATTAAAACAAATGCCAAATTTAACAGATGTTATTTGTTTAATCAAACCCCAATTTGAATGTGGCAAAGAAATCGCCGATAAATTTCGCGGCATTATACGGGACCAAAACGTCCATGTTCATGTATTAGAAAAGGTGTTGCATGCCTTTATTGAGTGTGGTTTTTACCCCAAAAACATCACTTTTTCCCCCATCACAGGTGCCAGCGGCAATATTGAATATTTAGCCCATTTTCAATTACATCCAACAAAATTCCAACCCGACATTCAAAAAATCGTGACCGAAGCATATCAAAACATGAAATAAACGCTTGACAAATCTTCTGGAATGTGGCACCTTTACAAAAAAGGAGAAGTAGATGTTCGGATGGCGTAAAGATATCATGGAATCCGGCCGTAGTAACATAGAAACACCAACTGTCTTGGCTGTGTGGATTGTGCTGACATGGAGTGCGGTTGCCTTGTTTAACATTGTATATGCCAATGTAATTGCAAATAACATTGAAAAAACAATTCTTACAAACGCTATTTCTCAGCAACACAGTATGATGGGCATCGGCAGACGCGGAGCCGAAAAGTTTAAGTTAAAATCCATTCACGGAATGGATATGTTTGTTGAAACCAGCCCGCAAGATCACCTTTTTACCCTTACTTTGGATTTAGGACAAAAAGCAGCACGTGAACGCATTTGCAACAGATTGTTGTCAAATCAAACACAATTACAACGCAGCGGATCAGGCCTATTATTGATTGCCGCGGATGGCGTAGCGGAAAAATGTCCAAAAGATCCCAAAAAAGTTGTTTATTATTTTTCAACGCAACCGGGATCCGGCACCATTCCAACAGCATCTGTTTCGGATTGTCCGCAAAAAGTTGTTGTACCAAAAGGTGGCGTTTATCACGGTCTCAGCAAAACGATTACTTGTGAAAATGGCTACGAAAAACAAGGAGACGGATGTTCCGTCAGTTGCTTGAAATGTGCTGATACCCCCGACAAACAATGTTGGAATAATCAACATTGTGTTCCATGCCAAACAATCTGTTCTGATGACAGGCATTGCATAGAGGGTGAGTATTGTTCCAATGGATATTGCTGTCCAAATGGATTGGCCTGGGATGCCGAAAAGCACAAATGCGTGGAAATTTTTCAATATTGATAAGGAGTGTTTATGACTGACTTTTCAAAGGTATCGGTGATTGGTTGTGGTCGTTGGGGCGGCTTTTTGGGATGGTATTGTGCGACATACAAAAAATCCAAAGTATTATTTTTGGGCGTTCCGGGAGATCCCGCCTATGAATCTTTGATTAAAACTGGTAACAATGGTTATTGTCAGATGCCTGAAGGCGTTTCTTACACAACAGATATGGGTGAAGTTTTGAAAAATGATTTCATTATCGTGTCTATTGGGTGTCAGGCCTTTCGCGGATTATGCCAACAAATTGCAAAATATGATGTAAAAGGCAAAAAGTTCTTGTTAGCCATGAAGGGATTGGAAGCCACCACAGGCAAACGAATGACCCAAATTTTTGCCGAAGAAATCAAAGAACAAGATGTACAAGTTGCCGTACTGGGCGGCCCAGGACATCCTCAGGATTACTTAAAAGGTATCCCCAGTTGCGTCGTGGTCAGTTCTGCTTCAGATGAAGCAAAATATGAGATTGCCGATTATATGAACAGCACCTTAATCAGATCCTATTACGGAACAGATTTAATTGGTAACGAAGTTGCCGCCGCATTGAAAAACGTCGTCGGCGTGATGGCTGGCATTTTGGACGGCATGGGATGGACTGCATTAAAGGGCTCGCTAATGGCACGCGGTCCGGTGGAAGTCGGTCGCATCATCGGATATTTTGGCGGAAATCCACAAACGGCCTATGGCTTGGCACATTTGGGCGATTATGAAGCCACCCTGTTTTCTCCCCACAGCCACAATCGCGCTTATGGAGAGGCCTTAGCCAAAGGTGAAAAATTTGAAAAATTGGCTGAAGGTGTACCCACATTGAAAGCCGTATATGATTTGCGTGACAAATTGGAAATTCCTTTATGTACCGCCTTATATCACGTTGTTTATGAAAATGCGGATCCCAAAAAAGAAATCGAATCTTTGTTCCAACGACCCGTAAAATCAGAGTAATTTTTATCTTGACTTTTTCCCCTGTTTTTCGTACAATCAAAATCGGAAGGGCGTGGGCGTTGTCCTTGGGACAGCGGGTCAGGTTCGGAAGAAAGCAGCCCAGCCTTTGTTTCACGGGTCATGCCTTTCCACCTAATATACAAAAGGATAATTGATGGCCACAAATTCACAAGTTCTTGCCCGCAAGTATCGTCCTCAGGTTTTCAAAGATCTGATCGGACAAGACGCTTTGGTTCAAACTATTACAAATGCCATCAAACAAAATCGTTTAGCTCAGGCCTATATGCTGACTGGTATTCGCGGTATCGGGAAAACGACTTCTGCCCGTATTATTGCCAAAGGATTAAACTGCATTGGTGAAGACGGAAAAGGCGGTATGACCCCCAATCCGTGCGGTAAATGCAAGCATTGTCAAGATATTGCCAATGACGCCCACATTGATGTGATTGAAATTGACGCAGCCAGTAATACCGGCGTGGATAATGTGCGCGAAATTATTGAAGGTGCTAAATACAATCCCGTTTCTGCCCGCTATAAAATTTATATTATTGACGAAGTTCATATGCTCAGCAAACCGGCCTTTAATGCCTTATTAAAAACATTGGAAGAGCCGCCAGAACGCGTCAAGTTCATCTTTGCGACAACGGAAGTTCGCAAAGTTCCCCTCACCATTTTATCCCGTTGTCAACGCTTTGATTTGAAGCGTATTGAGGCCAATCAACTGACCGATTATTTGGAAAAAATTTGTAAAAATGAAAAAGTAAAATTTTCACGCGAAGTTTTATATTTAATTGCAAAAGCCGGCGATGGTTCCGTGCGTGATTCTTTGTCATTATTAGATCAGGCCATGACACAACTGCCGAACAACCCATCCGTGGAAGATGTGCGCAAAATGTTGGGTGTAGCGGATAAAGGGGCCTTGTTGGATTTATACACCTCGGTTATCAACGGCAAAATGGATGACGTATTCAATTTGTTGCAAACACAATACCAATCTGGTGCTGACGCTTTGACTTTGGTCCAAGATATGTTGGATTTAACATACAAAATCACTACATTAAAGGTGGTGCCAAAACAAACAGGATTGGATGGCTTTACAGAAAATGAACAAAAAACATTGAAAGATTTGGCCCAAAGTACATCCATGTATGTGCTGACGGCCTATTGGCAAATTTTAATGAAGGGCATTCAAGAGGTGCGGTCTGCCGATATGCCATTTCAAGCCGTGCAAATGTTGATGATTCGATTGGCCTACCTATCCGATATTCCGGGCCCAGAGCAATTGTTGTCTGATGTAAAAAAAAACGTTGAAACAAACGTTATGACCCAACCGAAAGCGGCCACCATTAAGCAACAACCCATTGCCGAAAAAAAGCCCGCTGCTGATTCAAAACCATTATTTCAAAACATGCAAGACATTGTAAATTTGGCCCGCAAAAAAGGGGAACGCATTTTGGCATTTAATATTGAAAACTTCGTGCGTCCGATTGAATTGACTACAAATGCATTAAATTGTTCGTTTGCCCCCGGTGTTCCACATTCTTTTGCCGCACAACTGGGCAAATTTTTGAATGAAGCCACAGGAACAACTTGGCAATTAGACATCCAAAAATCTGGAGGAAATCCATCTCTCAAAGAACAAAAAGAGGCACAAAAACAACAAACACTCAATACCTTGAAACAAAAACCAATCATCACGGATATTGAAAAGGCCTTTCCGGGTGTTAAAATTCAAAAGGTTCATTCCTTGTCTGAAGATCTGGATGCAGAAAGTAACAATAATACAGATGAGAATTAAAAATCCCTTGATTTTTATCTTTTACACATATACAATAGTGTCACCAATACATAACAAAGGAATTTTATGTTTCAAAAATTGAAAAAGATGAATTTCGTGGTCAATTACAAACGCATGTGGCCGTTTGTACGTCCTTACTGGTTTCGCTCATTAATCAGTATTCTTATCACAATCCCTATTGGTTCTCTGGACGCTGTTATTGCCCTTTCTCTAAAACCATTTATGGATACCGTTATTATTGAACAAAATGGTGCTACTCCATGGAATTTACCACTATATGTTATTCCTATTTTAATCATTGGTTTTACAATTATACAAGCTATTTTGGAATATGGTTCTGCCTATTTGAATGCCTGGACGGGTGGCAAAATCACTCAGGGGCTGCAACGCAAAATGTACCACAAATTGATGGTTATGGATCAAAGTTATTTTGATAAAAAATCATCCGGAGAATTGGCTCAACGCTATTGCGCAGATCCAGGAACCGCCTGTGCTGGATTATTATCCAACCTGAAAACATTTACAACTCGTGTTTTTTCATCCATCACATTGATTGGCGTTTTATTTTATACTTCGTGGCAATTAGCCATTATCGCCATTGTCGTTTTGGGCGGCGCATTATATCCTTTGGCTGGTATTCGCCGCCGCATCAAAGATATTGTTAAAAAATCCGTTGAGTTGGGGGCTGCAGGCTATACAGTCTTTAACGAAACACACGCCGGTTCCAGAACCATTGCTTCCTATAACTTACAAGAACACAAACGCGATCAATTCAATGACCTTTTGCGTCAGGGCTTTAAGTTAGGCATCAAAAATGTCCAACGAACCGCATGGTTATCTCCAATGATGCATATTGTGATTTCCGTTGGTATGGCCGGTGCCATTTGGTATGGTTCATATTTGATTACTTCAAAGCAAATTACGGCTGGTGATTTTGTGGCCTTTATGACATCTATGTTGATGTTGTATAACCCAATCAAAAACATCGGGAAAAACTTCACACAGGTGCAAACATCTTTCTTGGCCATCGAACGTGTCTTTGAGATATTGGATTATGATGTCCCCATCAAAGATGCCAAAGACGCCGTGGATTTGAAGACAATTCACAAAGATATTGTTTTCCACGATGTTTCTTTTGAATACAAACCAGATACACCTATTTTGAAACACATCAACTTGAAAATTCCAAAGGGGAAGACCGTGGCTTTCGTGGGTAATTCCGGCGGTGGTAAAAGTACGATTGTCAGTTTGATTCCTCGCTTTTATGATGTCAATGAAGGGTCCATCACCATTGACGGAACAGATATTCGTCACTTGACCTTACATTCACTCAGACAAAATATCGGCATTGTGTTCCAAGATAACTTCTTATTCTCTGGTACCATCCGTGATAACATTTTGTTGGGTAAGTTTGATGCTACAGATGAAGAAATTGACCAAGCCGTAAAATCCGCCTGTTTAGATGATTTCGTCCATGATTTGAAAGATGGTTTAGACACTCATATTGGCGAACGCGGCACATTGTTATCCGGTGGCCAAAAACAACGCGTGGCCATCGCTCGTGCCTTTATCAAAAACGCCCCCATCGTGATTTTAGACGAGGCCACTTCAGCATTGGACAACAAATCCGAGGGTATTGTACAACAGGCCATCAATAATTTGATGAAAGACAGAACCGTTTTGGTGATTGCTCACCGCCTATCTACCATTCAAAATGCAGATAAAATCGTGGTGATCAACGAAGGGGAAATTGTAGAAGAAGGCACTCACGACAATCTGTTGGCCCAAAATGGTGCTTATGCCACCTTGTATAACGCTCAATTCAAAAAGCGTAAATAACGCCATCAAAAAAATAACTTGACAAAACTTTCGGTTTATGATACAATATGTGCCCGTTGTAACACGAAAGGAACGTCATGAATTCAGATATTTTTACAAGAATTAGAAACTATGTACGTCCACACACCACATATAATTACTCTACACGGTTGTGGGAAACAACATGGTTAGGACACACAAAGGCCTATGATTTTGAGGGTTATTTGGTTTCTGATACTTTCCAAGATCATGGATATCGTATTGTCAATACATTTATTCCAGGCACAAAAAGTCGTCAGTTCAAAAAACGTATATTGTGCCAACGCCAATATGAAATGGACACCAATGTTTTATCAGATGAAATTTGGTACGATGCTCAAGGAAAGAAAATTGCTTATTATTCCGATGCACAACCCGAAGCCACGTTATTGGTAAAAGATTCAGAACCGGAATATGTAACCACACGCGAAGCATTTAACGAAAAAGTATCCCCCGTGTTGGATTTAATTCGCAAAAGAAGTTTTGTCATCAACTATAATTTAGACGAAATGACACACCACGTTTATTCGCGTTTATCTGACTTTTTCAAAACAGCTCCTTCCCTCTCCGTTCCAGGCAAGGAAAAGCAAGAAAAAGCCCAACAAACGCCAGAGGCCACGAAAGAAGTACCTGTAAAGCCCGTGGTTGAAAGTCCTGTTGTGCCAGAAGCAGTAAAAGAAGAGCCTGTTAAAAAGGTTGTGGCACCAAGACCTAAATTGACACCGGCGGAACGCAAAGCCCGTTGGGAGGAACGTTTGCAAAAACGTGAAGAAAAACATGCTCAATTATTGGCTATGAAAGCCAAAGTGGAAGCATCGAAACGTATGAACCCCGAAAGAAAGGCAGAACGTTTGGCTTCATTAAATGAACGCTTGATGCACAATGAACGTGCCCAACATTTGTTAAAAACACGTTTGGCTGCTTTGGCTGCCGCACAAAAACGCGATGAATGGAAACAAATCAAGGCCGATCGTCAAGCCGTATATCATGCTTTACAAGCAAAGTTACAACAAAAACGCCGTGAATTCAAGGCCACAAAAGAGGTTTTATCAAAAGAAGATTTGGCCCTTTATCGTCAAGATTTCAAACAATCTACTGCTGAAAAGAAGCAAGCATTGGCCGATTATCGTGCGGCGATAAAATCAACGAAATTGGCGTCTGTTGAAACTCGCAAATTAAAGAGCACAAAACGTCAAAAAACAATCTTTGATTTAGCCGTCATCGTCCGCGAAAAAGACGCTTTGGAGCGCTCCTTGAAGACCGAAATGGATATGTTCAAACACGCGGATATGTCCAATCGTGTAGAAGAATTGCGTTTCAAAAAACGTGCTTTATTAAATAAATTCAAAGAAATGACCCGGCCACGCCAAGTTGTGTTGCCCCAGGTCGCTTTAATGGTTCGCCCAAGACAACCTTTGTTGCCCGGCTTCCAAGAAACAATTGAAAAGTAATAGGAGGCAAATATGAGAATTGGTCTGACAGATTATTACACAACAAAAAAGCATATCTATGCACACGATCCTGAAACAAACCGTATTCGTCCCCAATCAGTGCCGGCATACGTGTTGTCCGTTTATAACAAACCACACAGTTATATTTATGAATTGTGCCGTGAAATGCGCACATACGGCATTGGAACACAATACAAATGCTACATTGACGACGATTTGGAATTGCCCCATATTTTAATTCTTCAACCGACCGCTGTTGAACGTTTGGAAAAATTATTCAAACAACAAGGTATTGATTTGCCCGCAGATCGTTTTGAAAAGCGGACAGATTGGGATGAAGTCGTTGATTTTGAACGCAAACGCGCAAAGGGCGTTTTTCAACCCGTTGTCCGAAACAAAAGAACAATATGGCAGAAAATCTCCAAATGTTTAGGCAGATAAGCCATCTGCTTTTTATCATCCACCAAAGACGTCCTTTGGTGGATTTTTTATTTCCAAAATAAAACTCGCACGAATAACTTGACTTTTATATTCATTTTTGATAACGTAAAATCAGTTTTTATAAAAAGGAAGGTGCTCATGAAAAAATTTTTACAAAAAAAATGGATTGGTCTGGTTATTGTTGTGCTTTATGCTATCTTCACGGCATTTTTTGCATCAAAGCAATTAGTTCCTGTTTTACAGGAATTATATCCTCAACTGGCCCAGGAAGCAGAACCATTTTTGCCAATTACTGTTACTGATGGTGTGATTACAGATCCACAAAATAAAGTCGTTACAAAAACTTATGAGATTGACGAAGAGAACACCTTTACCATTACTTTAGATACGCGCGTGGAAGAACTGGGCTCATTGGCTACAACAGGCCCCGGCATGTACATTACCAAAAAATGTGTCTATGCCGTCACAGAGGCCAAAACAACCACACAATGTTTTGAAGCCGGTACAACTTACACCATAACCATGGAAGACATCAACGAATTGGTCGGGAAATTAGGCAATTGGACGATCAAATACCTGTTTTGGTTTTTAGTGGTCGGTTTATTTGTGTTTATGTATGTTATTATTTTACTTTATACGATTTTAATGCACTGGTTATTGGCCATTACCTTTAAGGTACCGTTTTCCCAAACACTCTTTATCAACACATTGATGTACATCTTGTTGTGTGTGATCGTTTGGTTTGTGCAGTTTGATATCAAATTCCTTTTGACATTCGGCCTGCTCTTGGCGGTCAATGCCAGCATCTGCTCTATTGTTAAAAAACAGGATGCATAATTAAATCGGGTTTAATCGGATACCTTTTTAATCCCAAGTAGCACTGCAATACAAAACAGCGCCATATATCCCGTCAAGGCGTATTCTATCGGCATAATTTGTACACACTCCTTGAAGATGATCAACAAACTGCTGGATAAAATAGTGGCAATCATAAAATTTAGACTGGACACCAGTGCCCGGTTTTGGGAGTGTATTTGGGAATGCACATACGAAATCGCGAAAATTGTATAGATCAACTGTAACCCAGTTGCAAAGCACGCCACAACCAAACAAGCAATGGCCAAATACATACTTTGAATCATGAACGAAATGACCATCCCCGATAACGACAACAAAAAGCACCCAGATGCTAAAAATTGCATTTGTCGTAAAGACACATATTGTTTTATTCTATGGCTCAAACAACTCAAAAGAGCCCGACATGAATGGTTTATAAAACTGATCACACCAAATAATACAACTGGGATCAAACTGAATACCATCAAGGGTTGGAAACACCAAACCAATAAGATGGTGGTGGCGCTAAATAACCCGGAATATAACATTGGAACAAACAAATTTCTCCGGCTAGCAACAAACCGAAACACTGAAAACACACGCTGATACCGCATTATCAGAGCTCCACGATTGTTAAATACTGGCGTTTCTGGCAACAATGTCAAAAATATCATATTGAAAAAAATAAAAATAATTTCCAAAGCAATCAAAAAGTTTATAGAAAAATCTTTCAAGAAGAAAGGCCCAATTAAAGCACTAACTGCTGATGACAATGACATGTAAAAATTCAATCGCCCATAATTTTGTACCATCTTTTGTTGATGATCGTGGGTTTGTAAGTAATCATACATATAACTATCAACAATACCCGAAAAAAACGGCCGCGATAATGCATACGCGATTTCCCCAGCCAACACAATCCAATATCCAGAAAACGATATCCATAAAACCGCCCGTGTCAACGCAAACAACATAGATAAAATTAAAACTTTCTTTTTAGAAAAGATATCCCCTAAATATCCCGCAGGAACATAAAATAATAGCGAAACAAAGATAGCAATCCCCTGAAAATAAAAAAAGTCACTTAAAGATAGCCCATTTTTTTGATAAAACAAATATAAAACAGGCAGAATAAAAACCTGGCCTCGCATAAAAACGGCCAAATTCAAAAAGGTCAAAGGGTTTTTATAAAACATTTGCGCCAACTCAAATTACTTCTTTTGTTTTTTGTTCTTTCTAGGTAAATTAAAGATTACCTCCGTCTTTTTAATACCAAATTCTTTTGCCAAATTATTTGCATATTTATTCCACAAACCAAAGAATAATTGCACTTGAGGACTCATCACTGGCCCACGCCACGGCTTAGCAAAACCAAAATAATGAAATACAACAACATCATCAAACATGTTCCGATAAAACAGCGGGAATTCAGATTTATATAACTTTATAAAAGTGGAATCAATAGTGTTTTCTCCCAAAAATCTGTGACGCAAATAATCTTTGAAACTCACTGTTGCACGCGAAGTAAAATGTACTCCCGGCATACAATTATATTCGTAATGTAAAAGTTTAATCTGATTTTGTAAGATCACATTATACGCATCTTGCTCAATATAAAGCACAAAAGGACTCTTTGTCACATACTGATTCAACTGGTCGGAAAGATTCTGTTCGCGCATTTTGTTTAAGTCCAACAGCAACATACCAGCATTGATATAATTTTTCCCTTTGTACCCAATCCTACTAAAATAACTACGTTGCATGGACACGGCCACATCACGCACACCCGCCAATATGTTATCCCCTAGTTCTGTGTTATAAAGGTCCTGCAAATCTTTCATTACCAACGTATCCGAATCTAAATAAATCACACGTGGCACATCTGGCAACGCCACAGGAATCATCAACTTTAATAATGCAGCACTTGAAAGATGCGGCAAATACTCTGAAAATTCAATATCCAATACTTCCGTTTGCGGCACGATATTGAAATGCACATCCTCGCGTGCAAAAGGCTCAAAGGCCTGCTTTACCTTTTCCTCTTGCACGTTGTCCGTTATAATATGAAAATAATATGTGCTTTTCGGACATTTATTTTTAATCGCGGAATACACTGACACTTGGGTCGGATAAATATAATTTTCATCAGTAATGTAGGCGATATGCACATCTTGGGCTTTGGTCTTCCAACAACTGGACGATTTGATCCGATCAAAAATATTGTTTTCGGGTGAAACATGATATCCCCAAAAATCCCAACACACCAAACCAAACAACAGACCGGACAATAACAACAAAGTCCCCAAAACCAAAGTAATGATTTTCAAAACACGATGCTTCTTTTTCGGCGCAATTCTTTTTTTCATTGTTTCTCCCAACATATAGAACGCTTAGGTATGATATTATATTATCGCCGCATACAAAGCAATACATTTTTATCCGTTTTCATAAAAGGCCTAAAAGTGAATTCCTTTATCTTTGAAATAATCCAACATTGTTTCCAAAAATTCGGAGAAGTTTTTTCTGTTTTTATATATTTCCAAAACTTTATCTTGATGGGGGGCCAACGAACGATACCCTATGTTCCAACACACATTAAAATCTGTGTTGATAATCGCACAAGATGTCATTTCAGACACAGCCCATACTATTTCATCTGAATAAATCTTTTCGGGATATTTTTTGCGAATTCGTTGGAAAGTCAGCGCCAAAATTGTTTCCCAAATTAAAATAGCATGCCAAGCCATGTTTTTGTTCAGGTATTGAAAGGCGTTGATGGCGATATTCGTTCCTTCCCAATCAGATATACCATCACACAACGCTTGCAAGCGTACACGAAATTCGGGAATTTTCTGCTCCATCAATTGATGCAATTTTTCACAGCACTCATTACCGTTTTTATGCCAAAAGTCATTATGAAAAGCCAGGGATTTTTCCAAATCTTTTTTCCCCTTTTCATACGCTTCATTGACAAAATCAACCAACTCTTTCGGGGGGGCTTTTTCTCCCATACATTTTTCAGCAATTTTCAAAGGGATGTGATATTGCTTTGCACGCTCCGCCTTCGTGCAACCCGCTTCACCTACCAACATCTCATTTAAGGTGTTGATTTCTTCTTGTTTGTTCACATAAAAAGTGTACATATCTGTTCCCTTTCTAAAGCCGAATTTTCTTACTCCACCAGCATCCTTGTCCATTTTGACGGGATCTTTGAAATTAAATAACAAACACCATACGTTAGAATGTATATTATCAAACAAGAATAAATTGTTTCAGATATATTTATACGTGCTAAAAAATTGTGAATACAGGATTCTGTCAATCTATGAAAACAATAAATGCCAAGAGTATATTTACACATGCCAGATAAAACAACCTGTATGCTTGTAGATAGTTTCTGAAAAGGAACAATATTCACACATATCAGGGCAAAAAGTGATTTAAACAAAACTCCAAATCCCGAATAAGCGAAGCCATTTACCTTATGTATCTTAAGCAATTTCAACAAAATATATGATCCAACTATAAATAAGATAATTTTCTTTTTTGAAAAAAACTCACGAAAATTGTAACGTGCAACCAGGCACCCAGCAGCTACAAATGGCAACATTTCTACCAACCGCCCTAAGGGAGCTTTCAATTCTTCTCTTAAACCTGAAAACATTAGAACATTATATCCGGAATATTGAAGAATATACGATATAATCAAAGTTATTATTGATGAAATAACGGGATATTTTATAAAGTATTTTCTAAATATATAAACAAATATCGTCAAAAAAATTAAATTGTTTGAAAACCACATGGTTTGGTTCAACTTTGGACTATGCCCAAACGTTGTTTGCCAAAGAAAATCTGATATAAAAATATTCCTGTTTAATATAAAGTTATAAACGATGTAATAGATAACTGCCGACCCAAATAAAGGGACAAATAGTTTTTTGATACGACGATAAATATCAAAATCTTTATTTAATTTCTTAAACAAAAACATAAAAGACAAAATCATAAAAATAGGAACAGCAAGAAGCGTGATTTTATCGTAAAAAATTGTTTTGTGTCCAAAGTGATGACAAACCACCAAAAAAGCAGATAACATTTTGATAACATCAATTACCAATAATCTTTTTGAGCTTTCTTCACGTTTATTGCAAACAACCATACCCGTTTATCCCTTTTCGTAAAATTTCAGTTCTACAAAACAACGATGTCATTGTATCCCATTGTTCCATAAAACACAATAGGTTATGCAATTTTTGATTAAATTTTGGGACTCTAGTTGCACTTAAACTGTTTTAGGAAACAAAAACCACCTTAAAATGGTGGTTGTTAAATTTGGTACAGCTCGCTTAAAGAACATCGGGCCAAACATTTAGAAGATTTCAAAAAATTGGCGTTGAAAATTGATAACATGTTTTTACTTTATTCCTTGTAATTTTTTATTATTAATGATACTCTAATTACAGGAGAAAAATCTATGAATTACACAATTAAAATTGGTAAAAAAATTAATATTAAAGATATTAATGAAATTCATTCCTTATTGAATTGGGGAAATTATTCGTCAGGACAATGGCCAATAGTCAAAAAACAATCTACCTTTATGGTACAAGTTTTATGTGAGAAAAAAACTGTTGGTTTTGCCCGTTGTGTTGATGACTCAGAAATGTGTATGATCTACGATGTTGTGGTTCATCCAGATTATCAAAAGAAAGGCATCGGAACTCTATTGATGAAGGAAGTTTTGAAATATATAAAATCTAATAACTTTGCCACTGTAAGTTTATTTTATGACATAAAAAATAAAGGGTTAGATAATTTTTATCGAAAATTTGGATTTGAAACTATTCCTAATGCTATGAGATTAAAAAAATAGTCCAATAAAATTGAAATTTTAATTTGGGACGTCAACATCCCAAATCAAGTTCCATCTTATAAACAACTATTCATGATAAATCTATTTAGATTAGTCATTTTGAATTAATTTATTACCCTCTCGTTTTAAAGTTATAAATCCCGCAGCACCAGCTGGATCAGATCCATTAATAAAAATAATATCCTTAGGCGTATTTGGATTATTTACTTTATACCCCATCAAATTCAAAATTTGTTCTCCTATATCCCAATGACTTGGGTTCTTAATTGATTTGAAATTTTGAAGTGATTTTAAATCATTCGTCCATAAAAGAACTGGAATACGCCCTACCTGCTCATGTAAAGTAACATGGCCATAAAGTCCATTCTCTCCAAACAACTCGTTATGATCTGATGCAAAAAATACAAATACCCTACCTGGTAACTTTTCAGCCCACTTAAATGTTTCGTTCAAGATAAAATCCACATACAAAACACCATTGTCATAATCATCAATTTTATCTGCTAATCGGCCATAAAATTTAGCGAATCCATCGCCATGATACCGCCATGACTTTGCATAGGGTGTATGCACTGCCCGCATTTGAATAACAATAAAATTCTTATCAACCAATGGTAAGGATTTTAAATTTTCCAACCAAAACTCATCTCCTTGGATGGCAGATGAATGTCGTTTTGTCCGATAAAATGAATAATCTGTATACTCCAATCCAACGTGTGGAAATGACGAAAATGTTTGAGAACTCATAAAGGTTGTTTTAAAGGATGCTTGTTGTCCTAATTTAAACAAGTTGTATTGCTTAGATTGAACCAATGCATAATTTTCTGGTTCTTTTTGGAAATTCATAAATTCAGCAATTGAATTGCGCGTTACAGTCGCGGCCGAAACTCCTTTTGTATAATAAAAATTCTTTTTTTTCGACCACTCGTCTAAATAAGGCGTCGTTTGTCTGTCATATCCAAATAAAGACATGTGAGCAGCCGATAAACTTTCTCCCATTATATAAATAATTGTTGTTTTTTCCGAAGGCGAATTTGTTAATTCAACTTGATATGGCAAAAATTGTTTTTGTTCTTTTTGATTAATTAACACATCTACAAAGTAGGAAGAAATTGATTTTAATCCATTAAAATACATAAATTGAGTAGAATTTGGAAAAATAAATTCTCCTCCGCGTTTTATGTTTTGTATAGGAATTATCATTAAAGATAAAAAAATTGGAATAATTACCAAATTTGATTGCTTAAGATTCCGATTTGAAAATAAACGAACAAAAACCATTAATACCAGTCCAGCCAATATCAACGCAAACAGCTTCCAATAATGCAAAAACTCATCAAAAAATGCCAACGCTGTATCATGAGTTTCATTAAAGAACAAAGCAATATCATGCCCCGTAAAGTATCTGCCAAAAAAGAAATAATGGAAAAAACCCGCATAAATAATCAGTAATAACGATGTATAAAATAGGTAAAAGAAATAATTATTCTTGACTTGAATCAATAAAAAAGACAACAAAACAGCCAAAAAGAAGGATTCTTTATGAAAAAAAGGTGCAATATAAAAACCCAACCAATTTAAAAAGTAGTCCAATCCCCACAAAGGAACAGAAAGAAACAGGACCAAGCAAAGTAATCTTACAAAATAGGTTACCCCATTTTTCAAAAAGGGCATTAAACTACTTGCTCTACTGAAAATATTATATTGTATCATGGAATGTTTTAATACATAATATATGCAATTTTGTCAACAGATTATTTTATTTGTGATTAGGTCTTGGGGTTCTAGTCGGACTTGAACTCGTATAACTACTTGTTTTTAAACGCTTTTACATTTAATAGTTCGATAATTTACGAAATTTAGCGATTTTGGAAGTGGATTTATCGAACCAGCACAAGCGCTTGAAAAGGTAAAGAAAAACCGTCCCAAATTGGACGGTGAATTTTTTGGTACCTCCAGCCGGACTTGAACCAGCACCCTATTGCTAAGAGCAGATTTTGAGTCTGCCGCGTCTACCAATTCCGCCATGGAGGCTTTTTAATTGACAAACGGCATTATAGCGCATTATAATTTTAATGTCAAGGAGTTTTTTTTATGTTTTCAAAAAAATTAGAACCAAAATCCGTTTTTATCACCGGCGCTTCCAGTGGTTTGGGCGCCCATTTAGCCATTGAATACGCCAATAAAGACCGCACATTACACTTGGCCGGCCGCAACAAAGAAAGGTTGAACGCCATCGCCCAAAAATGTCGCAAACGCGGCGCCAAAGTCTTTACATACATTTTTGATACCACGGATGAAAAGGCTGCTACAAAAGCCATCCAAAGCGCCTTCAAACGTACTCCGTTGGACCTTGTCATCGCCAACGCAGGTGTTTCCGCTGGTGTGATTGGAATGCCCGAAAATGGTGATGCAACACGCAAAATTATGACGACCAACATTTTTGGCACGTTGAACACAGTATTGCCCGCGTTAGAACTGATGAAAAAACGACACAAAGGTCACATTGCCTTGATTGCTTCTTTGGCCGGCTATCGTGGGATGTCCAGTTGCCCCGCCTATTCTGCCAGCAAATCCGCCGTGAAAGCGCTTGGCGAGGCCTTATATGGCCAACAAAAGCCACGGGGTATCTGTGTCACAACAATCTGCCCCGGCTTTATTGAAACACCACTCACCGACAAAAATCGCTTTTATATGCCGTTTTTGATGAAGGCCGACCGTGCGGCACACATTATTCACAAGCGGTTAAACAAACGCCCTGCTTTGATTGGTTTCCCGCGGATTATGGTGTTTGGCGCTTGGTTGGGATCGTGCCTGCCATCATGGATTGCACTGCCCTTATTTTCCCTTTTTCCAAAAAAAGAAAAATAAACATAGACAAGTGCATTTTTTTACGCTACAATAACTACATTGTAAAAAAGGAGAAAATTATGGTTGATAAGAAAGAATGCAAAAATTGTGAAGATTGCAAAAAATACCAAGATCAGGCCTTTGAATTAGAGGTTGATGAGGATTTACAACAGGAACGCTTAAATAAATTTTGGCAAAAATATCGTTGGTTGATCTACACCGCCGTTGTATTGATTTTGGCCATTACCGCCGGCATTCAATTATATCAATCTTGGTGGTTAAAAGTTCGTTTGGCGGAATCTGATAAATTTGAAGACGCCGTGATTAAATTATATGGGAATCAAGAGGCCGATGCCCTGCCCGCTTTGACAGATTTAGCCGAAAACGGCCGCACGGGTTATCAATATCTGGCACGTTTGGAAAAGGCCGGTTATGCCGTTCGTCAAGGCAATACAGAACAAGCCCTGGAAGATTTCAAAGCATTGATGGATTCAAACGCACCGCGTGCTTTGCGCAACGTGGCAACACTATCCTATGTCGGACACCAAGTTGATACCGCCGATCCAGACACATTGTTAGCTCAATTAGATCCATTGAAAGATGATCCAGCGTTTATTGGTATGACGGCAGAATTGGAAACAATTTTGTACCTGAGAAAAAATCAACCGGACACAGCAAAAGATGTCTTGAAAAAGGCCCTGGCAATGCCCAATTTATCCGAGGTTGTGACAACCAGATTACAGGCCTTGCAACAAATGCTTGAGAACAATTAAAATGAAAAAAATTATTGTCTTACTTTTATGCTGTACTGTTTTGGGGGCCTGTACTGATGATAAAAAGTATGCTCCCCATGAGGGTCGTTTAACCGTTTTTGAGGCCACAACGCCTCAAAAGGCCACCGGAGATGTCAAAATTGACTCTGCCACTACCGCAGACGATTGGACACAATCATTGTACAATGCACAAAATAAATTACCCCATTTGAAAGCCAACTTAGATGCCAAAAAAGAATGGCGCACCCGTGCGGGTGAAGCCATCGGCAGCGCACGTCAATTACCGACTTTGGTTGTGTTTGACGATGGAATATATGTCTTGGACGGAACTTATCAATTAAATAAATTAAACCCCGAAACAGGTATCCAAGTTTGGCGAAAATCATTGGCCGATGGTAAAGTCGGAACGGCTTTGATCGGGCAAAAAGACACCTTATTTGCCGTTTCTTCTGATGGTTTGGTGACCGCCATTGATAAGGAAGGGAACGAATTATGGAAAAAAGATTTCGCAGTGGCGATGCGTGCGGCACCAATTGCAGATTCAAAAGCTTTGTATTTAATCACGACACATAATCGTTTTATTGTGTTGAATCAAAAAGACGGATCGGAAATTTGGGGTTATCAAACATCAAAGCCGCAAACTCAATTGACCAGCATGGCCCCACCGGCCAAAGGGAACGGCGTGTTGGTTGTGCCGTTCAGCACGGGCGAAGTGATGGGCTTTGATGCCGATTCTGGCTTGATTTTATGGATTCAAATGATGGTGGGAAATCGACCGCGTGATTTGATGGAAATTCCACAAATTGCTGCTGCCCCCGTTATTGATGGCAACGTTGTGTATTTGAGCGGCAACGCGAATTTAACTGGTGCTTATGATTTGAAAACCGGCGCTTCAAAATGGGTCGCCGCAATTGGGTCTCGTCACACACCAGTTGTTTCCGGAAATACTTTATTTTTGCTGACAACCCAGGATAAGTTAGTTGCTTTGGATAAAACCAGTGGTAAAATCTTTTGGGAGCAAGATCAAAAGCCATTCAAAAATAGTATTTGGCAGGGTTTGATGATTGTCAATGACCAACTGGCCTTGTACGACAACAACAATATCGTTTTGTTTGATCCTAAAACGGGTGACAAAATAAAAACATACGAATTTGATATGCAAACAACACCTATCGTTGTAAAAAATCATTTTATAACGATGGATAACAAGACTCGGGTTACTTGGTACCAATAGGAAGGTTGCCATGAAAACAATTGCTTTGGTCGGTCGCACAAATGTCGGGAAATCCACGCTATTTAACAAGCTGTGCCATAAACGTGCAGCCATTGTGCATGATCGCCCAGGGGTCACACGGGACCGCAAAGAAGCAGAAACATCCTTTGATGATATCCCTGTGCGTTTGGTAGATACTGCCGGATTGGAAGACACATCCTCTTTGGCAAAAGCTATGTGGCAACAAACGGAATTGGCTATTCAAGAAGCAGATATCGTTTTAATGATTACCGACGGTCGCACGGAATTGACAGCGCTTGATACCAAATTGGCAAAGCAATTAAAGAAAGTCGGCAAGCCAACCTTTTTGGTTGTGAATAAATGTGAGGGCGAGAAACAAACCCAAATGCTGGGCGAATTTTATCGCTTAGGCCTTGGGACACCCCATCCTATTTCTGCCGAACACAACATTGGGTTAAAAGAGTTGATTCAAGTTTTGAAGCCATTGTGCCCCGCCGAAACAGAAAAGGAACAAGAAAAGACAAAGCCGTTGCACTTGGCGATTGTGGGGCGTCCTAATGTAGGTAAATCCACCCTTGTCAATCAACTATTAAAGAAAAACCGCCTTTTGACTGGTCCAGAAGCCGGCGTCACACGTGACGCCATTACGGTACCTTGGGAATGGAAGGACAAAAAGATTTTGCTCACTGACACAGCGGGATTGCGTAAGTATGGCAAGATTGATGATGAATTGGAACGTATTTGCGGCCAAGAAACAAAAAATGCGATAGATTTTGCCGAAGTTGTGATTTTGGTTTTGGATGCGCATCAACCACTGGAACGTCAAGATTTAGCCATTGCCGGCACGGTGTTGCAAGAAGGTCGTGCCTTGGTGATCGCGCTCAACAAATGGGATAACACCGACAATCAACAAGCGGTTTTAAGAGAACTAAAAGCCCGCATGACCGAATCCTTACAACAGGTGAAAAAGATTCCCGTTGTACCGATTTCCGCGAAAAATGGCTTTGCTTTAGATAAGTTGATGAGTGAAGTGTTCCGCATGTATGATCTGTGGAATAAACGTGTGCCAACGCATAAACTCAATACGTTCTTGGATGAGTTAAAGCAAGCCCATCCAACACCGCTTGCTCGCAATGGTCGCCGCGTGCCGATGAAGTATATGACGCAGGTCAGCGCGCGTCCGCCAACCTTCGTCATCTTTACATCCAATCCCGACAGCTTGCCCGATTCCTATATGCGCTATGTGTCCAATGGACTCAGAGAGTGTTTTGGTATTGAGGGTGTGCCCATTCGTATTCACTTGCGCAAACGCGAAAATCCATTTGAAAACAAAGGAAAGAAAAAATAATGCTGATTTTGAAAGATTTTATTTGGCACGGAAATGTGCGCGCTTGTTACTTCCATCCAATGCATAACAATTTATGTGTGAAGGTGGCGTTGAATCACAAGCACGACAAATTGTTGGAAAAAGAAATTAAAAACAATGCGCTGTTTCGTAAAACAATTCCGCAATATGTGCCCCGTTACCACAAGTTGGTTCAAACAAACAAAGGGCTGGGTTTGATTTGTGATTTAATTTATGATGACAACAACAAATTATCCCCACAAATCAGGCGTTGGTTAGCCGCCGGCCATAAATTGACCCCGGATTTAATCCGCCAATTTGAAGATTTTTTCAGCCGGTTATTAAAATACAACTTGTTTTTTTATGATTTTAACGAAGAAAATTTTCTGATCCGACACCACAAAGACAAGAATTACATTGTGTTTGTTGATACAAAAAGTTTGAATCGCAACAATTCGTGGAGCACTTTCAAATTAGAATACTTTATTCCGTTTTTGGCCAGACGCAGAATGCTGCGGCGCATCCGGCGTTGGTACGAAAAACACAAAGTGCCTTTGCCAAAGAAATTTCAATAATCCATGCGTGGCGGTAAATTCCGCAAGCGCACCAAATAGGGCTTGATCAACTTGTCACGGCTCAGTAAGTGACCAATGAACCAGACGGATAAAAAACCCACAACTTCTTGAGCCAAATCCAATTTCTTACCACGCGTTTCTGCGGCTTCATAGGCCTGACGAAATTCTGAAATGTTTTTAATGAATTGTTGATGGGCCTGAATATGCGCCATAATATCAGGGCAGTTGATTCGTTCCATAACGTCTTCTTCGTGGGAAAAATGATTCCGCACATAATCATAACACGCATCAAACAACGCGGGCATATTATCTAAATTACGATGATAATAATCTTTCACGGCCTTATTTATAACTTCTAAAAACGCTTTATGCTCATCATCCAACGGCGGATAATCTAAACTGATTTGATCGCGCCATTTTTCTATTTTCGCCGCCACGTTGCCCCCCTATTTAGACGTTAAACAAGAAATGTACCACATCTCCGTCTTGCATTATATAACTTTTTCCTTCTTGACGCAAGTGCCCTTTTTCACGTGCGCCACTTTCGCCGCCATCAGCGACATAATCATTATATGAAATCACTTCCGCGCGAATGAAACCCCGCTCAAAGTCTGTATGAATAATACCAGCTGCCTGCGGTGCCAAAGTACCTTTACGCATTGTCCAAGCATGCGCTTCCGTCGGACCGGATGTAAAGAATGTTTCCAAACCCAACAACTTGTACCCCGCTTTAATAATCCGTGATAAACCTGTTTCTTCCAAGCCCAATGTTGCCAAAAATTCCGGTTGTTCGGCAAGGGGCAGTTGCGCAATTTCCTGCTCAATGCTGGCGGAAATCACAACGGACGTATTGCCCTGCTTTTCAGCCATCTCAGCCACTTTGGCGGAAAATTCGTTACCGGTCGCTGCACTGCCTTCATCCACATTGCATACATATAAAACGGGCTTTGCGGTCAGCAAGCATAATTGATTAAACAACTTCTTCATTTCGGGATCTTCAGGAATCGCCAAGCGCGCGGGCTTGCCTTCTTTCAAAAGGGCCAACGCGGGCTCAATCACCGCCACCCATTGCTTGGCCTCTTTATCACCAGTTTTCGCTTTTTTCTCGACACCGGCCAAGCGCTTTTCCAGGTTTTCCAAATCGGCCAACATCAATTCCGTATCCACAGTTTCGGCATCACGGATCGGATCAATGGAACCTTCCACATGCACGATATCGGTATTTTCAAAGCAACGAAGCACATGAATGATCGCATCCACTTCACGAATATTGCCCAAAAATTGGTTGCCAAGGCCCTCACCCTTACTTGCGCCACGAACTAATCCAGCAATGTCCACAAACTCCAACTGAGTTGGCACAATCTTGGCCGCCTTGTCCATCTTTTGCAACGTTTCCAAACGAGCGTCCGGAACGGCCACACGCCCCACGTTCGGTTCAATCGTGCAAAACGGATAATTCGCCGCCTGTGCGTTCACAGTGGCGGTTAACGCATTAAAAAGTGTTGATTTCCCTACGTTTGGAAGGCCAACAATCCCACAATTAAATCCCATTTGAACTCCTTGATATCACTTGGCCATATTATGCGCCAAATGATATCAAAAGTCAATATTTATCTTTAACGTATTTTTCCGTTATGCCCGCATCTTGGGTCGGAAAAGATTAAATCTGCGTTCCTCTTTACGCTTTGTTTCAGCAAGAGCATCCCGCTCTTTTGTCGCTTTCAAATACTCATCTGTTGGCAACATCTCATAATCAAAGCATGTTCTTAAATATTCGGCCATAAAGGACTTTGAAAAGTCATCTTTATTGCGCATTGCTGGATCATATTGAATGCCAGAAATCAGCGCCTTTTTGCTGACCCATGTGGTACTTCTGTCAACGAGCCATTCGATTGGTTTTACTTCAACCCAATAAGGATGTCCTGCGTGTGCAAGTTTTCCAGAGGATAAGATACCATAAATGCCAGGATGTCCCAAGCATTCTCCATCGCTGCCACCATCCGTTCCTTCGACAGGGGCACCTACAACACGAATGTATTTTTTGCCGTCTAATTTGTATTCAGGACATACGTTTTCTTCAAAACTCACATCATAGTCCGCTCCATCTGTTGCATCAAACGTATAATGTTTTCCCGTTGAAGGTAAATGTCCTGTCCGATACCACTTTTCCAATTGGGCACTAATATGCTCATCTGCCACAGTTTGGGGGTATTCACCATATTCTACTGTGCGGATTCCAGAAGCGTCTGTTTTTATATTGTTTGGGGTAATCTTAAATGTTTCTGATGGAAGCAAAATAGGACGGATTGCCAAAGCACGTCCACTGGCATCAGCATTTCCTCTTTTGCCATTGTGGCTCATAGCATCCACCACCCCTTTGTCAATTGGGGAAGCACACCAAGTAGCACAAGTTATATCTCCTTCAGATGTATAATCACAATTTGGTTTTGATTCCATAAAGCATCCCAAAAGCACTGCCAAATCAGTTGGGGCAACTTTTGAACCATACTTTCTGATTACATCAAGAGAATCACAGCCACCCCAGGCTTGTTTGCGGCTTAATAATGTTGTTTTCATCGTTAATCCTTTCGTTTGGCCCTCAACCAATAACCCTTTTGTGAGCGGTATTGTATCATTTTAAGAAAAAAATGTCAAGGTTTTTTATACTTTTTCCATCAGGCACAAAAAGAAGCCGTCGGTGCCTGTGCGGGCGGGAGAATAGCGCTTTTGCTTGATCACCCGATAATTCGGATGTGTTTTCAGGAACGCCTCCATCTGCGCTTCGTTTTCATCTGTGGTCAAAGAACAAGTAATATAGGCCAAGTGCCCACCCTCGCGCACATAAGCCGCCGCCCGATTCAAAATCTCGGCTTGGGATTCAGTGATATGCTTCAATTGTTTTTCCGTCAATTGCCAACGCAAATGGGGCGACCTGCGCCACGTGCCACACCCCGAGCACGGCGCATCCACGACCACATAATCAAATTGCTTTGTCGGTGGCGGTAATTGTGGCTTGATTTCAATGATATCAATATGGGCGCGCGCGGCACGTTTTACCAATTCAAACAACTTTTTCGCGGTAATATCATACGCCCAAATCAAACCTTTATTATTCATCATTTGTGCAAAGATCAACGACTTGCCACCGGCTCCGGCGCAAAAATCAAATACGGTATCATTTGCCCGCACACCGATATCCAAGGCCACCAACTGCGCCCCCTCGTCTTGAATTTCAATCAAGCCGTCTTTCCACGCCTTTGTGCCAGTCAGGTTCTTATACTCGGGCAAGATAAGTCCATAGGGCGACAATTTGGTCGGCTCTGTTTCCACACCTTCCGCACGCAACATTTCCTGCGCTTTTGCCCGATCCCCGATGGCACGCAAAATAATTGGCGGATTTTCAAGGAGTGCCGGCAATTCTTTTTCGGCCTCTGGCACATGAGCGGGGAACCATTCCGGCACTTCCCACTTCACATAATCCGGCGCATCTTTTGGATCAGGCAAATCAGCAATCCTTTTTGCCCTGTCTTCCCAATTCTCGTTTGGATAAGCGTATTTTAACCGCGCCATCGCCCGCACACATCGCCACACCAAATCCAATAAAGCACGTTTGTCCACGCCATCAAAATGCTTGTGGCCGGCAATATATGTATTGATCAATTCCTGTGCTTTAACGGGCTTTTTTTCAATCCGTTCCAACAATACGCCAGCATGTTTTTGCAAACTTTCCGGCGTCATGGGTTACCCCGCCAAACGATTCATGAAATTATTTTCGTCGCCTTTTAACAATAAAGGCACATTCTCAGCAATTTTATCCATCACATCGGCCAACGCTTTTTGATCATCCGCAGACGGTACACCCAACACATAATCGGCTGTGTCTATAAATCTGTCCTGATCTATACCGATGCGCACCCGCATATAATCGGGCCCAATGTGCGCGTCAATGTTTTTGATACCATTATGACCGGCCGCAGAACCACCTGTTTTCACTTTGACTTTTCCAACAGGCAAAGCCAAATCATCATGGAAAACAATCACGTCAGCCGGTTTAATTTTGAAAAAAGACATCGCGGCCAATACGGCTTCACCCAACAGGTTCATAAACGTGTGCGGCTTTAACACCACCACTTTTTCTCCGTCAATTTCACCACGGGCAACAACGCCTTTGCAATCTTTTTTCCAGTCCTTAAAGGAAAAGCGGCGGACTATTGCATCCACCGCCTGAAATCCCATATTGTGGCGGGTCATAGCATAGTCCGAACCCGGATTGCCAAGCCCAACCAACAACTTCATTATTTCTTCTCCTCTTTCTTTTCTTCAGCTGCAGGAGCCGCTGCTTCCGCACCAGCTTCAGGAGCCGCCGCAGCATCAGCCGCAGGAGCCGCCGTAGCCGCAGGAGCTTCTTCCTTCACTTCTTCTTGTGGTGTCACGATTGTGGCCACTGTGAAGTCTTGTTGAGCGGTCAATTTAACGCCAGCAGGCAATTGAATTGCAAACGCTTCAAAGGAAGAACCAATTTCGCCTTGGGACAAATCCACGATAAATTCTTCTGGGATTGCATCCGCTTTACATTTGACTTCCAAAGTACGGTGCACGATGTTCAACACACCACCTTTCTTGATGCCCGGACACACATCTTCGCCCACAAAGTGCAAAGGAATATCCATTGTCAAGACAGAGTCTTTAGAAATACGCAAGAAGTCTGCGTGAATCGGACGGTTGGACACAGGGTGTTTTTGAATATCTTGACACAACACCAAGTTCTTTTTGCCATCCACTTCAATTTCATATTGACGGGTCCATAAACCCTTTTTACCCATTTCAGCAACCAAAACTTTTTCTTCAACAGAAATCATTTCGGGCGCTTTTTTATCACCGTAAATAACCGCAGGAATGGAACCTTGAAGACGAATCGCCCGAGAGGCCCCCTTGCCGGCTTTTTCACGTTTTGTTGCTTTAATTTGTTCAGCCATAGTAAAAAATCCTTTATATTTAATTAGTTAAACGAAAGATCCTCCTCCAGGGGTGAGTCACTTCCGACCGCTTCAACCTTGAAACGATGGGCGTATAGTACCACAATTTTTTATAAAAATCAAGCCATTTTATGAAAATAGCACTAGATTTTTTTCTTTTTTTTTGCTATAATGCATCTCACTTTTAATTTAACAAAGGAGAACAAAATGTCTTATTCAAAA
>JAFPYW010000051.1 GCA_017394405.1 Alphaproteobacteria bacterium
ACGATCGATCCCGCAGAGAATGAGGAGAACGCGAAGTTTATTGAGAAACGGCTCGGCCTGACGCAGGATGATCTTCGGCCATATCTGCCGCCGTAATCACATTTTGATACCATTCGGGATAATTGCTTGCTCTTGTGTTTTGTAAAGTCATTTACTATTTCCTCTCTATTTTAACGTAAAGATGATCCTTTCCGTTTATTGCGTTCATAATGGAATTATTATAACGTGATTTGAAAAATAAATCAACCGTTTTTTGTTAACTCAGCAAACTTTTGGATCATATCACGCACACCTTTCAGGCGTGTCTCCACATTTCCCCATGGGCGCATCACAATCAGCTTTTGATCAGGACGCAGTTTCATTGTTCCTAATTGCCCCTGAATATATTTGATAAGTCCGGCAGGATTCGGGAAGGTGTTATTAAAGAAACTGACGGTTGCCCCCTTCTCGCCCGCATCAATGCGTTCAATATTTGCCTGCTTAGCCAAAATTTTCAGCTCCAATGTGATAAACAGGTTATCCGTTTCCACTGGATACTGTCCAAAGCGATCAATCAATTCCGCCCGCATCGATTCAATTTCCGCCATTGTGGTCAACTCACTCATGCGATGATACAAATCCATCCGCACATCCAAATCGGCAATATAGGTATCCGGAATCAACACAGGCAAGCCCACGGAAATTTGTGGCGAAAAATCCTGTTGTACGGGTTCTTTATCGCCTGCTTTTTCCGCACGCAAAGTTGCCACAGCTTCCGCCAACATCTTTTGATAAAGCGCCACACCAATTTCGCGAATATGACCAGATTGATCATCTCCAAGCAAATTCCCTGCTCCACGAATATCCAAATCATGACTAGCCAAAGCGAAACCGGCTCCCAAGCTGTCCAATCGTCCAATCACTTCCAATCTCTTATGCGCATTTTCGGAAAGTGTCTGTTCCATCGGCGTTGTTAAATAGGCATACGCTTTAATCTTACCGCGCCCCACACGCCCACGCAACTGGTACAATGCGGCCAAACCAAACATATCCGCCCGATAAACAATAATCGTATTCACCGATGACATATCAAGGCCAGATTCAATAATGCTGGTTGCCAACAAAACATCAAACTTCTTTTCGGCAAAATCAGTCATAATTTTTTCAAGCTGAGTGGCGGCCATTTGGCCATGTGCTTGCACCACCTTTATGTCAGGCAAAATCGTCTTCAAAATATCAGCAACCTCTGGCATATCCGTAATACGCGGCACCACAAAGAATGTTTGTCCACCACGGAAATGCTCACGCAAAATTGCCTCTTTAATCACTACTGGATCAAAAGGCATCACATAAGTTTTTACCGCCAAACGATCAACCGGCGGCGTTGCAATCACAGACAATTCTCGAACACCAGAAAGGGAAAGTTGCAACGTTCTTGGAATCGGCGTAGCGGTTAAAGTAAGCACATGAACGCCCGTTTTTAATTCCTTTAATCGTTCCTTTTGGGCAACGCCAAAGTGTTGTTCCTCATCCACCACTACAAGACCCAAATTCTTAAATTTCACCGTTTTGCTTAAAACCGCGTGAGTTCCAATCACGATATCAAGCGTCCCTTTTTCAAGTTCTTCCTTTACCTTTTTAGCATGAGCCGAAGATACTAAGCGCGACAAACTATTAATCCGCACAGGAAACCCTCGAAAGCGTTCAATAAAGTTTTGAGTATGTTGACGTGCAAGCAATGTTGTTGGTGCCACCACCGCCACTTGCTTACCACTCAAAACTGCCAAGAACGCTGCCCGCATAGCCACTTCTGTCTTACCAAAACCAACATCACCACAAACAAGACGATCCATCGGCGTTCCTTTGGCCAAATCTGTTTCAATTTCTTGAATTGTCCGCAACTGATCATCCGTTTCTGTATAAGGAAAACGCGCACAAAATTCTTGATAGAGCCCATGCGGCGCCAAAATACGATCCACCTTATTCAACACACGGTGGGAAGCAATATCCAACAACTTGTCCGCCATTGCAAATAAATCTTTTTTGACACGCTCTTTTTTATTGGTAAATGATTGTGAGCCAAGATGATCCAATGCTACCTCGCCCGAACCATAACGTGATAAAACATCCGCATTTTCAACGGGCACAAATAACTTGTCATTACCAGCATACAAAATGCACAAACAATCGTGCGCGGCACCATCAAATTGCAATGGCACAAGGCCTGCAAATTGCCCTATTCCATGCACTTGATGAACCACCAAATCACCCACAGAAAGCGTTGAAACATCTTGAATAAAATTCTCGGCACGTTTCTTTTTAATGGGACGCTGAATCCGCTCGCCAAACATATCGGCTTCGGTAATTACAATAAAATCACCTGTCTGAAAGCCCGATTCAAATGGCGCCACAAATAAACTTGGGGCATGTTTTAAGGCATCCTTCCAATTTTCAACTTCCGACAAAAACAGATTTTTTTCTTTTAATTGCGCTAAAATACGTTGGCCGGATCCACCTGTGGCCGCCGTCACAATTACCCTTTTACCACACGAACGCACAAAATCTGCAACCGCTTCAAAAATGTCTTGATCGTTTTTCACGCGTACATCTACAAAGTCGCGTCCCGCACGCGCCCCTTGGTCTTTTGCCCCTACATCTTGGAACGGCGTTAGCATAAAAGCATCGCGTGAAGATATCAATTTATCACTTTGATTTTTATCAATAAAAAATAAATCCCTTGGAATTGGATAATACTTTGATTTATTCAGATTTTTATCTTTTAGGGCCTGCTTTCGTGCCTCATAATAATCCTGAATTTGTGCTTCACGACCAGCCAAAGATTGATAAAATTGTGGATCAAAAGTATAGGTTGCTTCGGGAAAATAATCCGTCAAGTGTACCATCTTTTTATAAAAGAGCGGCAAAAAATGTTCCATGCCCTGAAGATACCTTCCCTCAGATACAGCTTGATAAATCGCATCATCACGCACTTCACCAAATAAATCACGATAGCGGGATCTGAATAATTCCTGCGATTCTGGCGTAATTTTAAACAAGCGATTTGGCTTGATAGCAAACGCGTCAATCTTATTTGTGGTCCGCTGGCTGACTGGATCAAATGTTTTAATGGAATCAATCTCATCCCCGAAAAAATCCAAACGCACAGGGCTTTCCATACCGGCAGCAAAGATATCCAACAACCCACCTCGCACCGCATATTCGCCCATTTCCATCACGACATCTGTGTTTTGATAGCCATTATCATTTAGGAATTTTACGATGTCATCAAAGGCCGCTGTTTCTCCAACCTTCAATGAAAGTGCTGTTCCTTTGAAAAAATCTTTCGGAGGTAATAATTGCGACCATGCCGCCACAGAGGTCAAAACAATTGTATCTTTTACGCCCTTTACTAGCTCAGTCAAAGTATCAATTTGTGTTCCTAAAACCTCTGGTGATGGAGCCGTTCTGTCATATGGCACCGTATCCCATGCGGGCAAAATCAACACCTTTTGCTTAGGCATCAGTGTGTGGATTAAATCTGACAAGAACCGGAGGCGTTTTTCGTTTTGTGCCACATGCACCAACACACCCTTATTCTTCAATAACTTTTGAAAAACGAAGGGCTCAAATCCGCTGGGCACTCCCGATAATTTTTCCATATACTAACCCTTAAAAGAAAGACAATTCCACCGTAAATAATTTTTCTGCTTCTGTCACATGACCGCTTTGGACAAATACAAAGGCCTTATCCCCAGCCTGAACAATTAAATCTTTGTCGGGAAATAAAAATGTTCCATTTCTTAAAATTCCGCCAAGAACAATGCCCTTTGGGATTTTGATTTTTCTTAAAGGAGCTTTTGTGATGCGTGCTGTATCTAAAACAGCAATTTGTAATAATTCACCCAATCCAGATTGCAAAAAATAACCATCTTCTACACGCCCTTTACGCATATGATACAAGATAGCCGAAACCATCACCGCATTGGGATTTATGAATGTATCTATACCTAAACCGCCCGTATAATTGGCATATAAATCATTTCTGATAATAGCCGCACACCGATTTATTCCATTCCGTTTAGCCAACAAAGACAACAACAAATTATTTTCGTCTGTCTCAGTTGTTGCCACAGCGACATTATAGTTTTTGAAATCAATTTCTTCTAACAGATGATCATCAAAACCATCCCCCTGCATAATGATCGTCTCATCCAAATGTGCTGCTAAAAAATTGGCTCGTTCCGGTGATTTTTCAATAATGGTAACATTTTGCGTATTCAATGGGGCCTCTAATAATCTTGCCAAATCATACCCGACTTGACCACCACCAAAGATTAAAACATTGTCTGGTGCACTCATCGTATAAGCAAAAATGTCCAAAACTCGCTCCAAATGACTGGTAGATACAAAGAAATAAATATCATCGCCAACTTTAATAGCAGATCGGTTCAAATCAATCAATTGGTTTTTACGTCTTGCAGCGACAATAGTAAAATTGACATTTCCTAATAATTCTCGGACTTCCTTAATCGTCTTGCCAACTAATGCACAATTTTTACGGCATTTTAACCCCAAAAACATCACTTTCTTATCACAGAAAGATGTGACATCCATAGCCCCGTTGATGGATAAATCTGCTAACAACCGATGTGCCGTTTCTAATTCAGGAGATACAACAACATCAATAGACATTGTTTGTAAAAATTCGCGGCTCTTTTCATCTAAATACTCTGAGGATCTGAGGCGTGCAATCCGTTTTGGAACTTGGAAAACAGACTTGGCTAATGCACAGGCCAAGATATTGACTGTATCATCTCCGGTAACGGCCAAAAATATATCTGCGTCAGAAGTGCGAGCTCGTTCCAATACAGACGGCATTACACCAGATCCAACAACGGTTTGGATATCTAATTGTTCACCCAAACGTGCCAAGGCCTCACGACTTTCATCAATCAATACAACGGAATGATTTTCGGTCCGCAAATATTTTGCAACAGCCACACCGATCTTGCCGGCCCCGACAATAACAACTTTCATCTATTCCTCTCCTTTCCAAAAATCTTGCACCAGATTTTTCAATTTTTCTCTATCTTCCTCAAGATACATTTTTTGTCGCCATTTTGCAACCCCTTTTTTATGACGAGCATACCATGCTAAATGTTTCCTTGCGACATATAATCCAGCATGCCCGTAATATAATAGCAACAAATCCAAATGTTCCAAAGCCAATTCTCCGACACAGACATGGGGCTTTTTCCCTGTTTCAATTTCGTTTAAAAGCCAAGGACGCCCTAGCAACGCTCGCCCTACTAATGCACCAGAAGTATGACTTTGTTTAATGGCCAATTCAACTGTTTTTTTAGACACAATATCACCATTGATTAAAACGGGAATAGGCAAATTCAAATCTTTTACAGCCATCCAATCAGCATGTCCCGTATATCCAGCGGCTTTGGTTCGGGTGTGGACTTCCAATTGATCTATCCCGGCCGAAACCAAACGAGGAGCAAAAGTCAAAATCTCTGCTTTATCAGTCCAACCCAAGCGTGTTTTTACCGAAACGGGTAATTTGGTTGTTTTTTTTATGGACTCAACTATACGCAACGCCAAATCTTGATCTTTCATCAGCATGGCACCAGAATGATTATGAATCAATTTTTTAACGGGACAGCCCATATTTATATCTATCCCTACAACGCCCATATCAGAGATAATTTGGGCGGCTTCAGCCATTGTTTTTGGATTATTTCCCACCAATTGGACAATGATATTATATTCTCTATCAAAAGTGAGCATTTTTAAGGTCTTTCTGTGGCCATGCACTAATGTTTCAGCCCCTATCATCTCAGAAAACAGCGGTTGATTACCAAAGTGCCGTATCATTTGCCGAAACGGATAATCTGAAACACCTGCCATTGGGGCAGAACAAAGAACAAATTGTTTCATGGTGATTGTGGTGGATTTAGTTTATTTTTCAATTCTGCCAGATGAGGTGAAACAACATTCAAATCTGGTTGATTAGGAAATAATTGTCGCATGGCTGTTTCTAGCCACATATATGCATAATCATATTGATGTATAGATTCAAAATATTCCGCCAAATGTAACTGAGCCGGCACATATTGGCTTTTAGCAGCTTTCAAATAATATGGCATAGCCACATCCATACTTTTACGATCCTCATAAATTCGCCCTAACGCCATATTTGATTCCACATGACCTTGGGCGGCAGCCAATTTATAAAACTCAATGGCCTTTTCTGTGTTTTGTGGTACCCCCTTCCCCTCTTCCCAAATTTGAGCGACATGGTATTGGCTTAAAGGATCACCCAAACTAGCATGTCGAAGTTCCCAAGCTAACCCTAGTTGATCATCATCATAAAAGGCATTAGTTATGCAACTAAATCCACAAAAAACAATCACGACCAACATCTTAATCAAGTTCCATGTCTTTTTGGCAAAATCAGAATTTGGGAAATTCTTTATCCATCCTTTTGCAAATTTTTTAGCCAATTTAGTATCAGATTTCGCCAATTCCGTAATTGCATGTGAAATATGTTTTTCAAGACCTGTTTTATTTGGTTTTAAGATCAATAATTTGAAATAAATCCCCAACGCTTCTGTGTAATCGGCGGTTTCCTCCAACAACAAGGCTAATTTATACAAACTAGGAAAATGATTTGGATTTTCCAAAATAACACAACGTGTATGTTCCAAAGCTTCTGGAATTTGCCCCTGTGCAATCAATGCATTGGACAAACCATCATGAGCCAATAACAAGGTGTTATCCAAAGCCAATGCCTTACGATAAGCCGCTTCGGCTTTATTCCAATATTTTTGATGCTCTAATAATAATCCCGTTTGTACCCACGCATTTGAGTTAAAAGCATCCATTTGTGTGGCATGATTCAACGCTTCAAAGGCCTCATCCGTTCGGCCCAATGCTTCTAACACAGCCCCATAAACGACCAAATCTCGGCTAAAAATCAAATAATTTTTAATCAATGTTTCGGCCTTTTTCCACGATTTTTTGCCCATATAAAAGCGACTGAGTTGATATGCTGTGTTTTCATTTGCTTCTGTTGCAAACGCCCGCAATAATAATGATTCCTTTTCCTTATTGGATCTTGCTAAAGTCGCTAAACCAAGATAGGCTTGCGCAATATCCTTATCTTCCTTTAATGCCTGGTGAAAATATGACTTAGCCTCTTTGTTCTTACGTTGAGCCAAATAAATCAAACCGATTTCTGTTTTAACTTTCGGATTTTTCTCCTGCTTTGAATAATATGACAAGGCTTCTTCTAAATGACCTTGGGCACGCAAAACCTCAGCAAAAGCCAACTGATAATTGACAATTTGCGGATAAAGTTCTAATGCTTCGTGCAATAAGTCAGCAGCTACTGAAAACGCTTTTTGACGATAGGCAATCAAGCCCAATAAATACAGCGCATCACCATGATGTGGAGAAATAGCCATTGCTTGCCGACATAATGCTTCGGCCGCCCTTAAATCCTCCGAATTAAAAGCCGCAAATGCCCTATCCAATAACTCATCTATCTCATTCATCATCAATAGACCCCAACCGACCAATCACCATTTCTTTGTTGATAGCCACACATTCTAATAATCCAAAACCGATAAATAATGTCATCATAGCTGTTCCACCATAACTCATCAATGGTAATGGCACCCCAACTACTGGCATCAAACCCATCACCATTGCCATATTTATAAAAACATATAGTGCAAAATTGATCGTCAAACCCATTGCTAAAATTTTACCAAAAAAATTCGTGCATTTTAAGGTAATCAATACGCCATATCCGATAATAATCATATAAAGCGTGTATAACACGATTGAGCCCACCAATCCAAACTCTTCAGCCAAAACAGTAAAGATAAAATCGGTTTGTTTTTCTGGAATAAAACTTAAACGACTTTGAGTTCCCTCCATAAAACCCTTTCCCCAAAAGCCACCAGATCCTAACGTAATTTTAGATTGCGTAATATGATAACCCGCACCTTGAGGATCTCGTTCGGGATTTAAGAACGTTAAAACGCGTTGTTTTTGATAATCGTGTAAATTCGCCCAAACCAAAGGAGCAGATCCGATGGCCACCACAAAGCCCACAACAAATTTCCACCATTGAACCCCCATCAAAAAGAAAATGGCTACAGTTTCAAATACTAACATCATAGCCGTTCCTAAATCCGGTTGTTTCAAAATCAATGCGACTGGAACAATCATCATCAATGTCGGCGGTATCATAAATTTGATACTGCGAACTTCATCTAAACTGGCACCATGAAAATACCTAGCTAATGCCAAAATCAAGGCAATTTTCATACACTCTGAGGGTTGAATTTGTATTAAGCCCAAGTTTAACCAACGTTGAGCTCCCATACCCACATGGCCGAACAACAACACACCAACTAATAAAAATAAAGCCACGCCATAAATCCAATATGCATATTTCATAAACAGCCGTAAATTTATAAAGGCAATCACAATTAAAACACTTAAACTGACGACAAATCTCATGGCTTGTCTGCTGGCCCAAGGTGACCAACTGCCACCCCCGACCGAATATAAAACGCCCAAACTGATCCCAATGACCAAACAAACAAAAAATAATAACTGACCATTAAAGCCGGCCCATTTTTCTTTTAAGGTCAGGTTATAATTTTTCATATAGCAGTTGCGGTCTTTGAAAAAACTCATTTAGTTTTCCCCTTTGATTTTAATTTACCATCCTCTATATCTAAACGCAATGCTTCTTTTAAAATTTTAGAAGCAATTGGGGCTGCCGCTGTAGAGCCACCGCCACCATGTTCAACAACAACGATGATAGCATATTTCGGTTTATCAGCGGGAGCATACGCAGCGAACAAAGCATGATCTCGACTTTCCCAGGCCATATCTTTTTGCTTTTTGATACCTTCCTCGCGCTCCTTCATTGTGATACGCCGCACCTGAGTTGTTGCTGTTTTACCTGCCATACGCATCCCTTCTATATTAAATCGGCTACCATAGGCCGTTCCGTTTTCGTGGTTCACAACATCATACATCCCGGCGCGTAATAATTTAAGGTATTTATCGTCAAAAATTGCCGGGGTTTGTTCAATGGGGGTATCATCTTTCAAAAAATGTAATTTTACCAAATGTCCTTTATTGGCAATTGCTGCTGTCGCGCGAACTAATTGCAATGGCGTAGCTAACAAGAAACCTTGGCCTATGCTCAAATTTAATGTATCTCCCGTACGCCAAGAATCATTTCTAACACGTTTTTTCCATTCTGCCGTTGGGACCAAACCTTCTTTTTCCCCTTTGATTTCAGTATCAACAATTTCACCAAAGCCCATTTTTACGGCCATTTCTGCGATTTTTTCCGGGCCTATTTTTTGACCCATTTCATAAAAATAAACGTCACACGAATGACGTAACGCCTCCTGCAAAGTCAAAGAACCGTGCCCTTCCCTTTTCCAACAATGGAATATTTGCTTGCCCAATTGTGTCAAACCAGAACAATAAACGCGTTTATTGGGATCAATCGCACCACTTTCCAATCCGGCCAAGCCAACCACTAATTTAAAAATAGATCCGGGAGAATATGTTCCGAAAATCCCTTTATTTTGTAATGGGCGCTTTTGGTTATTGGACAATTTATTCCATTTTTGTGCGCTGATTGGAGCCAAGAACAAATTGGGGTCAAAAGATGGTGTTGAAACAAAACTCAATATTTCCCCAGTATGAACATCCACCAAAATTGCGGTTCCTGATTGTTGGCCCATAGCATCAGTTGCAATATGTTGTAAACGATTATCTATTGTCAGAGTTAGATCTTGGCCGGGAATAGCCTTTTCCTGATCAATTAAACTAACCGTACGGCCCAAGGCATTGATTTCTGTTTTTTTGATACCCGGCCGACCCCTTAAAACGTGCTCTAAACTTTGCTCCAAGCCGGTTCTTCCAATACGATAACCGGCCAAATCAAACCATGTTGCATCCACATCCGTATCTTTGTCGTTCAACAAGGACACATACCCCACAACATGCGCATTTAATTCCTTTTCTGGATAGTAACGTGTGGTTGTTTCTTCAATTTGAATACCCTCTAATGCAGGAGCATTTAGATGTAATAAAACAACTTGATCCTTCGTCAAATTATCTTTGATACGCACAGGCATAAAGGGCCTTTTATATTTAATTTCCTTTAATAACCGGGCTTCTTCATCTTCATCCAGATCAATCAACTTTTTGAAACGAGCCAATGTGGCCTTATAATCATCGGCCTGTTCCTTGATTAAAACAGCTTGAAAAACCTTTTTATTTCCAGCAAGCAACACGCCGTTTCTGTCATAAATTTTACCGCGTTCCGGCATAGTCAATCGCACTGCCGTTCTATTCTTTTCCGCCA
>JAFPYW010000052.1 GCA_017394405.1 Alphaproteobacteria bacterium
GGATACAACAGCAGTCACCACGGCGCCTTTCTTCAGGCCTTCCATAGAACCAGCCATAGGATCTTGTGTCAATTGCTTGATGCCCAAAGAAATACGTTCTTTTTCAACATCTATGTACAAAATCTTGGCTTTGACAGTCATGCCCTTCTTGTAATCCTTGATGGCTTCTTCACTTGGTTTATCCCAAGCCAAATCGGAACTGTGAATCATGCCGTCCAAGTCTTCTGTTAAAGACATGAACACACCGAATTCGATCACGTTCTTGATTTCGCCTTCAATGATGTCGCCGACTTTGTGCTCTTTAGCGAATTTTTCCCATGGGTTTTCTTGCAATTGCTTCATACCCAAAGAAATACGGCGTTTGGATTCATCCACTTCCAAAACGATCACATTGACTTCTTGACCCAATGTAACGATCTTGCTTGGATGTGTGTTTTTCTTTGTCCAGCTCATTTCAGACACATGGACCAAACCTTCAACACCATTACCCAAATCAACAAAGGCACCATAATCGGTGATGTTGCTGATCTTGCCGGACAATTTGTCGCCCGGGTGGAATTTTGTATCCACGCCGGCCCAAGGATCTGTTTCCATTTGTTTCAAGCCTAAAGAAATACGGCCTGTGTCTTGGTTAAATTTAATGATCTGAACCTTGATTGTTTGACCAACGGACAAAATTTCAGATGGATTGTTGATACGTTTCCAGCTCATATCTGTCACGTGCAATAAACCATCTACGCCACCCAAATCAATGAATGCACCATAATCGGTGACATTTTTGACTGTACCATCAACAATTTGACCTTCAGACAAGTTTTTGATGATTTCAGATGTTTGTTCAGCGCGGGCTTCTTCCAAAACCGCACGGCGAGACACAACGATGTTGCCACGTGCTTTGTCCATTTTCAAAATAGCAAATGGTTGTTCAACACCCATAAGTGGAGTCATATCACGAATTGGACGGACATCAATTTGGCTGCCTGGTAAGAACGCTGTTGCGCCCTTCAAATCAACGGTGAAGCCACCTTTGACACGGCCAAAAATTGTACCGTTCACGTGTTCGCCCTTTGTCATAGCTTGTTCTAAATCGCCCCAGGCCTCTTCACGACGAGCCTTTTCACGGGACAAAACGGCGTTGCCTTCGCGGTCTTCATAACGTTCAATGAAAACTTCCACAACGTCGCCGACTTTGACGGATTGTACGCCAAATTCAGATAAAGGAATACGACCTTCGGACTTCACACCGACATCAACGACCACTTCATCATCATCAATGTGTGTGACTGTACCGGAAACGGTCTTTCCTTGTAATTGGGCATTAGCACCCATATATTCATCTAATAAAGCACCAAAATCTTCTGTTTCTGGTGTTGCTTGTTTTTTACTTACCATAAAATACCTTAAGTTTTTTTGGTTGGCCAACGATTAAAAATCGCGGACTTTATGTATTCTTCAAAACAACAATCAGGCGCGAATACAAAACCCGATAGACTCTTCCACTTTGAAAAAGTGAGATAAGTATATCAGGTTTTTATAAAAAAATCAAGATGTTTTTTTATTATAAAACGTCTTTTCCGCAAAGCGCGTTCAAATCCACCGCTTTGCCGCTTAAACGCATGGTGACATCTTCTATGGAACCGTCTTCCATTTCTTCATTATGAACGGTAAAATCAATATCGGACACGCCATTGATTTTGACCATGGTTGTCAATAACTTACGGCACATAGAGCCCTTGATGCGAGCACCGGTTTGATCGGTAATTTCGGCAACGAATTCCTTGCCGGTAAATTCGCGATCTGTATCTCGTGGGGCCTTGAAGGTAATATTGTATCCGCCGGCAGATGTGGCGTAGCGTGCCAAATAGGCATCCATAGCATCCGGACTCGAATGGCCACCATCTTTAAATGAACTCAAAATTTGAATGCTGCGCAAATTGATAGCATGAATGATATCATTGATATTCTTTTTGCTCATCATGTTCCGAAAACCGACAATAACACCAACAGATAAAACGCCCATAATAGCCAACACGGCTAATACCTCAGACATTGTTCGACCGGATTCTGTGTGATTTTTTTTGAACATATTTTTCCTCCCCTTGCTTATATAAAAGATATCATACTTAAAAAAAATTGAAAGTGCAAGTATTATTTTTTTGGTTTGCATCCGCAATATGTTTGGCGGTATAAATTATACTCTTTTGCCAATCGTTCCGCGTGTTCCAATCCCCCGTTTTTTCGCCAGTTTGTTGTTTCATACGGAATACCAGTTTCCTGTTCGGCTTTTTTCCCGGCACGACAAACCTGATCAAAATCTTTGAATCTGGAAATGCCAAAAACAGAGGTCATTCGTGTGAATCCATGAGCCTTTGCATATTCTGCACCAGCCTTTAATCGCAGGTAAAAACATTGATCACAACGTTTGCCACGTTCGGGTTCGTTTTCCAAACCACGAGTGGCCTTTTGCCAAATTTCAGGCAAATAATCACCTTCAACAAACGGCACATTCAATGCTTTGCAAACGCGTTTGTTTTCGGCCAATCGCCGCTCATATTCTTCTTTTGGTTGAATATTCGGATTAAAAAACATAACCGCAAAATTCACTTTTTGGTTGGCCAAATCAGTAATGACCCCCACAGAACACGGCGCGCAGCAAGACATCAATAATAATTTATCCATGAGCCATCCTTTGAATATCTTGAATTAAACGGGTACGAGAGGCAGGCATTTCATCCAATAGTTGGGCATGAAAAAAATGGGATGTCAAAGCCAAACCATCCAACAAATCTTGAGGTGTCGCGGGATCGTTACGCCATAAAAACGCGGGCAGGGGCAACAATTTATTATGGTATGGTTTGCCTTTTTCACGGCTGACGGCACGTCCGGTTTTGGGGGAAATATAGGCCAAATTATTTTTATCACCACCACCGGCACATTCGGTCATATCCAACGCAAACCCCAATGATTTTAATAACATTACCTCAAATTTAATATAATTAGCATAAAAATCCGGTAAAAAAAGTTGTTGCAATAAGGTCAATGTCTGATGATGCAAAGTGTTATATGTTTGGCGTTCGGGCAATACTTTGTCCAACGTAGCACACAGATTGATTAAAACATTTAAGCGCTTTCTGTCATCCATCAACAAGGGCGCATAGGCCTTCACTTCTTCCAAATAAAAGGTGCCCATTTGATCGGCTAATCGGGCTTTCCAATGTGCATGAACCAAAGTGCCAATTTCAGGCGACGTCTTTTTTTTGTAGACACCTAAATGTCGACCATGTTCAGCCGTAAATAAGGTGATAATAAAGGTGTTTTCCCCTAAGGGGCGCGTATTCAAAACCAAAGCATTGTCCGTGGTAAAATCAGGCATTAAAATCCAATCCCCATGGTTTGTATTGATTCGGATCATCAATCCAATTTTCACGCACTTTCACAAACAAAAACAAATTGACCTTTTTGCCCAATTGTTTTGTCAACTCCATGCGTGATTGTTGACCTATTTTTTTAATCATTTGCCCGCCACGACCCAAGATAATCATCCGATGTGCCGCGCGTTCCACGATGATATTTTGTTCAATACGAATGCTTTTTTCCGTTTCCTTAAAAGCAGTTGTTTCCACCGCCAAATGATACGGTAATTCGTTTTGCAGATTCATAAATAATTTTTCACGCGTGACTTCGGCTGCAAACAATCGATCGGGCATATCCGTCATTTCGTCCGCATCAAATAACCATGGAGATGCCTTCGCTTGGTTTGACAAATAATTCAATAATTCAGACACACCCTTTCCGGTTTTTGCTGATACATAAAAAACGGATTGCCACAAATCCATTTGCCCCAAATCAACGGCAATTTTTGCTATTTTTTCTGCAGACATTCCGTCAATTTTATTCACCACCAAAATGGCCTTTTGATGCGTTTTCTTTAATGTGTTGATAATCAGTTCAGTATTTTTATCCATTCCCTTATGTGCATCTATTAGCACCAAGCGCATGTCAGCATCATCTGATTCAGTCCAAGCCCCAGCCACCATGGCACGATCTAAACGCCGATTGGGACGGAAAATACCCGCCGTATCCACTAAAATCAATTGTGTGTTATCTTTGATATAAATGCCGCGCACCTTACCACGTGTTGTTTGTACTTTTGGGGAAACAATGGAAATTTTGTCCCCGATAATTTTATTGAGCAATGTTGATTTTCCGGCATTTGGAGCACCCAAAATCGCCACAAATGCACATTTTTTTTCAGCCATGATATTGCTCCAACAAGTTTTGGGCCGCTTCCTTTTCGGCCGCTTTTTTATTTTGTCCAAATCCGATGGCGCTCATATTAGCCACTTGAACTTGAACCTTGAAAACGGGAGAGTGATCTGTTCCGATTTGTCCCAAAGTCTTATAAATTGGCAAACATTTATAGCGTTCTTGAGCCCATTCTTGACAGGCAGATTTTGGATCTTGTGGTGCTTGAATGTTTGATTCCATCAAAGGTGTCCATACCGGCAACATAACCTTTTTGACGGCATCCAATCCTTGATCTAAATACAAGGCGCCCAACACGGCTTCACAAACGTCGGCTAAAACGGAATCGTTTTCACGTAATTCGGAATCTGTGGTTTTGACTTGCTTATTCAACCGCCATAAATGCGCGACGTCAGCTAATGTGCCTTCTCGTGTCAGGGCCACAAATCGTTTAGCTAAAGCGCCCTCCTTTTCTTTTGGATAAGTAGTATATAGCATTTCTGCCACAACCAAGCCCAACACACGATCGCCCAAAAATTCCAAACGTTCATACGCGGCGGCCTTTCCTCCGCGGGCCAATTGAATGGCTTCATCAAACAATTTCGGATTTTTGAACAAATCGCGCATCAATGAATCTCCGTAAAAATACGATCCAAGCGCAAAAAGTCGGTCCAGCGCCAAAATTGGAAAAACCATCCGTTGCCGTTTGTGGAATAGAAAATCAAACGGGCTTTACCTTCCAACAGATCTTCCGGTACTAAACCAAAGACACGGCTGTCTTGCGAATTATCACGATTGTCACCCATCATAAAGTAATATCCTTCTGGAATATCAATAGGATCTGTGTTGTCCAACGGCATGTGGTCATTCAATTCGTAAATATCGTGTTGGAAACCGCCGGGCAGCGTTTCACGATAACGAATATAGTGTTGTAATCCGGATTCTGTCAGCCAATCTTCTTCGCGGATTTTTTCACGGACGGCAGATTCATTATTGATAACCAAATGGCCACCCAACACCTGAATGCGATCACCAGGCAAACCGACAACGCGTTTGATATAGTCCGTTTTTTGGTCTGTTGGCACCTTGAACACAACCACATCACCACGTTTCGGTGGGTTGTTAAAGATTCGTCCTTTTGGAATTAAAGGAATGGAAAAGGGGAATGAGTGCTTGGAATAACCATAATCGTATTTGCTGATGAATAAATAATCGCCCACCCATAATGTCGGCACCATAGAACTAGACGGAATGTTGTATGGTTCAAAAGCACATGACCGAATTGCCAAAGCCAACAACGCCAACCAAAATAATTGAATCCATTCGCGTCTTTTTTTCTTGCGTTCTGCCGCCTCCAATGTGTCAATATCTGAGTAATTTGATTGATTTTCCATTTTTATTCCTTTCAGTTTTTGCTAGTGTATCACAAATGAAAAAAAATGTCTATAATCAGAAATAAATTTTTGTTTGACAAATTCGCTTTTGTGGAATACCATTGAAACATCAACAACAAACGAAAGGAATAAAAATGAAGAAAATAATCGTATTAGTAATGGCTTTATGTTTATCATGCAGTGCAGCATTTGCAAAAGTTTTAGACATAGTAATGTGTGCTGATAATAATTATGTTTATCCTACTTTAGTTTCTATGACATCTATTATGGAAA
>JAFPYW010000053.1 GCA_017394405.1 Alphaproteobacteria bacterium
ATGCCATTGAAATTGTGATGGCTAGAAAAGGTCTTTATGAGCAACATTATGATCTGCAAATTCCGCAAGAAACTGTTAAAGCGGCTTGTCAATTGACAGCACGTTATATCAAACAGCGACACTTCCCTGAAAAAGCCTTGGATTTATTAGATGATGCGGCCAGTTTGTTGATGATTGAAGCCGCGCAAGGAAATGTCGATCAAAATATTTTAACACCAGAATATTGCAATAAAACGATTGCTGATTGGACTGGCATTCCCGTTGATAAAGTAGATGCCGAAGACAAAAGTCGCATGGCCCACGCTGAGGAAATTTTACGCCAACGCGTTGTGGGACAAGATAATGCTGTGAAAGTGGTGGCCGACGCTATTCGCCGTTCGCGTTCTGGCATGCAAGATCCCAATCGCCCGATTGGTTCGTTCCTGTTTATCGGTACAACCGGTGTTGGTAAAACAGAATTAGCAAAATCATTGGCCGATTTTATGTTTAATGATGAAACGGCCTTGTTGCGTTTGGATATGTCTGAATACATGGAACGGTCTTCTGTGGCACGCATGATTGGTCCGCCGCCTGGATCACCTGGGTTTGAGGCCGGTGGATTATTGACTGAAGCCGTTCGTTTGAAACCTTTCCAGGTTGTTTTGTTCGACGAAATTGAAAAAGCACATTTGGACATTTTGAATTTGATGTTGCAATTGTTGGATGAAGGGCGATTGACCGACAGCAAGGGCACCACCGTTGATTTCAGAAACACCATTATCATTTTAACATCAAACGTGGGGGCAAACTTGCCCAGTTATCAACGTGTAGAAAAATTGACCGATTATTTCCGTCCTGAATTTTTGAACCGTTTGGATGATATCGTTTCATTCCACCAATTGACCGAACCAGATTTGTTGAAGATCGTGGATATTCACTTGAATAAATTATTAAAACGAGCAGAAAATGTTGGTTATCACGTTGTTGTGCATGACAGTGCAAAACAATGGTTTGTGGATGAAGTATTTACCAGTAAGTTTGGTGTGCGCGCTTTGAAACGTTTGATTCAAGAGCAAGTGGAAAACCCGCTATCCTTATTGATTATGCAGGAACGTATTCACCCCGGCCAAGAAGTGTTCTTAAACGTGGATGATTCCGGCCGTAAATTGCGCGTGTATGCGAAAGCAGGCAATAAAGAAGTTGTGCCGGAACCGATTAAAACCCCGGAAAAGGAATTGATTGAACAAGCCGCCGCCCAGGCCGAAGCCGAGGCCGCTACTCAAGAGGAAGATCCGGTTCCCGACATTAAACCGCCCAAAGAAGAGGAGAAAGAAGAATCTATTGAAGCGGTAGATAATAAGGCCGAAGATGAGCCAAAATCTGACGAATAATCTGCTCGTTTGGTATCAAAAAAACGGACGAGAATTGCCATGGCGCACAAAAGGTGGCGCACACTTTGATTCTTATGCCGTCTGGATCAGCGAGATTATGCTCCAACAAACAACCGTAGCAACGGTGCTGACCTATTTTGATAAATGGATGAAACGTTTCCCAACCATCCAAGCCCTTGCTAAAGCCGATTTGCAAGATGTGCTCTTGACATGGCAAGGAATGGGGTATTACACCCGTGCCAGAAAGATTCATGAATGTGCCAAAGTTTTAGTAGAAAAATATGATGGCAAAATTCCAAAGAATCGTGACGAATTGTTAAAATTGCCGGGCATTGGCCCCTATTCTGCATCCAGCATTTGTTGTTTTGCGTTTAATATGCCGGAAACCGTTGTGGATGGGAATGTGATGCGTGTGATTGCTCGGCTTTATGGTATAACAAAAGAGATTACCGCCAAAGATATTTATCCGCTTGCCGAAAAGTTGACAAGCCATAAACATGGTGCCGATTATGCTAGTGCAATCATGGATTTGGGCGCCACCACCTGTACGCCGACAAGTCCGAAATGCGCCATGTGTCCATGGAAAAGTGCTTGTGTGGCATATAAAAAGAACATTCAAGAATCCATCCCGAAAATCAAAAAATTGGAAAAGAAAAATGTGATGGGGCAAGTGTATTTATGGCAAAACGATAAAGGGGAATACTTGATCCGCCAACGTACTGAAAAAGGTCTGTTACATGGCCTATGGGAATTTCCATGGCATGAAGGTAGTTTATTAAAAGGAAAACATCCCACCATCACTCACGTCTTTACACATTTCAAATTGACATTGCAAATTGTTCAGAAAAAGCCACCATTTGACGTGAAAAACGGCGTTTGGGTAAAACCAAAAGATTTTGCAAAATACCCCTTTTCCACCCTGATGAAAAAAGTCATCAAGAAAATTTAAGGGCAAGCGGTCCAAACTCTTTGTGATTGTTGCACAGCATTTTTCTGGTTTGTATTGCGCAAATAATCTTTTATCGTTTTATCCGGATGAGATTTCAAATATGCTTTAATCACTCCGAAATGGTCAAAAACAAATTTTTTCGTTGGAGAACATGTATCCCTATTGACATATCCTATACTAGTTGCACGGGGATCTTTTAATGCCAACTGATATTGGGAATTAAAGTGTAGTTCATTTGAAAGAGCATTTCTTTCATCATAATTCAAATTGCTGTCACAGAAAAAATCTTCGGTACTAAAACTAAAATTTTGCGCCATATTATGAATAAACAAAGTCACCACATCTTTGTCCATCCGCCCCTCACTGTACAAAGCGCGCAACGATCCGTTTTTAGCAATCATATTGGCCACGGCCCGATAATCTTCTGAGTTAAAATAATTACCATTTGCATACAAAACCTCTAAATGTGTGTTGCGTTCCAATGCCTTGGCAATCTTACCCCCTGTTCCTTGCGGAAAGCCACACCCAAATAAACTTAATTCTTTTAACTTCGGATCGGTTGCCAAGAAATTCGCCACCAAAGGTGCCGTTTTGTCTTGGTTTGAAAACGCGCTTTGCAAATCTAAAATTTCAATGCTTTTATTTTTCTTCAAAGTGTTAAATAATTCCTCGGCAGCATCCGACGTCATCATCCACCCCTGAAAACTTACACACTTCAGGGTGTTATTTTCTCGCAACGCATCGGTCAAAGGTTTAATAAATTCTCGATCAACAAATTTTAGTTCAGCCATAAGCGGACTTGGCGGATAGGCATAGGGATTTCCCAAAAACAACGATTCCAACGTTTTGTTTTCGCGCAAAAATGCACTGATTTGTTTTACATTATACCCCAACATTAAATTGCCTGACAAATCAAGCCCTTTTAAGTTTGGATTATTTTTAACAGCGAACAACAAACGCCCTATATCTATCGGTCGCAAAGAGGTGCATTTCAGATCCAAATACTCCACGCTTTGATTTTCATGCAGGGCAGCAAGCAATTCATCTATTTGATTTGTTGTAAAATTATATCCATTCAGGGGTAGCCGACGCACAGCGGATGAATTATTGCGCAAATTTTCACACAATGTTTTCCATTTGCCCGGATTCAGTTTATCAAAATCCTGATCTTTTATTCCACCGGCCCAATAACAATCCACAATTCCGGAAGTAAAGCCACCATCATAAGCAAACCCGCCCATACGTTTCATTTCAAAATCACTATACCGAGGATCCTGTCTAAGATCACCCACAATTTCATCACAATCCAGTTCTTCCCCTTCCTTTTCCTCCGCGGACAGTTCTTCTCCCATAGATGGAAGTTTATCTTCCCATCTCCAATATAAATCCTGCCCCTTTGCTTTCATCGGCATCAGGGTTGATAAAACGGCCAAACCGGTTAAAAGGGGATATGTTTTCAATTTTCTCATCGGACCCACCTTTCCCAATCTTGTATGTTGCGTGGATCGGGCGTATGGGTTTCACGCCATTGTTTTAATGTGATATCTTGCCCCTCATGTTTGGAATTAAATCTTGCCGCTTGTGTAATTGTTTTAATATCTTCTTCCTTCATTTTTTGATAATCAATAAACCCTGGTTTTGTTATGCTTGAATTGTTGAGCATAGCATTGGCCAAAGCGGTACCGACGGCCTCGTCCCTTTCTCCATCACAATACAGAACTTTCAATGTCTTGTTTTTGGGCAACATTTTGGCAATGGCATAAAAATCATTCTTGCTAAAATTATTGCCGCCAGTCCATAATTCCCTTAAATTGGTATTCTTTTCCACCGCTTTGGCAATTTTCGCACCCGTACCCGGGCCTAATCCGCTGTTCCAAATCATAATCTCTTTCAAATGAGGATTACTTGCCAAATAATCCACCAACAAATCCACACGCTTGCTGTCATTTTTAAAAGTTTCTTGCATGTCCAAACATTCAACGCTTTTGTTTTCTTTTAAGGCGTCAAATAATTCTTTCATCGCATCCGTTGTTATGTTCCACCCACGCAACACCAATGTCTTTAACCCCTTATGCTTGCGTAAAGCATCTGTGAATGGTTTAATTTCTTTGCGCGAAACGATTTGGGGAACTTGCTCTGGGTTTAATTTCTGCCAATAATGATGGCCCAATACCAACGTATTCATCCCTTGATGTTCCGTTAAAAATGTGCCAATTTCTTCAAGATTTTTTGCCGTCATCGCATTGTCTGATAAATCAAGCAACCTTAAATCATTATTTTTCGCCGCATCCAACACCCGGCTGACATCATCCGGCATTAGGCCCGTCCATTGCATATCTAAATACTGAATGGTGTGATTTTCTTTCAACGCTGCGACAAAGGTATTTAGCTGATTCGTTGTAAAGTGGTACCCATACAGGGGAAGACTGATTTCCGCCGGCAAATTCGTCCGAATGTTTTCACATAACGGTGCCCATTTACCGGGATTCACCTCTTCAAAATCACCTCGAGGGAACGCCTGACACATATGCCAATTCAAAAATTGCGGTTCTGCCCAACAGCCCAGGCCCATCTCATCATATCTATATCCCTTTGCCAGCATCGGCATCAGGGTTGATAAAATGGCTAAACTTGTTAAGATTCGGGGATGTTTTAATTTTGTCATGGGCACCACCTTTCAGCAACGCCCTCATTATATCACAAAATCCACTGTTTTGCAATTTCATTTTCTGTTTCTATGACCTATACACAAAAAATTCAAAAAATCTCTTGAAATCCGTTTCAAAAAATGCTAAAATCACCGCCATCAAAAAAAGAGGATTTTCCACTTAAAAAGATGAAGGGTGGTTTTTTTATTTATAAAAGAAGGAAAAATAAAAATGACAAAATGGGTATATACATTTGGTGACGGCAAAGCAGAAGGTAATGCCGGCATGCGTAATTTATTGGGCGGTAAAGGTGCCAACTTGGCTGAAATGTCCAGCATTGGATGCCCCGTTCCTCCAGGCTTTACTATCACAACTGAGGCTTGTACATATTACTATGAAAACGGCAAAACCTATGCTGACGAATTAAAAGAACAAGTGAAAGCCGGTTTGGCCAGCGTTGAAGCTTTGATGGGCCGCAAATTCGGTGATCCAGAAAATCCATTGTTATTCTCTGTCCGTTCTGGTGCTCGCGTTTCTATGCCAGGTATGATGGACACAATTTTGAATTTGGGCTTAAATGATCAAACTGTTGAAGGTTTGGCAAAAGCTTCTAACAATCCAAAGTTTGCTTACGATTCCTATCGTCGTTTCATTCAGATGTATTCTGATACAGCTATGGGTGTAGATATTCATAAGTTTGAAGCCGTTTTGGATCGCGTTCGTGAAGAAAATGGCTACAAACACGATAACGAAATGACTGTTGATCAATTGAAGCAAGTTATTGAAGAATACAAAAAGATTGGTATTGCAGAAGGCAAGCCAGTTCCACAAGATGTGAACGAACAATTGTGGGGTGCTATCGGTGCCGTGTTCGGTTCTTGGATGACAGAACGTGCCGTCTTCTATCGCAAACTCAACAACATCCCAGGCGACTGGGGTACAGCTGTGAACGTGCAGTGCATGGTATTCGGCAACTCCGGCGACAATTCCGCAACCGGCGTGTGCTTCAGCCGTGACGCCGCCACAGGTGAAAATTACTTCTATGGTGAATATTTGAAGAATGCTCAAGGTGAAGACGTGGTGGCCGGTATTCGTACACCGCAACAAATTTCCCGTATCGGAAATGAACGCCGTCATTTGGATGTGCCTTGCATGGAAGATGAATTCCCAGATGTTTATAAACAACTCTGCGATATTCGTACGAAATTGGAACAACACTATAAAGACATGCAAGATATGGAATTTACCGTTCAAGATGGTAAATTGTTCATGTTGCAAACCCGTAACGGTAAGCGCACTGGCTTGGCCGCTTTGAAGGTTGCTGTTGACATGGTGCATGAAGGCTTGATTACGAAAGAAGAAGCTGTTACACGTGTTGAACCGGGTCATTTGGATCAATTGTTGCATCCAATGTTTGATAAATCCGCCAAACGTGATGTGATTGCAACAGGTTTGCCTGCTTCCCCAGGTGCCGCCGTTGGACAAATCGTGTTCAGCGCTGCCGATGCCGAAGCTCAAGCCGCCGAAGGCAAGAAAGTTGTTTTGGTGCGCGTTGAAACATCTCCAGAAGACATTGCCGGTATGCATGTGTCCCAAGGTGTCTTGACCGCTCGTGGTGGTATGACCTCTCACGCAGCCGTGGTTGCCCGTGGTATGGGTATTCCTTGCGTGTCTGGTGTGGCCGATTTGCGCATTGACTATGCTGCTCAAACATTGACAGCTGGTGGTGTGACATTAAAGGCCGGCGACATGATCTCCATTGATGGTACAACTGGTCAAGTGATGGCTGGTGAATTGCCACTCGTGAAACCAGAAATGGCTGGCGATTTTGGTGAATTCATGGGCTGGGTTGATGAAATCCGCACATTGAAAGTCCGCGCTAATGCTGAAACACCGCTTGATGCTCAAACAGCTAAAGATTTCGGTGCTGAAGGTATTGGTCTTTGCCGTACAGAGCACATGTTCTTTGATCCAAGCCGTATCAACCACATGCGAGAAATGATTTTGGCAAATGACGAAGCTGGCCGTCGTGCTGCTTTGGATAAATTGTTGCCATTCCAACGCGAAGACTTTGTGGCTTTGTTCAAGATTATGGATGGTCTTCCAGTAACAGTTCGTTTGTTGGATCCGCCTTTGCATGAATTCTTGCCAAACAAGAAGGAAGAACAAGAAGCTTTGGCAAAACAAATGGGCATTACAGTTGAAGAAGTTATTGCCCGTACAAACGCTTTACACGAAGCCAACCCAATGTTGGGCTTCCGTGGATGTCGTTTGGCTGTCGTTTATCCAGAAATTTGCGAAATGCAAACACGTGCTGTGTTGGAAGCCGCCGTTGAAGTGGCCGACCAAGGCGTGAAGGCAATTCCGGAAATCGAAGTTCCTTTGATTTCTTCCAGAAAAGAATTGGAAATTTGCAAAAAGATTATTGACGAAACAGCCGAGAAAGTCTTTGCTGAAAAAGGCAAAAAGGTGGAATACACAGTGGGTACAATGATTGAATTGCCACGTGCCGCCTTGCTCGCTGATGAAATGGCTGAGCTCGCCGACTTCTTTGAATTCGGAACAAACGACCTGACCCAAACAACATTGGGCATGAGCCGTGATGACGCCGGATCCTTCTTACCACAATATGTGGCAAAAGGCATCTATGAACGTGATCCGTTCCAATCTTTGGATGGTCATGGCGTAGGCAAATTGATTGCAATGGCTTGCCAAGCAGGTAAATCCACAAATCCAAACATTTACTTGAGCATTTGTGGTGAGCATGGTGGTGATGCCGACTCCATCAAGTATTTGAATCAATACTTGAATGGTGTGTCTTGCTCGCCATACCGTGTGCCGTTGGCCAGATTGGCTGCCGCTCAGGCTGCTGTTGCTGCCAAAAAGGCAAACTAATCAATTTGATTAAACCAATCAAAAAC
>JAFPYW010000054.1 GCA_017394405.1 Alphaproteobacteria bacterium
CCGCTCGGCGTAATAAAACAATGGTCACCATGGGCGATTTTGAAGATGCCAAAGATAAGGTGATGATGGGGGCCGAACGCCGCAGTTTGATTATGGACGAAAAGGAAAAGCGTATGACCGCCTATCACGAGGCAGGGCACGCCATTGTGTCGCTCCATTTGCCCGAATCTGATCCGTTGCACAAGGTGACGATTATTCCGCGCGGACGCGCTTTAGGTGTAACTATGCAGCTGCCCGAAAAGGATAAATATTCTCAAAGTAAAACCTATTTGCTCAGCCGTCTGTCTATTTTGTTTGCGGGGCGTGTGGCCGAAGAGATGGTGTTGGGCAAAGAAAAGGTTTCTACGGGTGCCAGCAATGATATTCAAGTTGCCACAACGATTGCTCGCCGGATGGTGGCCGAGTGGGGCATGAGTCCGTTGGGTCCGATTGCTTTTGAGGAGCCGGAAAGTGACGTATTTTTGGGATACAGCATTGCCAAACGTAAAAATATGGCTGATAATACCGCTTTACAGGTGGATAAAGCCATTAGCGCCTTGATTCAAAATGCGTATCGTCGTACGCAAACTATCTTGAAGCAAAACAAAAAGGAATTAGATATTTTGGCAAAGGGGTTAATGGAATATGAAACTTTGTCCGGAGATGAAGTAAATGCTTTATTAAAGGGCAAAAAAATCCGCCAAGATGAAAAGAAAATCAGTACCAAAAAACCACGCCTGACTGTTCCTGAGGTAAAAGCATAAAAATGCTTGACAGCCCACGTTGAGTGTGGTACAACAATGGTATAGCAGTCAGTAAAAAAAGGAGAAAAAAATGAAAAAATTATTGTTATTGGCCGCCGTTATGGGCTTCTCAACGGTTGTAAATGCTGTGTTTATGTATGATTGTGCAAAGACGGCATCTACCAGTTATGGATATCAGGGAAATAAATATGATATCATGTGTAGAAATGTTTGCGGTAAAACTGGACGTTATCTTGATAGCACGGGAAAATGTGGTATGTGTGTAAATGATAAAACCGAAACAGCCGTGGATACCGGTTGTACCAAGACAGCACCTATGTGTGATGCGGCGCAAGGTCGTGCCGGATCCAAATGCTTACCTGCTACATGTAAAACAACGCAATACCTGAACGCGTCAACACGGGCATGTGCTGCGTGTCCAGCAAATGCAACTTGTGATGGTAAAACTGCAAAATGCAAGGCCGGATATGTATCAGCGTTGGTTGACGGGGCTATTCGGTGTGTTGCCAAGATTTGCGCCAAAAATCAACACATAGAAGATGGTATTTGCAAGGCCTGTCCGAAAAACGCGACATGTAATGGTAAAGATTTTTCGTGCAAGAGTTATACATACAGCAAAGCACACCATGCCTGTGACGTACCACATTGCAATAAGAACGAATACTGGAACATTGCTAACTGCGAAAAATGCCCGGCCAATGCCACCTGCGATGGCGAAAAGGTTATCAAATGCGCCGCGGGTTATAAGTTGACAGGAAATAAATGTGTGGCGGTTATACCAACATGCAATAAAAATCAATATCTTCGCTTTGATAAAAAGCAAAATAGAGAGATTTGTGAGGCCTGCCCGAAGGGCGCAACATGTGATGGTAAGAATCCAAAATGTCCAAAGGGATATACAAAGGATTCTGAAGGTCGTGTGATTTGTAATAGTGTGAATAAGTGCCAACAAGGATCTCATGTAAGTGTTGATTATATCAGAAGCCACTACAAGAATTGCCAAGCTTGTCGGGTGGAAAATATCGCCGCAGGCAAGTGCGCAAAGAACAAGGCAGCACATAAACACTACTATTGTGATTGTGATTGCTAACCTATAGGAGGAACTAACATGAAAAAACTTTGTCTTTTGATTTGTATCGTTGGTATTGTTGGTGGCGTGGCGTACGCTTATGCCTCGGCTTGTGACAGACATTCTTACTACAATCAAAAGACAAAGCAATGTTTGTCTTGCCCGGAAAATGCTACCTGTAATGGCAAAACGTTTGGATGTAAAAAAGGATATGAAAAACGTGGTAATACGTGTGAATTGCGCACGGCTGAAACATGTTTCTTTGATCCGAAGGCAAAAGAATGGGGCAGAAAGTGTTTGTATACAAGTGGATCTGTTCAATCAAATTTATGCTTTGTACAGGTTAAACCGGATCAAAGTACGAAGTCCGCTAAATGTACAATTAGCCCGGATAAGCACAGCGTGATCGCTAAAAATGGCCGCTGTAAAGCAACATATTATGTCGGCAAGGTGTGTAAATAAGTGATAAGGTTAAAAAGCGCCCCTAAACGGGGCGTTTTTTTGTTTAGAAATGCCGTGGATTTCCGGTTGGATCCAACCAACCTGACACGAAATCGGATAATTCTTTGTTGCCCTTTGGTGGCAAGACAATGGAAAAATGAACTAAGCAATCTCCTTTGCCTCCGACACCCTTGCCCTTCAAGCGCAAAACCTTGTCTCCGCTGGTGTAAGGTGGCACTTTAACGGCCACGGCCCCAGAGGGTAATGGCAAAGTAATGGTTGTGCCTTGTACAGCTTCTTTTAAGGTAATTTGTACTTTGATAATTAAATTGTTTCCTTCGCGGGTAAAAAGCGGGCTTTCCTGAATATGAACTTTGATCAAGGCATCTCCGCCATTTTGACCTTGACCGCGCAAACGCAAGGTGCTGCCTTCTTCTACGCCGGCTGGAACGCGCATTTTTAATTGCTTGCCTTCAATTCCAACTGTTGTTTGTCCGCCGTTGATGGCTAAATCAAAGGGGATGGTTAAATTATATTGAACATCTTGTGATGTGGGGTAACTGCGTGATTTTGGTCCGCGGGATCCCATGCCAAACAAATCTGCAAAATCAAAACCCCCAGCTCCGCCACCAAGACCACCAAACATTGAGGCCAAATCTTCCGGATTGATGTTGGTTTGATAGGTTGTGTTGCCACGTCGATAGGTGTGAGTGCCACCCCCGAAACCACCAAATCCGCCGCCGCCACGATCATAGGCGCCCGCACCAAAAGGTGTGGGATTTCCATTATCGTCAATTTCGCCGGCGTCATAACGTGTGCGCTTTTGTTTGTCAGATAAAATCTCGTATGCTTTGGATACGGCTTTGAATTTTTCTTGGGCTTTTGCATCAGGATTGACATCCGGATGTAATGTTTTGGCCAATTTATGATAGGCCTTTTTGATATCACTATCACTGGCTGATTTTGAAACCCCTAACAAATCGTACAAGTTAGACATTGGTTGCTCCTTTTACATACTATTATAATATAGGAAGTTTTTTGAAAAAATCTATGGTAAATTATAAAAAAAGTTATATAATAACCTTATGACACATAAAAACAAGAAAAATAGATTGATGATTTTGGGCGGTTTAGCGTCTATTAGCGTGGCCGTTGTGTTGATTTTGATTAAGACCGCCAGCTTTTTTGTGACGGGCTCTGTCGCTATTTTGTCCAGTTTATTTGATTCTGTGCAAGATTTAATGACATCCTTTATCAACATGGTGGCGATTCATCATGCAGTTCAGCCGGCGGATAAAGCGCATCGTTTCGGCCACGGGAAAGCCCAAGGGATAGGGGCGTTGTTACAAGCATTTATTATTGTGGCTTCTGCAGTTTTGTTGTTTATTGAATCTGTCAGCCATTTGTTGAGGGGGAGCATGGTGGAAAATGTGTCCCTCGGCGTTTTAACAATTATTTTCAGCGTTATTTTAACAATTCTTTTGGTGGCGTTCCAACGCTATGTCATTCAGCAAACGGGATCTTTGTCTATTAAAACGGATCAGGCGCATTATACCGGCGATATTATGATGAATGTTGGTGTGTTATTGGCGTTATTGGGCACATCATATCTGGGCTGGACATGGTTGGATGGTTTGTTTGGTATCATTGTGTCTATTTATTTGTTGAGCGTTGTGTGGGGTATTATGAAAGAGGCGTGTGCCATGTTGATGGACCAAGAATTGCCCGTTGCTGTGCGTGAAAAAATCCGTTCTTTGGCGTTATCGGTGCCGCCGGTTAAAAATGTATCGTCTTTGAAAACCAGAACAGGTGGGGACAATTTATTCATCCAATTCAATGCACAATTTGATGGACACTTGACTTTGAATGAAGCCCATCAAACTTTGGACAAGATTGAACAGGTCATTCAAAAACAATACCCAAATGCAGAGGTAATTATTCATGCAGAGCCCTTTGACCCGAACAAACAAAAAGGAACCAAAAAATGACCAGATATGAATTGGCTAGAAAGCAAGTAAAAGCTCGCAAAAATGGCAACCAAGGAATGTTTATGTTCCTGTTGGCTGTTGGGGGCTTGTACGTGGCAGGAAGTGCGTTGAGCGCACATTTGGGGAGTTTGCACCATTCTATGCGTGGTGCGATTAAAATGGCAATTCAAAAGGGGGCATCAGTATTAGCTAAAGATGATGTCCAAAAGGTTGTGGAAGACGTGAGTGAGGTCAGCATCAACCAACAACAGGAAAAAGAACGAGAGCGCGATTAGTTTTACATGAAAAACC
>JAFPYW010000055.1 GCA_017394405.1 Alphaproteobacteria bacterium
CGGCAATTCTGCAATCTTCTCTTCAATGCTGACCTCTGCCGGTTCTTCAAAGTTGATGAAGACCTTCAACTGATCCTGCAAAATACGAGCAGACAAAGCCACCGCATCTTCAGGGGTCATCACACCGTTTGTTTCAACCGTTAAAGACAACTTATCATAGTCTGTTTGTTGACCAACACGGGCGTTTTCCACTTCATAATTCACGGATTTAACCGGGGAATAAATGGAATCAATCGGCAACAAACCGATTGGGCAATCAGCTGGGCGATTTTCAGCCGCAGTCACATATCCTTTTCCTGTGTTCACAATCATTTCAATGTCAATGCTGGCATCTTTTTCCAATGTACAAATCACCAAATCAGGATTCATCACTTCAATGGTATGATTTGTTACGATTTGTTTAGCGGTAATGACGCCCGGACCTGTTGCATTCAAATAAATATGCTGAGGACCTTCGGCATCCACTTTTAAGGCCAAATTCTTAATGTTCAAAACGATTTCTGTCACATCTTCACGGACACCCGGGATGGAAGAAAATTCATGTTGAACACCGGCGATTTTGATGGCCGTCACCGCGCCACCCTGTAAGGATGACAATAAAACACGGCGTAATGCATTGCCCAAAGTGAAACCAAAACCACGTTCCAACGGTTCAATGACCATTTTGGCCTTGTAACCCGGCACGATTTGCTCAATAACTTGTTTATCACGTTCCGGCTTAATCAATTCTTGCCAATTCTTTTGAATCATCATGGTATGTTCCTTTTGTTAAAAATTAAACACGACGACGTTTACGAGCACGACATCCGTTATGTGGCAGCGGGGTTACATCCTTAATAGATGTGACCACCAAACCGGCAACAGTAAATGAACGGATGGCGGATTCACGGCCAGAGCCAGGACCCATTACAACGATATCCACGCTCTTCATACCGTGTTCCATGGCTTTGCGAGCAGCATCTTCTGCAGCCACCTGAGCGGCATACGGTGTAGATTTACGAGTTCCTTTGAACCCTTTTGCACCACAAGAAGACCATGCAATGGCATTACCATTTTGATCTGTAATTGTCACTAATGTGTTATTAAACGTTGAATTGATGTGTGCTATACCAGCCACCACATTTTTTCTATCGCGTTTCTTTGTTTTGACTACTTTCTTTTCAGCCATTTTATACCTCTTACTTCGTCACTTTCTTCTTACCGGCAATTGCCACGGCTTTACCCTTACGAGTACGGGCATTTGTGTGGGTCCGTTGACCATGCACAGGCAATCCCTTACGATGACGCAATCCGCGATAGCATCCCAGATCCATCAAACGTTTAATATTCATTGAAACCTCACGGCGCAAGTCACCTTCCACCTGATAGTCTTTATCAATGATTTCACGAATTTTCAATGTTTCATCATCTGTCAGATCATTCACACGACGTGTCATGGGAATGCCTGCCTTTTTGATGATTTCTTCAGCTTTTTTCCGACCAATACCATAAATGTACGTCAAACCAATGACGGCCAATTTATCTGTCGGAATATTTACACCAGCAATACGTGCCAAGGTTATTTCTCCATTTTTCTAATTAGAACAATAAAAACCAACTGCTTTTAGAAAGCGATGGCTTGAATTACGAGTGGGAATTATAAACTATTTCTCGCAATTTGTCAAGCACAAAATTAGTATTTTACTATTTCTTTTATCCTTTCACTAACCGCGTCAATGGGTCCCGTCCCATCCACACGAACCAATAGCCCCTTGTTTTCGTAGTAAGGTATCAACGGAGCTGTTGCCTCACGGTACACGCGGAGTCTAGATACCACCGTTTCTTCGGTGTCATCCGCCCGTTTGGCAAATTCTTTACCCCCACACACGTCGCAAACACCCTCGACCATTGTGGGTTTAAACTTATCATGATAGTACGCGCCACATTTTGTACATTGGCTACGTCCCAAAATGCGTTCCACGATATACTCGTCGGGAACATCAATCAACAATGCTAAATCTATTCTTTTTCCTTCAAATTCCGGTGTATTTTCAATTTTTTCATACATTTCCGCTTGTTCCAAGGAACGCGGAAAACCATCGGAAATAAAACCATTTGCATTTTCGGAGGCCAAGAATGCTTGCACCATCAAACGCACAATCAATTCCGGCGAAACCAAATTTCCTTTATCAATGCGGGCGGCAATTTCCTTGCCCAACTCAGATCCCGTTCTGACTTCTGCGCGTAACAATTCGCCTGCTGAAATTTCCTTGACCCCCATCCGTTCAGCCAAAATAGCACCTTGTGTGCCTTTCCCCGACCCCGGCGGCCCCAACAACACAATGCGATTATACGCAGCCATTATAACCTCCCCTTTAATTTGGCTTTTTTAATCAAACCTTCATATTGATAGGCCACTAAATGCGATTGAATTTGATTCACTGTTTCCAAAATAACAGACACAACGATCAACAACGTCGTACCACCCAAGAAGAATGGCACATTAAATGTGGCAATCAAAAATTCAGGCAAAATACACAAAACGGTCAAGTAAATAGCACCCAACACCGTTAAACGCGTAATCACGTAATCCAGATATTGTGCTGTATTTTCACCCGGACGGATACCCGCCACAAAACCGCCTTGACGTTTCAGGTTTTCCGCTGTCTCTTTCGGATTGGATTGAATACCTGTATAGAAGAATGTAAAAAAGATAATCAACAAACCGAAAACCAACATATAGATCCATTGGCCTGGTGTTAAATACAAAGCCGTCTTGTTCCAAAAATCAGATGTTGTATTTTGTGAAAAATATTGTGCAATACCAACAGGAATAGCCAACAAAGCACTGGCGAAGATCGGCGGCATCACGCCTGTCGGATTGATCTTTAAGGGCAGATGAGAACTCACGCCCTGCATCAAACGACCGGCTTCTTGGCGTTTCGGATATTGAATAATGATTCTGCGCTGTGCCCGTTCAAACAATACCACCACATAAATTACGGCAAAAATCATCAAACCGATTACAAAAATCATCCATGTAGGGATTTGACCGGCACGACCGCTTTCCAACATACGCAAGGTTGCATCCGGAATATTTGCAACGATACCAACCATAATCAAAATGGACGTTCCGTTGCCAACGCCACGGGCTGTAATTTGTTCACCCAACCATACAACAAACATTGTCCCACCCAACAATGAGACGATTGTGGATAACTCAAAC
>JAFPYW010000056.1 GCA_017394405.1 Alphaproteobacteria bacterium
ATCGGCTCCTGCATGGCCTCAGCGGCCTCAGCATTCGTGATATATCCGTTTTGCAACATTTGATTCAAAACCCAATCCCGACGTTCTTTTGCTGCCTCGGGATGACGTTCTGGATGATAGTTATTCGGGGCCTTTGGTAAAGCCGCCAAATAGGCCATTTCACCCAATGTCAATTCGTTCATGGATTTATCAAAATAATTCAAGGCCGCACTGGCCACACCATATGAACCCATTCCCAAATAAATTTCATTCATATACAATTCCAAAATATGATCTTTGGAAAAGGTCTTTTCAATTTTACGTGCCAACAAGGCCTCCTTAATCTTACGCGCCAATGTTCTGTCAGAGGTCAATAAAAAGTTTTTGGCCACTTGCTGCGTAATCGTAGAAGCCCCCACCGGACGACGACTTGTTCCAAAGTTTTGTAAATTCACCACAACAGCCCGTGCCAAGCCCGTTAAATCTATACCGCCATGTTCATAGAAAGTTTTATCTTCTGCCGACAAAAATGCTTGTTTCAAGCGATCAGGAATTTTGGAAATAGGAACAAAAGTCCGCTTTTCCGTGGCATATTCCATCAGCAATGATCCGTCATTTGCATATAAACGAGTCGTAATCGGTGGTTCATAATTTTCTAACTGGCGATAATCGGGCAACCCGATGGAATAATGCAACACCACCAGAAAAGCAATAACCGCGACGGCTAACGCCCCAAAAAACAGGACACTGACACACGTGGATAAAAAGCGCATTTATTTCCCTTTCAAAATATGTTTCTTATTTTATATTTTTTTCATAAAAAAAACAAGTTTTTTATTATTTGTTTTGATAAAAAAAGCCCCCTGATTCGGGGACTTTTTTGTGATGATCCTATTACTCCAATGTTGGTTTAACGATTTCAACATTCATCTTGGTCCGTTCTGTCGCTAAAATAGCCGGCAACTTCGTTTCCATAATGGCCTTTTTAATATCATCTCGTGTTTCTTCCAAACTCGGTGGATTGGCCAAACGTTTGTCTTCAATCAACACGACATGCCAACCAAATGGCGTTTTAATCGGGTTAGATAATTGGCCTTTTTTCATATCAAAAACAATATCGCCGAATTCAGGAATCATCATTCCTTTCGTAAAGTATCCCAAATCACCACCGCTGGTGTTTTCATCTAACGATTTTTTATCGGCCAATTCAGCAAAATCAGCACCAGCTTTTAATTGCACTAACAAATCTTTGGCCTCTTTTTCTGTCTTCACCAAAATATGACGTGCATGAATTTCTTCCTCGCGGCGGAAATTTTTCACTTCCTCATCATACAGAGCTTGAATTTCTTCTTCGGTCACCTTGTCCGCCAACAATTCGTCTAAATAGGTTTGACCAACGATTTGTTCTTCCGCCATACGTAACGCCTTTTTAATGGCTGGGCGATCTGCAACACCAGCCGCATGAGCGCCTTGCATCACAACGCGATTGTTGATTTGCATATCAATTAAATTCGGATAGATTTTTTCAAACGGTAATTCCGCCAACTGAGGCATATCCGCCACCATTTCCCGAATCTCTGTCATTGTAATCGGTTCCCCATTCACAAATGCCACCGCATCTGCAATCTTGGCCTGACGAGCTTGTTCCGCTGCAATACGAATTTGTTCTAATTCGGCCTGTTTTTGCGCAATACGATTGCGATCTTCGGCTTTTTGTTGCATTTCCGCGCGCCGATAATAAGCCAATTGATCCATCAAATCCCACATGCGGAAAGTGACGACAACTGCCGCCAAACAAATCAATGATCCAAATACAATTAAACACAGCCAGCCCCAAACACCAATGGATGATTTACGTTTTGCCGGTTTCACAACAGGTTTCTTTTCAACCATACTTCCCCCTTTGCTTGAAAATCTACTCTAATTTAAATGATTTTGAAATAAAAATCAAGTCCTTGTTTATTTTTCGTGAATCAAACGACTGAGTTCGTGCAACAAAGCCGTTGCCAATGACGGGTGCAAAGCCATCATCCGATACAATTTATCACGAGCTACTTTCAACACGACACAATCTTCTGTTGTCTTGATGGTTTCTCTCGCAGGCGACACCCAAAATACGCTGTCCAGGCCGACCGCTTCATGTGCGCCAAATATTTTACCTCTTTCACTCGCCGCTGAACCGGACAAGATGAAATACACCACACGATTTTGCTTGGTTCCTTCCACCAAAACCATCTCTTTTTTCAAGGTTTGTTCTTCCGACACAGCCATCAAATCAGACAAGGCCATATTAGATACCGTCTTGAATAACGGAATTTGTTTTAACACTAATACTTTTTCAATCGTGATGAGCATGTTTTTCCTCCACAAATGATTCTAAGTTTTGTTTTAATAAATAACGCGTTGGAACATTTAACATCATTTCTTGGACCTTCTTTTTGTTCTTTTCTAATTTACTCAAAGCAGACAACGCTGCCTCCAACACAACCCAATTGGATGATTTTAATCCTTCCGCGACAGCCGTTAAACCCGCCGAATCACCCGTTTTTTGCCAACCATATAAGGCCAATGCTTGGAACCATGGTGTTGTCCATTCAAACGGATCCAAAATAAATTTGTTCAAATAATGAGCCACAGACATAGATTCCATTTTTTCTGGCGCCTCATTTTCCAACGGATACATTAAAACCGGCCGCACTTCACGATAAAGTTTGGTTGGCAAAATATCTTGCAAACAACTGACTGCCCCAGCAAAAGCGTTCCAGTCATCTCCTTTTAAGGTTTCAATAGATTGTTTCATCAAAGGAGTGTCCCAATACAAATCTAATTGATCCAAAATCAACATCCGCGTGCGGTTCATCTCTTCCACAAATGCTTCTTCAAACATGTTTTTCAATGAAGGTTGTTTGACTTCGTTCAATACTTCCAATGCCGTTTTCATCATTTTCATTTCGTGCCAACATGTCACGTCTTGCATCATACCGCGGGCTAGCACACGTTTGCGATCCCGATGCACCCACACAATGGCCGCATCCATCAATGTTTCAATAATTGTCGGACGCAATGTCCGATTCGCGCTAAACAAACAACGCAACAAAATTTGCTTTCCTTCGCCGCTTGGCAAACGACCCAAGAAGCCGATTAAAACTTTACGACGATCCAAAGGTGCAAAATCGTTCAAAATCATTTTTTCAATAGCCGGGAATGCAATCTTTCCATATCCATCCAATGTTTCCAAAACATGATCCCGCCACCGCACTTCATCCAACAGTGTTATCAAGCGGTTTAATAATGAAGGATTCGCCAATTTTCCGGCCACCGATAAAGCCGCCTTCATCACCGACAAATCCGTCGTGTTTAACAAATTTGACACATCTTGAACCCAATCTTGTCGCGGGCAACATTGCATCACCAACAATGCCTTTAATTGGTCTTTTGTTTGATTAGATTTGGCCAACGTATGCACATGTTCAATCACCTGTGACAACCACGCGCCACGACCAGACAAAAATCCGATGCAAGCCCCCATTACCCATTCTTTTTGCGTCAAATATTCTTTATATTCCACCCATGCCCGACGCTCTCGATTTTCCAATTCTGACCGAATCAAAACGGCCAACGCTTGGTTCCTAACTTCCTCACAAGAGTCATCTTCCATCACACTTTTTACAACGTGTCTGGCTCGTTTTGTTAAAGAAAGTTTATTTATTTTCTTCAATGCAAACAGGCGCACCGTAATAGCCGGATGACGTAATGCTTTCAAAAGGCAATTATAATATCCGACAGCCCGACTTTCTTCCAAAATCGTCAAAAAGTAAATCACTTCGGCTGGATTTTTTTTATCAATACCCTGGTAAATCATTTGTTTTAAGGGCGCATAGTTTAACATAAATTGACCACCACGCCAAAATCTGAGGCCACACATTTTTAATAATTGTCGCCCGTATAAATGCGCTGATAATAACATCATTGCAAATAACACAAACATCAGAATCATTAAAATCAACGCCACATAATCCATACGCAACGTCAACAGAATCGAACCGGCCAAAATAAATGCCCCCGGAACCATCACAAGCCATCTTAAACGCTTCACACGCCGCCCGCGTCCAACAGCCAGCGGCACCGGCAAAATGGATAAATATCGCCGAATGTAAAAATGACTACTGATCAAGAATATTAAAGTTCCCACGATAACAAATGTGCCCCATCCGAGCACTGATCCAATACCACATAATCCCGCACCAATCGCCACCAACATCAACCCGATCGGCATCGTGTATAAAAATCGTGTTTGAGAAACAAAAATGGCAACAATCAAACCAATTCCCGCAAACCACATGTACAAAGTACTCAATACTTCTTTGACATCCTGCCCCTGTTCCAAAATGCTGTCATATAAAGTGACATCCACCAAAAACCGCGTAAAGGCCCAACAAAAACTCACCAACAAAATAACATCCAACAAAACACGTTCGGAAATGTCCTGAACGCCCCCTGTCTTTTTAATAAATGTTTCGGCCGGAACAGGTAACAACCATCCCAATACTTTGAATAAAACAACCAAAGCCGCAAACACACCTGTAATCGCCGGCACCACCACTTCAAGTGGAGTGTGACGCGCCAAAATAGCTCCGGCTAAAACACCCAAAAATTCAAAACTGAAAACGCCTAAAAATTTCAAGGAACCCATGGAAATTTGCATAAATCTGGCCGTCAAATTCCAAAAACAAATCCATGTCAGAAAAATAATTGCATACTTACAACTGAATAATAAATTTTGTATGCCGGACGGAAAATAACGCATACCGACACTGGTTGCCGTTCCCCAAGCCAACGCCAACAAAAACATAATCCACGCACCACCATATCCGCGACGACGCTCCAAAATCAATGCCTGATAAGCCAATATCGCCCAACATAATGCCCCGAGCAAATAATTAAAACCAATCCCAGCAAATCCTTGATTTTTCAATAACAGCGAAGTTGTTCCAATATCCACGCAGATCATTCCAAACCCCATTACAAAGGCCGTAGAACACAGACACATCAAACGAATAATGTCCGACCATTGTAAGCATTTTAATCGCGCCCAAATATGGAACAAACGTCTCATTTATCCCCCAATAAAGAATCAGCATAATCTGTGGCAGAAAAAGCATTCAAATCATCCACACCTTCACCCACACCAATAGCATAAATTGGTAATCCAAAAGCGGTCGTCAAAGCCACCAAAACACCACCTTTTGCCGTTCCATCCAATTTTGTCATCACTAATCCGGTTAAATGACACGCCTCTTGAAAACACTTGACTTGAGACAAAGCATTTTGTCCCACAGTTGCATCCAAAACCAAAATCGTTTCATGTGGCATATTTTCATCTACCTTATGAATCACACGCACAATTTTTTTCAATTCATCCATCAGATCTGTTCTGTTTTGTAATCTGCCCGCTGTATCCACAAAAACTACATCCGTTCCTTTTTCGGTGGCAGATTTCAACGCATCAAAAATCAATCCCGCCGCATCACATCCCGGCTCACCCGCATAAAAATCAGCCCCTGATTTGGCTGCCCATTTTTTTAGCTGCTCCACGGCGCCAGCACGGAAAGTATCCCCCGCGACACACGCAACTTTTTTCCCTTCATCCAGATATTTAGCTGCCAACTTACCGATTGTCGTAGTCTTTCCGGCCCCATTCACACCCACCATCAAAACCACAGCGGGCTTTGTTTTGGGTAATGTTAAAGGCCGACACACCGATTCCATTTTACGCACAATTTCACGACGTAAAATAGTCCGCATTTCTTCAGGTGTTTTTGGTTTTTCACTTTTCACCACTTCCACCAAAGACATCGCCGTTTCAACCCCCATATCCGCCATAATCAATGACTCTTCCAATTCGTCTGTATCCATAGAAGAAAAAGACAAAACAGAGGCCGTTTTTTTGAAACCCTGCTTTAATTTATCCAACCAACGCATCATCTTTTACTCCTTTAATTGTGACGGAAACTAAACTCCCTTTGGGATGAGTCTTGTTCAATATAACATGTAAATAATTTTCTGTCCAGCCCGATTTGCCATCATCTTCCACAACGATTGTCATTTCGCGTCCAACCATTTTACGCAATAATGCCTCATGCATTTCATCACCCAGTGCCCGCAATTGTACTGCCCGCGCCCGCCGTTCAGCCACAGGCACCTGTTCCATTTTGGCAGCGGGTGTTCCCGGCCGTTCAGAATATGGGAACACATGCAAATGCGTCAATTTTGCTTCGGTGACTAACTTCTTTGTATTTTCAAACTGAGCATCTGTTTCCGTTGGAAAACCCGTAATAAAATCCGCCCCCAACACAACATCCGGTCGGACAGCACGCAATTTTTGAGCCAGCTGAATCACCTCTTCCCGTGTATGACGACGCCCCATCCGTTTCAAAATCAAATTGTCACCGGCCTGAATAGATAAATGGAAATGTGGCATCACTGCGGGATAATCTTTAACCAACGCCACAAAATCATCCCCCAACGCTGCCGGATCCAAAGAACCATACCGCAACCTTTTTATTTCAGGCACCTCATCCAAAATACGGCGCGTAATTGCCACCAAACCATCCGGATACGAAGCCACATCTGCCCCGGTTAAAACAATCTCGTGAAAACCGACGGCCGCAAAAGCCCGCGCCTGTGCCACTACCTGATCCGGTGGCAAGCCCTTGTTATGGCCACGCGCAAAACGAACCACACAAAATGTACATTTGTGATCGCACCCTTGCTGAATTTGCAAAAAAGCCCGATCACGTCCTTCAAAATCGGTAATTAAAGGCAAATCAAAATCTTGTTCAATATCACCCACAACAACTTTTTCATCCCCGCATAAAAGTTCTTTTTTCAACTTTTCATGGTTTCCTAAAACACGATCCACTTCGGGCATGGCAGCATATTTTTCGGGATTTAGTTGAGCAGCACACCCCGTCACAATCAAGGTATTATTCGGATTTTCACGCTTCAATTTTCGGATCATCTGACGGCATTGTCGTTCGGCTTCCCCCGTTACCGCACAGGTATTGACCACAACGACGCTGTCCGGCAAATGCGCCCCTAAGCGCCCAATCACCGTTGATTCAAACGTATTCATCCGACATCCGAAAGTCACTATTTTCATGTGACAATTATAGCATATTTGAAAGGAAAAAGCAATTTTGCCCCTTTTTATATAAAATGTTTGCTTTTTATTTCAAAAGCGTTATATTATGAAAAATATAGGGAAAGGATTTTATATGACAGACTTACAAAACACATTCCAAAATTTGCGTAATTATATGAATGCCCAAATCATCGGGCAATCAAAATTGGTGGATCGGTTGTTGATTGCCTTGTTGGCGGATGGACACTTGTTGGTGGAAGGCGCCCCTGGATTGGCCAAAACAAAAGCCATTAAAATTTTATCACAAGCCATTGAATCCCAAGCACATCGTATTCAATTTACACCAGATTTGTTGCCTTCTGATGTCACCGGTAGCGATGTCTATCGTCCTGAAAATGGCACATTTTACTTTCAAAAAGGCCCTATTTTCCACAATTTAATTTTGGCAGATGAAATCAATCGTGCGCCGGCAAAAGTTCAATCGGCTTTGTTGGAAGCTATGGGCGAACGCCAGGTGACAATTGGTAATACAACATATAAACTGCCTGAATTATTCACCGTTATGGCCACCCAAAACCCCATTGAAAACGAAGGGACTTATCGTTTGCCGGAAGCCCAATTGGATCGTTTTTTAATGTATGTCGTGATTTACCATCCAGATATTGAATCTGAACGTCAAATTTTGAAATTGGTGCAAGGTGAGGAGAAAAAATTGCCACCGCCCCCCTTCAAAAAAATCAAAGAAAATACCATTTTTGATGCCCGCCAGGAAGTTTTGAAAATTCCGATGGCACCCGAATTGGAAGAATATATCGTTCAATTTATTATGGCCACTCGTGAAGCCGGCCGCTATGATAAAGAAATTGCACGTCTGATTCGTTACGGAGCTAGTCCTCGTGGCACAATTGCCCTGGATATTTGTGCCCGCGCCAATGCGTGGTTAAACGGCCACAAAGCCGTCATGCCCAGCGACATTACCGAGTTGATTCATGATGTGTTACGGCACAGAATTACCTTGTCTTTTGATGCAAAATCTGAGCATGTAACCGCGGACGAAGTATTGGATATGCTGATTGAACGCGTGCCTTTACCGTAAGGAGATTTCATGTCCCTGCCGCACCATTCAACTCGCATTTTGTTGAAAGATTTGATTGCCTTAAAAAGTCAGGCAGAATTGTTTATGTTGCCACCAACGGGGAAAAAATCAACCACCGGTTTTGGTTCCACATATTCGCCCTTCAAGTCGCGCGGATTGGATTTTCAAGAAGTGCGTGTTTATCAACCCGGGGATGATATTCGCCAAATTGATTGGCATGTCACCGCAAAATACGGCAAACCCTTTACAAAACTTTACACTGAAGAAAAGGAACGCACGATTTTCTTTGTGGTAGATTTACGCAATAATATGCACTTTGCCACGCATGGTGATTTTAAGGATGTTATTGCTGCTCGATTAGCCGCCTTCATGGCTTTTATGGCGGAACATCAAAAAGATAAACTGGGCTATATCATTATCACAGATGAAGGCATCACATCCAGCGGAGATGCGGATGCTTATGGCGTATTGACACCGATGTTCAATGCTTTAACTGGGGATGCAAAATACACCCAAGTAGCCGATCCATTTAATGCAATATGTCGGGCCTTGACTCAGTTATTACCGCGCGGGGCCTTTACCTTTTTATTCAGCGATTTTTATGATTGGAATGCCACGCATACAGATATTTTGGCTCCTTTGTCCGAAAAAACGACATTTTTGTTTTGCCCGATTTATGACGAATTGGAAATTCATTTGCCGGATGATACATTATCTTTTTCCGATGGAACTGACACGCTGACTATCTCGGCACATCAATCCAAACTCAGACAAAAATTTTATGATGATTGGAAGCAGCGGACACAGATGTTGGAAACTGCTGCTAAAAAATACGGGTGGGGATTGCTGCCCATTAAAACAGATTCCGACTATTTGGCCGACATCAGCCACTTTTGCTTTCAAGGGAGGAACGGATGACCGATACACCCATTGATTTATCTGAACTCAGGGATATTCATTTGCCGATTAAACCGGATTTTTGGCCTTTGGCAACCGGATGGTGGATCACGCTCGGGGCAGTTTTGGCGGCGGTAATTACCCTTTTTATATTATTCAAGATATGGCATAATTTACCGGTTGTTTATGCCGTGCGCAAACTCAAAAAAATCAGCAACGATAAAAATGGCGTTTTGGAATATTTGAAGGGGGTATCAGCCCTGTTAAAACGGGTGGCAATCAAGGCCTATGGTCGTCCAACCGTCGCGCCACTCAGCGATCAAAAATGGCAGGTTTTTTATTACAAAGTGCTCCCCATACACTGACACAAAATCAGGCGCATTTATTGGCCTTTGCCATTTATGAACCTCTGCCATCCAAACCCACAGATCGTGTGATTTTAACTCAAAATGCCGAAAAGTGGATCAAGAAAGTTTTGAAAAACAAAAAATCTTCTTGACAAGTTCAAAAAAAAAAGATTAGAATATCGCCAGTTTTAACTTGAAGAAAAGGCAATAACTATGGCAAAAAAGAATGTTAAAAATGAAATTCGTTTAGTCAGTACCGAAGGTACAGGGTATTTTTATATTGCAAAGAAAAACCCGAAAACACATACTGAAAAAATGAAAGTGCGCAAATACGACCGCAAGGCCCGTAAGCACGTTGAGTTTACAGAAAAACCCATCAAATAATCTCCTTTTGGGTTATGTTTCAAACGGGTCCGAAGAAATTCGGACTCGTTTTATTTTATCATTTGAAGGGCTCGGCCATTTTTCTTCAACCATTTTTCTGCAACGCGCCGATGTGGTGTCAATTCATCCACTAACGCCCAAAAACGCACGCTGTGATTCATTTGTTTCAAGTGGGCAACTTCATGGGCGACCAAATAATCAATAACTTCCACCGGAGCAAAGGCAATTTTCCAACAAAAACTCAAATTTTTAGTGCTGGAACAACTGCCCCACCGAGATGAGGTGTTGCGCAATGTAATACGTCCTGCTTTGATACCCATTTTTGCCGTTAAATCCGCCACTTGTTTTTGAATATACGGCAACAATTTTTTTTGTCCATATGAACAAACACGGCGGTGGAAAAATTCGGCCTCACCGGATACCAGCAAAACACCTGCCTGTTCCCCCGTTTCTTTTCCCTGTTTTAATTTGTATTTTTTACCCATGATAGTGATGGTTTCGCCCGGTTCAAAAGCACGTGGCATCGGCCCATATTGAATATGAGCCCGAATCCATGGTAATTGTTTTTTCGCAAAGGCCACAGCTAACATTTTAGGGCAAAACTTGGGACATGTTAAAACGATCTCCCCCCGTTGATTTTGCTTTAACAAAATATGATTAGCACGCGGATTTCTGTAAAATAAAACTTGAAAATTCCCGACTTTAATAGTTTCCTGACTTGACATTATTACCCTTTTTTGTTATTGTTTGAGAATATACAACAAGAAAGGGAAAATTTCAATGGAGAAATTGTTTAAATTCATACATTTTATGCTCAGCGCTTTAATCAATGTGATGGCGGCCGTAGGTTTGGTCATTGTTTTGCTATGGTTGATTTGGGATGTTTCTCCACAACAAACCATTACGAAAACGGCTTATTTCTTTTCTGAAAGTTGGGCTTTAATAACAGGGCGGCAGCCAGATGATTCCACAAAAAATCTTGTCACACAACAACAATTAAACGATTCGGCCGAACATACGCATTATTTAGAAAAATAGAACGCGTTGCATTTTTAGAATATTCTGCCCATATTTTACACACCATTTAACAAAAGGGGGTGTTTCATATGGAATTACACAGATCATTATATATTTTAACTGCGGGGGAACCGGATGAAACAGCACCGGTTTTGAACGAACTGAAACGCCCTTTATCGCGAAAGGGAGTCGCCCAGGTCTTGACATTGCTTGAACGAATAAAAGAAAAACCTTTTCCTTTACCAGATCTAATTTTATGTTCGCCCAGTTTATATGTCCGTCAGACGTTGGATCTATTACATGAGGTTTTGGGCAATATAGATACAACGTATAAAGATGCCCTGTATTCAGCGCCAGATTATCGCATTTTGGATATTGTGCGATCATTAGATGACATTTTATCACATGTTATGATTTTGGGGGAATTACCGGGCTTAAATCAATTTATAAATTACGCATGCGAAGGATTAAAAAACAAAAAACTAAAACCGGCACAGGGCGTTTTGATTACCTTAAAAGACACGCAATCATGGCATACTTTTGGTCCGCAAAAAACCAAGTGCCGATCTTTATTCACCTAAAACAAAATGAAAGGAAAGTTCTTTTTTTAGGCCGGTTTTGCATTACCGATATTTAACGCAAATACGTTCAAACATGATTTTATTTTTCTCAACACATTATCATCTTTTGTTGTGGGTGTCAGCGCTGCTAATGCACTGGCGCCCGCAATAATGGATGTAACGGCTGTCAAAATATCGTTAAAGTTTGTCATAATAAATTGAATCATTTTTCCTCCTTCATTTGAAAATCAAGTTTAACAATGCCACACAAATAGCCGTGGCGGTAGTAACCGAAATAGCCCCTAAAATTGTTTTTACTGGGGCTAATTCAGACCGGGCAACATAATCTTTTTTAATTTGATCATGTACCCGTTCGCAAACACTTTTTGTTTGAACACGACCGATAAAATTCATCAATTCGTCATGGACCGACAAAACATATTTGCTCAATGTATGCAATTCATTTTTAATGTCGCACACCTCAGTCTGTAAATTGACAACTGAGGCCATCAATTTACCCATTTCTATATTCAAATTTTGCTGAACCATGTAATCTCTCCTCAATATAATGCGTAAAACACATGGTGACCTACTTCCGCGCTTGGAATAGCAACGCGCGCCCAATACGGATGAACCGATTTTGTGTGATAATGTGTTGCCCCTTTGGTATGATCAGGCAAAAAACCGGCAATAGCCCGTTTGGCGACACGCATACATATTTGATAGATTTTGTTATCTTTCAGATCTTGGTTTAACAAGGCACGATTAGGATCGTTGGGATTCCAACAAGAAAACTGAAAGGGCTTCAAACAAACCTCTTCTATTGTTTTTCCCCACCAAAACGATCCAATCCGTTCGGCGTGTTTTACACGATTGATAATTACATTCGCAACGGCCTCTATTCCACTCAACGATTCGCCGCGCGCTTCACCAAATAATGTTTTGGCGAAAACTTCTAATTCTGTCATCCTAAAACTCCTTTTTAATTTATATTTCCCTGCCATTTGGGCCTGTTCAGACGGACAAAGGCATTTCGTTTTAACCGCACCGGTTCAGCCAACAAACACCCGGCCACCGCATCCAAAGCGTCATCATGGCCCTTGGGGGCAAAGGGATGAAAGTCCTGTAATTCATCCAAAAAATTCGTCTGTTTAATGCTGGTATGAACAGATAAAGCCCCATTCATCAACGGCACTTCAAATGCAGACAAAATCCGGTTTTGCTTGCGTGTTCTGGCGATTTCTTCAATCACAGCACACCCCACTTTTGCGCGATTTAATTCCTGACGCAACAATGCCGGCAAAAACTTACCGATCCCATTTGTTTCCAAATGAATGGCTGGCAAATGATTTTCCTTGATAAAAGCTACCACTTCCCGACATTGATATCCTGCGGCTTCCACTTTTGGGGGCACCTTCAGGTATTTCAGGCGATGTAAATAGTAATGCCCTTCTGCGTCCGTAAAAACACAAGCAATCACACTGCTATCCCCTTTGGCAGACCCGAATGCTGGATCCCACCAACAAGAAACCGATACCATTTGTGTGTCGCCAATTTTTAATGAGGCCGAATCGTTTGCCTCGTGGTATGTCAATTCATCCGAATAAAAGAGCAATCGTTTTACATCCAATCTGGCATCTGCACTTTGAATGGCCTTCAACATCATTTGGCTTTGGAATTTGAAACGTCCGGTACAACTTTTCATTTCCTCAATCTTTTTTAACGGGTATTTTTCAGGCCAATTTGATTCTCCATCCTTGTTTAACAAAGGGACTTTCATCACGGGCCAGTTTTTCAAAAAACCATCTTTGGTGTTATACAATGTATCTTGCGCATGCGGCGTACCCATATATAACATCATGCCATTTGGGGACAAGATATATTCCAAATCGGCCAATTTGCGCCGCAATTCACGCCGTTTAGCGGAAGTGTCACAGGTTTTGGGCACTTCCACATCGTCACAAATAATCACGTCAGCCCGACACCCGGTTAAATTAGATCCCAATCCTTTGGCCAAAACAGATGGATCGCGGCCTGTATCTGAACGGCGCACAGACAAACAATCTGACGCCCATTCTGACGGCTTGACGGGCTTCATATCTTGGCACAAAGGATGCGATGTTAAAATCCGTTTTATATGCTGTACCATTTTGCGGGCCAACATATAATCCGCCGCCACCACTAAAATGCGTAAATTCGGATGAAAACGCAATAACCAAGCGCAAAACAATCCCACTAATGTTGATTTACCAGATGCACGAAAAGCCATTAAAAGCCCCCGTTTGGGACCATGCCAAATGCGCTCCAAAAACCGGCAAATTCCCCGATGATGGCGGGGGAAATTCAAATGCAAACTGTGGTTCCAAAGCCACACGAATTCATTCAAACGAATCGTCATCTGGGTCATTTTGAACCTCCATTTGTGCTTGTTTTAACAAGTCCATCAAAACATTTGCATCCGGACACACAGAAGTGCCTTCAATAATTTTTTTTATCATCAACAAATGTGCCAAAACGGCCTTACATGCGTTGTGATAAAGCATGAATGATTTAGCATCATCTGGGGCCGGTTGCTGACAAAACTGGCGATAATCGGATATTGTTTTTTGTAAAAACTCCGACCAATTATCTGCGGAAAATACTGCTAAATCCACCATGTCTTCTCCTACTCACCGGAAGACATGCTGCTTAAACTCTTCGCGGTACTCAATAAAGACTGAGCTTGATTATTACGCAATTTTTCCAACGTCAGCAAATTCCGAGAATTTGTTTGTTTCAAACTATTATTCAGCTTTGACAACTTATATTGTTTTTGGGCAACTTGATATTTGTCTTCCATATCAAAATCTTTTTTCATTTGATCTAATACAACTTGTCCGGAACCGGATTTTGACGACAATCCGCTGGCGCCTAATTTGGCCTTATAAGTGGATTGTTGTTGAGCCAACAAATTTCTGTTTTTGCGTTGTTCTTCTTTGACAGACGATTCAATGTTTTGGCGTTCCAGTTGCGCCTGTTCAACGGCGGCTTGGTTTGCCTTTTTTGCGGCCTTTTTTTCGGCCTCAATACTTTTATGTGTAAAATATGCCGATCCCAAAACAGAAACGACATTTGCAACTGCTGCTGCGTGTGCCATTTTAACCTCCTAACTTTATATCACTTACGACAGACACCAACCTGAATGGCTGAGGACTGGAGCCACGAATTTCCCACAAAGGACTTGTCGGACTGCGCATCCACCCCAAAGACCTCAAAACCAGATCTTTTGTTTTTTGCGTGGCGGGACTATCCAATTTATATGCTGCCAAATCTGGCACCATTTCCTGATGGACCCCCGTTCCCGTATCAATTTCCAATGATTGTGTATCAATTAAACGAAAGACGGCACGCACCAAACGACAACTGGTCACTGGCGCATTACCATTATTTGCTGCGGCGGCCGGTGGCAAAGGAATCACTTGATGTGTAAAGGGCAGGCCTACTTCTATTTTTCTTGCATCGTGCAATAAAAACACACAGCCATTTTCCACCACTTGCGGATCCAACACGATGCCGTCCGTCGTCAAAGCAACCGTTTTTCCTTCCAAATGATCCAAATTTTCAATCATACTAACTGGGGTATCAGATGAAATCAAATGCCCGCTGTCTGTATGCAAATTTGGATCAAAACATTCCAATGAATAGGCCTCGTCACGCTGAATCACGAAATAGGCCTTTTCACCCAAAAGAGCCACAGATAAAAATTGTCCGTCTGTTATTTGTTCCGTCCAACTTTGAATATCTTCAGATCTAAAACTGGTTAAAACAACCAATGATCCGTTGGACATCACCAAATAGGCCTGACGTTCATATTTGTCGTAGGCCATATCTAATGGGTGTTGTATCAAATGTTTGGACAACAACGAAATATCTCGGGCCTGATAGATACCTTCTAAATCCGAGAATAAAAATTCACGAATTTCACGGCCGTTTGCCCCTGCAAAAATAGTGGCACCATCTATACCTAATGGCGGCACATACAAATCCGTACGGCTGCCCACTTGGGTTTGACGTTTTAATTGAATATCGGCCGGTGTCAAAGGATCCCCCGATACCATCCATTCCGCACTGGCGGTAAAAACTTGTAAATGTCGGCCAGCAAATAATGCCGCAATATAATCAGATTGATCCGACAAAATCTTAAATTCAATCGCTTCTGAATCATAACCCGATCCCTGTTCAAAATTCGTAATATCGCCGGTTTGACTAAACCACAAGGTGTTGGGTAAATCTCGGCTGCCACCAAAGACCAATCGGGATTGATAGGTACAAACCGTTCTGGGCCACCCATGAGCAGAACAAAAAGCCGGCTCCCCCCAACTGCGTGTCGGGTCCAAACGTGTGTTGGCCCCCACACCATCCGCATCCAGTAATTTCTTTTTAACAACTGCCGTTGCGTGTGTGCTGTCTGTTACAGATTGAATCTGGGCATAGCCATCACCTATTTTGAATTGTTGTCCCACATGACGATTTTCAAAAGTGGCGGCACTGGTTGTTAAAGTAACGGTACCGGAACACCCCGATGAAGATAAGGTTACATCATCCCCTGCAAAACGAACATAGGGTTGATAAATGCAACCATCTTCCACCAAAAAGGCAAAGGAAACGATTTGCCATGTATTATTTGTATAAACCAATTTTTGCGGTGCCACATCCGGATGAACAATCATAAAACCATCCGAAATTTGACACCAACATAATTGTCGGATTTGATCGTCAGTCCAAGGTGTTGTCAATGTTGTTATCAAGACATCGTCTTGGAAAATTTTTGTCGCCTCATCTTGAATCAGCAACAAAAAATGTTGTGTTTTATTTGGTTCAAAAGCAATTAAACGCCCGAAATCTTCCACATCAGAAATGTACTTTAACCCCGAACGCCGATGAATACCACCGGTGGCTTCCAAAAACACATTTTTTAATGCAAAGGCCCCATTTTCATAGGCGGTTAAATCAACACGGCCCAACAAATCTTGGGATAATTCGCCGGCCGAAAAATTTGTTTTACTTGTGAATAAATTTGTCATTGTCGCACCTCAATCAACGAAAAATCTTGGAAACAAGACGGAATATCTTGTTGGCTATCTGTCAATTTAGCGGTCTTTAATTCTTCATCGGCGCGTTGATACATATAATCTGTTCGTGTTGTACTTTCCGTCAATGGCAAGGAAAATTCAGCAGCCAATCTGGCAATCAAGGCGTTACTGAAAAAAGGCGGAAAGGCATCTTCTTCCGGTCTGGCAATATACGAAATCATCACACGTTCTGCATTAGTTTGTAATGTATTATGGACAATTTTATATTGGATTCCCTGACTTTTTGTACCATATCCGGCCGACAAAACTCGCACACAATCATTGGGTAATTGATAGGCGTATTTATAATCTGCTGAAGGGGATGAAACCAATCTGGCCAATTCCACCTTGCCCAAAGCAAACCGCCAAGGATATGCAGACAACAAACTTTCCAATGTTGGTTCATATAATTGCGCACATACCTTCGCTTCTGCTGTTGCTTCATCAAAAGATGAAATTGCTTGAGCCCCCAACTTGACCAAAGCCCGTGAGCATAAATCAATTTTTGTATATGTCATTGTGTTTCCTTTCAAAAAGAAGCCCCCTTGCGAACAAGGGGGCGGTTATTTCCAGATGGATTAGGTTGTTTCTGTTGCGGCTTCTGCGGCAGGCGGTATATCCAAACACACCATCTTCACCACACCATTATTGTCAATCAAGCAAGCCCCTTGGCTCATCATATTATTGACGTAATGAGCGGCATAATCACCATGCCACGTGATATCCGTTTTAATATCTTGACCTGCGGCCAAACCGACAGCAGATTTGTGATAAATAAAACAGGTTGTTGTGGCACTGGAACCACTACCGGATGTTGGTAATCCGGTGTGCATGATCCAATTGATTCCCATCCATTTACGAGATTCGGAACCGGTCAGCATCGGATGTGCATCACCCACATAATTGGCATTGGAAAATTCTTCCAAACTGAGCAACTGATTCCATTGAGCAGGACCGACCAAGGCATAACTTTCACCATCATCTGGCACGTTTTTGCTGTTCAATTTTTGGAAGGCCTCCAAAATACGTGCTTTGGTCAAAGCCTCGCTGGATGTACCGGCTGTATTTGATGCCGTGGCCAAGGCGGTAATGATCAAATCATCTGTCTTTCGACCCAAAGCATAAGCGCCAGCCGTGGCCAACACTTTGCGTTCGTCATGACCGACCTTTAATTCATCCAATTTATCCACCCATTGACCAGCATACCAGTCAGACAATTCACATTCCACAGGGGCATGTGTGACGGCAGATGGTGTCAATTGAGCATTTCGGGCTGTTTTTTGGTTGGCAGATTGGGCACCAATCACTTGGAATGTTGTACTGGTTCCAGTAATACCATCCTTAAACCGCACGGTTTTCTTTAATTTCGAGCCCTGTTGTTGATAGGCGTTATGTACTTCTGCTTCAAAATGTTTAACAAACGAAGCGTCAATAGCTGTTGATGTCATAATATATCCTTTCTCTTATGTTAAAAAAGCCAAGACAGAAAAATCCGTCTTGGCGCCACTTTCCCTTTTTAAGAGGAAAGTTAGTCATACAGGCGTTTGAAGCCTGCTTCCACACGTTGGACCAATTCAGGGTCTTGATCTCGCCAATACTTTGGATCTTGCATCAATTGACGCAGGGTCTTTTCATCATCCAAAGGAGCAAATTGCCCTTTTCCTTGGATAAGCGGAGATTCCACTTTGCCCTGCATCATCTGATAAAGCGTCAAAATACCATTTTTTGTTTTGGCCAACGCATTAAAAGTGCTTTCATCTAAATTCTTTTCACCCCATTCTGAAATTTGACGAGCCAATTTATTAAATTGTTCTGGCCCACCAAAGGCCTGCTCCAGGCCCTGTAATTCTTGATCCGCAGCAATATCATCCACCATATTTTCAATAATCGGTAAGACTTTGTCAGCGGCCAAATCATACACAACCTGGGCCTGCTCATTTGTGAAACCATGTTCAAACAAAATTTGATTGATTTCGGCATCGGGTTGAATCAATTCGTTTTTCATCGTCAATTGGTACGCATCCGCATTGGGCGGAACAACCTTTTTTTGATCATTTTCATGTGATATTTTCGCGAGCAATTCCTGATACGCTGAAACCAACTCATTTACTTTCACATCCCCGTTTTCATCCAAAAATTCGGATGGGATTTGTATTTTTTCTGTTTGTTCTTCAACCATTTTATTCTCCTTTGTTTGGTTGTTGTAACGGAATCAGGGGGGCATCCATTTCCGTCCTCATCAATGAGGCAGGAACATTCAATTTTTGTCCCAACCACTTCATAAAGGCGACAACATCCACCTGACTCAATGCTTCATTTCCAAATTTAGTGATCTCTGAAAGCCAAGTCAGCGCATTTTCAGCATCTGTTTTGGCTTGCTTTTGTGCCCTGCCTGATTGATATGTAATTGTTAAATAATGACCATCTAAATAAATATCAGGCAACGCCCCACGTTTGCGCAACAATGAGATGGCCCGATCAATCAGGGGCATCAACAATTCAGATTGCAACCGACCATATGTGGCACCCAACACCAAAATCATATCATCAGCACGTTCCATTACTTCGGTAGCAGTCATCGGATTTGCGGCGTCCAATTGCCCCAATTTATCACCCAACAAAGCGTGACGAATATGCTCGCGTAAATCTTTAATCACCAATTGAGAAACATCAAATTTACCTGGTGATTCCAACGCAGTCAGCCCCTTAGATCCAACCGCTTTTGGAATGATAGCCCCCGGGGTCAAACGGATATTGGCTGGATTCAAAACGCCATCATCCTCGGCCAACCAAATACCTGTGACGGCGATTGTGGCATTTTTAAGGATCAATTCCACAACCTTGTTTGCCGTTTTAATATCCGGCAATGCTTTCATCACAGGGGAACGGCCATAAACTTCCCCGGGTGCCTTCAGCCAGCGAAAAGCAATAAACGGAGAGGTATCGTAGCATGCTGTTTTTAACACGATCGGTTCTCCATCATTGGGGACATACTGGCAATCTGGATTCAAAAAAGCCGTATAGGCAAAACTGCCATCCGGCATGGGTTCCACACACTCAATAACATCTAAATGGATATTTTCTTTTTCTGCTTTAATTAAAACATCTGGTGGTAAAACAAACTCACCAAAGCGGTCTATAAAACTGGGTACATCCATTTCAACAGATCTGAAAATATGGTCTAAACGTCCCGTTGTTCCTTCGGCTAAGCATAATTGTGACAATGGAACAGCCGTAAATTTGAACGCTGAAGCGGCACCGAATGGCGATTCTTCAAACATCAAACAAGCGGTTCCAACCGTAATCAAATCTAAATAGCACTGATGAATTTCCATCGCAAAATTACTGCGATCCAATTCGCCTTGAATGATTTGTGTCATCTTTTCCAAAGTCGGTGCCAAATCATTTTGTTCAGATTTAGATAATTCTGCACCGGCATTTAATTGAAACCAATTCATCCACGGTGGCGTCAATTGAGATAACATCAACGCCCCTAATTGATCCACTGCATCCGGGGCCGTTCCGTCATACAATTGTGTTGTTTTTGTGGCGTCTGTTCTGAAAACAGATTCGCGTTGAGGAAAGGCATATTGATAACATTCTTGCCATGTCGGCTCCCATACGCTGCGTTCGGCCACCGCCTGCTGATACCGGCGATAGAGTTGTGAAATATGTGTCATAATAATTCTCCTTTTACAATTAAAAATAGAAAAATCGCCCTTCAAATGAAGAGCGATTTCTTTCAATGGGTACACTTTTCCCCTTAACCGAATCGCATTATATCACATTTTTAATCAAATGTCAAGGATTATTTTCCTTTTTTTGTTTTCAAATAGCAAAAAAGTTGATATGGCGTCCATAAATACGGACGTTCTATTCCCAAAAATCTTTTCACAAACTCTACACATGTACAGGGGCGCAAACGGAATTGAACTTTCGTTGGAATATGCGGTGTTGTCCTAACCAATTGATACCCCTTATCCATGAACAACGCCTCAATATGGCGTGTTTTTATAACAATAAAGTCTGTATAATGGATCACCGGATCAATGATACACCATTCCCGACCATTGCCCAAAATAACAAAACAATGATAAAACCCTGTTTTCAAAAAATAAGTCCACCAATGGGTCGGACCACCACCAAAAGCAACCCACGCAAACGGATATCTGTATCCAACAGATTGTGCCACACTAAACATCTTTCCTCCTTAGGTACCAACGATACCCTTTTGTTTCAAAATAGTTGTTAAAAAGCCCAGGGCCTCTTGCCATAACATACAAACTTTTGAACTGTCGCCGAAATGGGGATGTGGCGGCACCTGTTCAAAACCATATTTAGCCAAAACCTTAATATGCGCAGGCCGCAATTGTCCAATTTTTACCAATTTTTTAACTGCAATAATAATATCCGACAACTCGCATGGGCGAACAATTTTATGTTTTCGATTCGTTGAATGATTGGGCCCCATTTGTGTACATAAACAATACCAAAACCAGGCTTCTTCAGCAGACAAAAAAGGAACCATTTCTGATTCGTTTGAATTTATTAGGTCTTTATTCCGCATTTTCTCCTCCTTTTGGTAAAAAACGAGAACAAAATAGGAACATAGTGCAATTTTTTTTATTTGTCAATATCATTTTATGAAAAAATTCCTATTGACATTCATCTTTTTTTATGTTAAAAAGAAGATACAACCAAAAAGTGAAAGGAAATGTAAAAAATGCAAATGTCTTATCATGAAATTTGGAACGGATTGGAACAATTGGCCGCAGCTAAAGGACTATCTCTGTCCGGCTTGGCACAAAAAGCCGGCCTGGATCCGACCAGCTTTAATAAATCAAAACGAATCGGCGCTGATGGACGAAAACGTTGGCCCTCAACAGAAAGCATGAACAAGGTTTTGAAGGCCACCAACACGACCGTATTTGAATTTATGGAATATGCGGGGCAACCCTTACCTGCGCCTCATTATACAATTCCTTTGTTGGGATTGGCAAAGGCCGGCCGCGATGGTTATTTTGATTCCGATGGATATCCATTATCCACCGCTGATTGGGATGGCATAGATTTCCCGATGCAATTAGCCAAAGGAGTTTATGCCTTGGAAGTGTCTGGCGACAGTATGATTCCCGTTTATCGTGAAGGGGATAAATTGGTTGTTCAGCCTGATTCTGAAATCAGAGCACATGACCGAATCGTTGTAAAATTGGTCTCCGGGGAAGTGATGGTCAAAGAATTAAAACACAAAAGCGCAAAGCAAATTACATTAAAATCGCTCAATCCTCAAAACGAAGACATTGTCTTACATCCGACCGATATTTTGTGGATGGCACGCGTTATTTGGGTCAGCCAATAGCCGCCACACAATAAAAAAATCCCCGACGAATCGGGGATTTTTATTTTTTAATTTACTTATCTGCGTCAGCCGCAACTTGCATCTTGACAATGATATCCGGATTCATCGGCGGTTCGCCACGCTTGATCATATCCACATATTCCATACCGGATGTCACTTGCCCCCAAACGGTATATTGGCCATCCAAGAAACCGGCGTCTTCAAAGCAGATAAAAAATTGGCTGTCTGCGCTGTTCGGATCCATAGCGCGTGCCATAGAAACCGTTCCGCGACCATGATGTTTTTCATTAAACTCTGCTGGTAATTTTTGTCCGGAACCACCCATACCGGTTCCCGTCGGATCACCCGTTTGTGCCATAAAACCGGAAATCACGCGGTGAAATTTGATTCCATCATAGAAACCTTTGCGTGTCAATTCTTTGATTCTGGCCACATGTTTGGGCGCCACATCCGGGAACATTTCAATCACGACACGGCCATAATCCAAATCTAAATAAAGTGTATTTTCTTTGTCCATTGTATATCCTTTCGTTGAAATTAATAATGTTAAAATTAATGCAATCAGTTTTTTCATTTTCTTTTCCCCCGTTTCTGTTTATTTTTCTTTTTGCATTTTTCACAGGTACATTTAATATGCTCGGCCTTACAATGCTCATGTTCAGCATGTTGGCATGTTTCACATGATTTGTGATGCCGTTTGATTTTATTCTTTAACCATGTCCGCGTTTTTTTGAACAACAATAACGGACATAACAACAATAAAACACCTGTACAAAATGGACAAGGACACATATTATCTACCTCCTGCTAAAGTCTTATCATACGCCCGAGATGGGGTTGTTTCGCGCGTCCATGCAGAAGTAAATCCCGTCAGTTTTCTCACATCCTCCGCACGACTTACCCGCAAATACTTATCACCTTCTGCAATACGCTTTGTGGCCTTTGAGGCAGGACGAATACCATAATCAATACCCAAATCAGATAACACCGCTTTGATATGATTAACTTCTTCCAATGATTTACCTTCTAGGTTCAAGCATTTGCCCATTTCTGGAATAAAACCATTCACATAAAACTCTTTATCATCCCAATTGTTCAAATTGCGCCAATCTTTCTTCGGATCAACACGATCTCCAAAGAATAAAGACAACTTCTCAATATTTGCAGCACCTTTAACTCGTATTGTTTTATCCCCTTTCTTGACGCGACCACTAGTCAATGTTGCCACACGCTCCTCATAGATAACCCCAATCGTAGCCAATTCTTCTTTTAATAAAGCCCAATCTGCCAGCGTCATTTTTTCAAGGTTTATACGCAAACTAGGAATCGATTTACCCAGACGCGAACTCCAAACCTCCACACGATCCCAATCGTCACGATTTTGGGGAAACAGGCGATCAAAACAATCATCAGCGAAAGGAACACCGGATTCTTTTGCGCTTTTCCTCAAACGTTCCATACTTTCCGGATTGGTTACCTCAACAAACCAAGCATAGGCATTTGGTCCGTATTTTTGTTTTCTGTACAATGCATCAATATTACCATCCCGCAAAAATTTAGCAAATTCAGCGGCATCTTCCTCACTTTTTCTTTCAATACGAAACACGGGCCTTTTGGTATATACCATTTTTCCTTGACTATCAAAACTACCGATTAAATCCACATCGGCACGCCATCCGTTTTCGAGCTTTGTCATGCATTCTCCTTTTCTTCTGTTTCAGCAACATTTTCCGCCGGGATATTTTCAACTGACGTTTCGGTGGCTTCTGTGCTTTCCACAGATTCTTCAGCCCCCTCTTCTTCGTCACCCATATCGGCTACACAGGTAGCAGACACCACTTTTTCATCTTTACCCAAGCGGAACACAATCACACCCATTGTGGCACGTCCCGCTATGCTGATATCATCCACACGGGTCCGAATCAGTTGTCCACCATCCGTTACTAACATCAAGTGATCGCCTGATTTTACTGGCATAGAAGCCACGACATCCGCGGCGCGTTTGCCTTCATCTGTCTTGATGTTTGTCACACCTTGTGTGCCACGAGATGTAATACGATATTCATAGGCACTGGTGCGCTTTCCATAACCGGCAGAAGTCAATGTCAACACGAATTCTTCGTCCGCCGCCATCTTTTCAATTTCTTCTGGTGTCAAAATTGTGTTGGTTGTGGACTCGGTTTCAACCACATCATCTTCGGTGGCTAATCCTGCCGCCCGACGACGGGCAGCCGCTTCTTTCAAGTAAGCATCCCGTTTGTCAATTTCAGCTTTGGCGTGTTTCAACACGGACATCGACATCACTTCATCGCCTTTGGCCAACTTCATACCACGCACACCGGTTGAGGCGCGGGAGGCAAACACACGCACATCTTCCACCGGGAAACGCACGCATTTACCATTCTTGGCGGAAAGTAAAATATCTTGGTTATCATCGCAAATCGCAACACCCACCAATTTGTCGCCTTCATCCAACTTCATGGCAATCTTACCATTTTGATTCACGCGCCAGAAATCGGACAATTTGTTGCGGCGCACCGTCCCTTTGCTGGTTGCAAACATAACGGTCAGCTTTTCGCATTCCTCCTCTGTTTCGGGCAAAATCATAATTGTGGAAATCGTTTCGCCTTGTTGTAATGGCAACAAATTGATCAAAGCTTTACCTAAACTTTGCGGACTACCCTCTGGCAAACGATAGGTCTTCATCTTATACACAATACCGCGGGTCGAGAAGAACAAAAGCGGGCTGTGTGTGCAGGCCACAAACAAATTTGTCACCGTATCTTCATCACGCGTGCTCATACCAGCACGACCTTTGCCACCACGATGTTGTGCCCGATAGGTGTTCAAGTTCACGCGTTTGATGTAACCTGTATTCGTGGTTGTCACCACCATTTGTTCGCGTGGAATCAAGTCTTCCATATCTTGTTCAAATTCGGCGTCTTCAATGGTTGTGCGACGCCCCTCTGGGAATTGAGCTTTCACAGCTTCCAATTCTTCGCGGATAATCGCCAAAATCTTTTCACGGCTGGACAATGTTTCCAAATAGCCCTTGATCAAAGCGGCCAATTCACCCACCTCGGCATGAATTTTATCGCGTTCCAAACCGGTCAAACGGCTGAGTTTCAATTCCAAAATCGCTTTGGCTTGGGCTTCAGACATCATATAAATGCCGTTTTCAACTTTGCGATCCGGTTCGTCAATCAGTTGAATCAAGGCCTCCACATCTTTCGCGGCCCAACGTTCAGCCATCAATTGATCTTTTGCCACATTCGGATCTGGCGCAGTTTTAATCATTTCCACCACTTTGTCCAAATTCGCCACAGCAATGGCCAAACCAACTAACACATGCGCGCGATCACGGGCTTTATTCAAATCAAAGGCGGTCCGACGACGTACCACTTCTTCGCGGAAATCCAAGAACGCAGAAATAATTTGTTTCAGATTCATCAATTCTGGGCGACCATTATTCAAGGCCAACATATTCATACCAAAGCTGGATTGCAATGGTGTGTATTTATACAACTGATTCAAAATCACATCTGGAAATGCGTCTTTTTTCAATTCAATCACAACACGCACACCTTGACGATCGGATTCATCACGCAAATCCGAAATACCATCAATAACTTTGTCCTTCACCAGTTGGGCAATCTTCATAATCATTTCGGCCTTGTTGACCTGATATGGAATCTCTGTCACAACAATCGCGGTTTTATCTTTCTTGATTTCTTCAATGGAACAACGTCCACGAATAATAACGGATCCACGCCCTGTTTCATAAGCAGAACGAGCGCCACCGCGCCCCAAAATCACGCCACCAGTTGGAAAATCGGGGGCAGGTACATAACCAATGAGTTCATCAATCGTAATTTCCGGATTGTCAATTGTGGCAATACAGGCTGACAATACTTCCGCCATATTGTGCGGCGGCATATTTGTGGCCATACCAACGGCGATACCGCCCGACCCGTTCACCAAAATGTTCGGGAATCTGGCTGGCAAAACAACTGGTTCTTGGCAAGATTCATCATAGTTGGGCATAAAATCCACCGTGTCGCGGTCAATATCTTCCAATAACCAGTGTGCAGATTGAGCCAAACGTGCCTCGGTATAACGCATAGCAGCGGCTTTATCACCATCCATAGAACCAAAGTTACCCTGCGGGCTGATCAGCGGCACACGCATTGAAAAATCTTGCGCCATACGCACCATGGCTTCGTAAATCGAGCTATCACCATGCGGGTGATATTTACCCATAACATCACCGACGATACGGGCGGATTTTCTGAAAGGTTTGTTGTAATCATAGCCATTTTCATACATACTGAACAAAATACGGCGATGCACGGGCTTTAAGCCATCACGCACATCTGGCAAAGCACGCGCCACAATCACGCTCATCGCGTAATCAAGGTAAGATTTGCGCATTTCTTCTTCAATGGCTGTTTGCATAATATCGTTCACAACAACGCCGCTGGAAAGGGCTGTTTCGTTCTTCATTTCTTCGGTCATTTTTTACCTCATTTCACCTGTAAATTTATTATAGGTTTAACCTAGCATTTTCCGATACGAAAAGCAAGAAAAAAACATAAAAAAAGTGATTTTTTTTAGAAAAAATAAACACCCCGAAAAAAAGGGGTGTTTAAGAATACGATTTAATAAGTATTTTGGGTCTTTTTGTAAGGTATTACAGGCACCGTTTCTGAGTTCTCCCACTCATTTCTCGTTTCCTCAAAGGTTGCACCATAAATATCCTGCCCCTTTTTGCTCATTTCCATGGTCATAAGATGTTTTTCCACCGCATGAACATCTGCACGCCACTTCATTAAATCTTCCCGAGCCAAGCAAATCGGCATATTTTTTACAAAATCAATATATTGTTGATGTTCCTCCAACCTTTTCCATGTTTGAGGAGCAAAACGTTGTAAAAAACGTTTTTTATCCAAGTCCTTGGCTCCGGCTGATCGTACAAATTCAACCCAAAGAAGTTCGTCCTTTGTCCAAAAATCACTTTCATAATCGACACGTTCAAATTCAAGTTCACCACAAAGGGTGTACCATTTTGTATTTACGTCATCAGCTGTTGTAAAAGCATCTATATTGTTCAAAACTTTTTCCTCAAACCTGTTTGATTCCATTTCGTATAAACCAGGCATTAGATAAATAGAGCCCAAATTTTTTTCCACAGAATCAGCGGTGACAAAAGTACGTCTGTTTTTATCATCTTTGCACCAACGACTCCGAATTTCTTTTTTCACAACCTCTGGGGAAAACAAAGTCGCCACACGTTCCAAAACATCCTGATCAAGAACTGATGCGTCTAACTTCGGCTCCAACAAAAACGTCCGCAACATCTCATATGTCACGCCGACTTTCTCATATGCTTTCTGTTTTTTTGCAACCTGTTGCGCCAACAAAACAACATCCGGGCGAACCTTTAATTCCTCGCCTGTTAAAATTGTATTTTTTTGTAATCTTGTTGCTAATGTTTCTGTCTTTTTCATTTGTTTTCCTTATCTTCCTCTATTTTCCTTTATCCGTCTTGTATCTTTCGCGAATTCTGTTTGAAAATCCAAATCATTAGATTTGCAATATTCGGCCAACAAAATAATGCCTTGAAGTATTCTTACTTCGCGATTCCATGCACAAAACTGCACCCAAGGCACCTTGCATTCTCCGCGATTTCCGGGAATTGTCCAACTCATTACTCGACGGAAAGAATGCCCCGCCTTGTTCCACTTTCTCATTTGCCGACGCACAGCGGATACACGATTGTAAAAACCATGTCCTAAATTCCTAACATCATCCATCGTTAAATTAGTGTGACCAACCAAAGATTCTTCCAATGTTTCTTTTAATCCGCGACCCTCACACACTTTTTGACGATGCAATGCCCGACGTTCTTTTTTATACTCAATCAAATGCCGAGCAAACAAAGCACGCGCTTCAATCGTGTTGTCCAAACCCAATACCGTTTTGCGAGGCCCCGAGGCATAACATTCCACAACCAAATGAGAAACACCATCTTTTTCATAGGTTGCTTTTGTTTCGTACAATTTCCTCAACACAGCCCTTACTGCATCTTCGCCAAGTCCCTTTATTTGAAGTTGTTTTTGGGTTAAATATTCTGAGCGAGGACGCCATGAACGATTTTGCATAATTTCTTGTTTAAAGGCGGCTTTTGCTTCGGGATCATTTGGTACCGCCAAAAAACACCGCGTATGGTTGGGCTTACAAAAAACGACTAATTTTTTTGATTGTCCATTCTGGTCATATGTTGCCGTACTTGAATACAGTTTTTTTAAGGCCTTTAGAACACGATTTATCTTGTGATGAAAATATCTTGATAAATCCCAAGCACACAAAACCGACTCCCGTGGCACAACTTCCGGCTTTACACCCTGTGCCACTAAATCACGAAAAAACTGACCATTCGCACCACGAATTCCTCTCATCTCATTCCTTTTCGGTTGAATAGGAAAGAGTATAACATAAAATAGATCTTTTGTCAAGTTTTAGCCGACAAAATTAAATTGTCTCAAAATCAACAAAAAACAACAGAGATTAAAACGGAATTTCGTCGTTAAATCCTTCGGCTCCACCTGTCGGAGCAGAATCCCAACCAGCATCAGCTGTCGCTTCTTCACCCGCATCGCCACCCTCAACAGCTGCAGCATCACCACCGCGACCATCCAAAACAACCAATTCGCCACGATAGGATCCTAACACGATTTCTGTTGAAAATTTATCTTGACCGCTGGCATCTTGGAATTTACGTGTTTGCAAAGAACCTTCCACATAAACCTTGGATCCTTTATGCAAATTCTTTTCCGCAAAATCAGCCAAATTGCTGTTAAATACAACAACGCGATGCCATTCTGTCTTTTCCTGACGTTCCCCGTTTTTATCTTTCCAAGAATCAGAGGTCGCCACAGATAAATGCACGATTTTTCCCCCTGTTGTTGTGTGACGAACTTCCGGATCACGTCCCAAATTGCCCACTAAAATCACTTTATTAATACTAATAGCCATAACAAATCCTTTCTCTAAATTGAACGAATATAATTATTTTATTCATTTCAAAACAAAAAAGCAAGTTTTTTTGACTTTCCTCTTGACAGATACACCAAATGCGCGATATATTATATCTTATATATTACTAAAAATTGTATAAGAGGACAACAAAAAATGAAAAAGGAATACACAATCAGACCCACAGATATCAAGGAATATATTGGCTTTCAATTTCAATGTTTAACGGAAACATTAGAGCAATTTGATTATGCCGGAATGGCAAAAATTGTCCGTGCAACTCACAACTTATTTGATAAAACGACACCGGATATACACCAACCTGTTCAACCGGATTGTTCCCTGCTAGACATCACAAAACAAAAAGCAGATTAGTCTTCATCCACGGATTCAAATTCTTCTTCCGAGTCGGATTCTTCCATCATATACTCGGATTCATCTTCTGTCTCATCTTCGGGCACAAACTCATCTTCCACTTCTGAATCAGGTTCATCTGCATGTTCATAGGCCAAAGAAAGATATTCTTCCATAAAAGAATCCCACGATGCCTGCAAATCATCATGACGTTCCGTTAGCAAACCGACATCTTCTGGAGAGAAGGTAATCTCATCCTCGGACCTGGTCAATGTTTCACTCATCGCCGACAAGAAACCATTCCAATCGGCATATTCTTGTGTCAATTGTTCCCACTCGTCAGCCGGCACAACAACGGATTGTGATGCTTGAAGATATTCTTCATCATCTTCTGCTGTGTCCTCTACTCTTAAAACTTTGTTATGTTCATCCTCGGATAAAAACACTTCATCCACCACATCCATTTCCGCCAGATATTTCAAACGGAGTTGATGTAAATCGCGGGTCAACATACCTTCCAATAAATTCAAAGCCAACATATTTTCAACGGCATTTGGATTACGTTCAACACCTTTTTTAATTTTTTGGGTCAATTTTGCATGATCATATAAAATATCCCGAGTCTCATCCCACAAATCTTTACTGACAGCAATCTGTGCTTCCTCGTGCGTTTCAAACACTTCATCATCGCGCGTTTTCCAAAAATACCACACACCAATGCCAACGCACACAAACAACAAAACAGTAATAATGATTCTGAATATTTTCATGATTTCCCCTTTCTCAACATTGTTATGTCGTATCATATTTTTATCAAACAGTCAACAAAAAAAGCGGCACCACATAGGCACCGCTTTGTTGAGGGTTTTCTTTTTATGTTTAATACATACGACTGGTAGTGGTAAAATGCCGCAATTACACCTTGGAACACGTTATAATGCTAGAGTCGAAAATTCATAATTGTATTTGAAATAGGCAGTTATCTTAATTGATTTTTTTTATAATAAGATTCCTTATTTCTGATATTTTTAATAATTCGTCTATAAAATAATTTACATTATCTTGTGTATCTAAATTTCTTTGTCGAACAATCTGTTGATAATTAAGATTTAAAATACAACACAATTCTTTGCCCGTTAGAATATTTTTCATCTCAAATTGATTTTTAAATCCCTCTTTTATTTTACCCTTATCTGTCTGATTAAAACAACAAATATAATACTCGGCTACAAATGGAATTTGAGATCCAAATTTTAAGGTAAATTCCTCAAGGTGTTCTCTTTCTGCCATTGATTTTTTAGTATCAAAATTATCACCATCTTTTAATTCTATAATCTTACATATTCTTTTCTGTTGCACAATAAATATCAAAAGGTCAGGATCAATTTTTTCAATGGAATACCTACTTTTCTTTAAAATTTTTTTCTGACACACATATACTCCATTTGGCTGTTGTCCCTCGACAACGTTATTAATAAATTTTTCCAAATTATCAATATTATTTGTTTTGGATAAAATAATACGTTCAAGTTCTGACCCATTTGAAATAACTGTTGCCTGAATTTTTGAAATTAATTGTCCCAAGGAGAAATTTCCCAACACTCGAACATATCCACTATTTTCATCCTGTCGGCCTTTTGCGTCTGATATTTTCATACGATATCCTCTCCATATTCTATGTCTCCACCTATAAAATTACGTTTTGTATCCTGTGTTGCCCTTAAAACAGAATATCCTCCTGCCGCTGGATCTACCACGAAATCATTTTCCTCTGTTACCGCTAAAATAAGATTTTTTTGTAGTTCTATTGGTTTCGCGTGAGTATGATTTTTAACCACCCGTTCTTCCCAAACATCTGGTATATCGTGTCGTTTCCAAGTATTTTTCGCTATTTGGGGGCGTTTTTGTATGACAATACAATATTCGCTTTTTCGACGTGTTCTATATCCCATACCTATTCTTAATTTATTCCATGTAATCATGTCAACTGCGGATAGTGAGGGAATATTTTTAAACCATTTTTGTATCCCCTCTACTAAATGAAACTTATCAACCCACAAGAACAAATATCCAGACGGAACTAAAACACGGTTAATTTCCAATAAAAATTTATGTATTATTATTTCATCCATTTGAGGCAGTGCACTTCTCAATTTTCCGCGCAATTTTCCCTCGTTTCCATACTTTAATTTGTCCAATACTCCCCTGTATTGTGGATCAAAAAACACAGCCTTGATTGCTCTGTTTGGTATTTTTTTTAGCAAAAAAACACCATCACATTTATTTTTGTAATTAATTTTTAACGGACCAATCCCTTCTCCATTAAATATTTTCATTCCATACTTACCCCAAAAAAATATCGCCTGTGGTGCTTCAGGCGACTGGAAGTTAGTACCTATCACATAGAATAGTGCGGTCTATTGACCGAAAACGGCTTATTCAACCGCCTTCCAGTCTTAAACTAGAAGGCTAAGTTTTTCCGTAGAAAGTGCATCTACAACTATGTGTGAGGGTACTAATCCTCGGGGCAGACACCACCCTGCCTTACCTGCATTATAATAAACCACCCGAATAGAGTCAATAAAAAAAAGCGGCACCACATAGGCACCGCTTTGTTGAGGGTTTTCTTTTTATGTTTAATACATGCCACCCATGCCACCGGGCATGCCGCCCATATCACCGCCATGGTTGCAACCGCATTTTTCTTCCGGTTTGTCGGCTACCATTGCTTCTGTTGTCAGCAATAAGCCACCCACAGAACTGGCGCCTTCCAAAGCAATACGCACTACTTTGGTCGGATCAATAATACCGGCTTTCAACATATCGGCATATTCGCCTTTGCGCGCATCATAACCATGTGTTGTTTTGTATTCTTCCAACAACTTACCAACAATTACCGCACCATCAACGGCCGCATTAGCAGCGATTTGACGCACAGGCGCTTGCAACGTTTTACGAATAATATCAATACCAGCACGTTGTTCATCGTTTGCGGGCTTCAAAGAATCCAACGCCTTTGTGGCATACAACAAAGCCACACCGCCACCCGGTACAACACCTTCCTTCACTGCAGCGCGAGTCGCATGCAAAGCATCATCCACACGATCTTTTTTCTCCTTCACCTCCACTTCGGAAGCACCGCCCACTTTAATCACGGCGACACCACCGGAGAGTTTGCCCAAACGTTCTTCCAATTTTTCACGATCATAATCGCTGGAGGCCGCTTCAATTTGAGAGCGAATTTGAGCACAACGGGCTTGAATATCTTTCTTATCCCCCGCACCATCTACAATGGTTGTATCATCTTTGGTAATCGTAACAGTTTTTGCTGTACCCAACATTTCCAAACGCACATCTTCCAATTTCATACCTAAATCGGCAGAGATCACTTGACCATGTGTCAAAATAGCAATATCTTCCAACATCGCTTTACGACGATCACCAAAACCAGGGGCTTTCACAGCGGCGACCTTTAATCCGCCGCGTAATTTATTCACAACCAACGTAGCCAATGCTTCACCTTCAATATCTTCGGCGATAATCAAAAGTGGACGACCGGATTGTACAACGGCTTCCAACACCGGCAATAAAGCTTGCAAATTGTTTAACTTGGATTCGTTGATCAAAATATAGGGATTATCCAATTCCGCAATCATCTTTTCAGCATTTGTCACAAAATAAGGGGACAAATAACCACGATCAA
>JAFPYW010000057.1 GCA_017394405.1 Alphaproteobacteria bacterium
ACGGCTGCGTTGGCTTGGGAACCCGAGTGGGGTTGGACATTCACAAAGGCGGCTCCAAACAATTTTTTTAATCTTTCTTGTGCCAATGTTTCCACGCCGTCTGCAAATTCACATCCGTGATAATAACGTTTGCCGGGGTAACCTTCCGCATATTTGTTGGTAAGTACAGATCCCATTGCGTGTAAGACAGCTTTGGATACAATATTTTCGGACGCGATCAATTCAATATGATCTTGTTGGCGTGTCAATTCTTGGTCAATTAAATTTGAAATTTCCGGATCTGCCTGTTTTAATGAGGCATCAAAAAAAGTATTCATTTACCCATCCTTCCAAGCGCTTTGATTCGGCAGGTATGACGACCACCTTCAAACGCTGTTGTTAAAAATTCATCCACACATTTTTTAGCAATGTTCGGTTTGATAAATTTTGCACCAAACACCAACACATTAGCATCGTTATGAGATCTGGACATGTGCGCCATTTCGGCATTAAAAACCAACGCCGCCCGAACAAATGGATAACGATTGGCCGCCATGCTCATCCCAATTCCTGAAGTGCAAATCAAAATACCACGATCTGCTTTTTTTTCTTTGAGTGCTTTGACCAACCGTTTTGCATAGTCGGGATAATTCACCGAATCGGTTGATTTTGTCCCGCAATCCAATACGTCATAGCCTTTTTTTTGCAAATATGTCTTTAATGTTTGTTTCAAAGTGAAGCCGCCATGGTCACAGGCAATAAGTATCTTTTTTCCTTGCATTTTGGCTCCTTTCTTGTTAAAATAATGTTCGTGTAGATTGTACGCAAAATTGGTAATAAGTGCAAGGACTTTTTATGGAAAAAAATTTTTTGGGTATAGATTATGGCGAAAAACGCATTGGTTTGGCTTTGGCTGGCGAAAAAGAACGCTTGGCCAGATCTTTCAAAATTATCCATAAATTGAAGGAATTAGATGATATTGTCGGGGCCAAAAACATTGCCGCTTTCGTGGTGGGGCTTCCTTTACAACCGGATGGAACGGAAGGGGATACCGCTGCCAGTGCCAGGTTATTTGCCGCCCGATTGGAAGAAAAATATCATCTGCCGATTTATTGGCAGGACGAACGGAAAACTTCCACTGCCGCAGAAAGTTACCTGAAAGAAACATTATTTATGCGTCCCGATAAACGTAAGGAAATTTTGGATGCCGAAAGTGCGCGTATTATTTTGGACAGATGGTTAAGTGATCACAAATAAAAATTGCTTTTTGAAACAAGGTTGGGTATAATAAAAACATGTTGAAATACAAAGTGTTACATACAGAAGGAAAGGCCAGACGGGGCGTTTTGAAAACAGCCCACGGGGATGTGAATACGCCTGCTTTTATGCCTGTTGGTACCGTGGGAACGGTCAAAGCTATGACGCCTGAAGCGGTGGCTTCAACTGGGGCAGAAATTTTGCTGGGTAATACCTATCACCTGATGTTGCGTCCGACCGCAGAGCGTGTAGCCGCCTTTGGTGGACTTCACAAGTTTATGAATTGGCCAAAACCCATTTTGACAGACAGCGGTGGTTTTCAAGTGATGAGTTTGTCGGGATTGCGCAAGATTACAGAAGAGGGTGTGACTTTTCAATCCCATTTGTCGGGTGAAAAGTTTTTCCTGTCGCCTGAACGATCCATGGAAATTCAACACCTATTAGATTCAGATATCACAATGGCATTTGATGAGTGTGTGGAATTGCCGGCCCCGCACAAGAAAGTGGCGGAATCTATGCGCCTTTCCATGCGTTGGGCAAAACGTTCCAAAGAGGCATTTAAGGATCGTCAGGGATATGGTTTGTTTGGTATTGTGCAAGGCGGTACGTATCAAGACTTGCGTGAAGAATCTGTCAAAGCCTTGACAGAAATCGGATTTGACGGATATGCCATCGGCGGATTGGCCGTTGGCGAAGGTCAAGAGGAAATGTTTAAGGTGTTGGATTACACCGCCTGTGCTTTACCAGACGATAAGCCGCGTTATTTAATGGGGGTTGGTCGCCCAAGCGATATTGTTGGCGCGGTGGCACGTGGTGTGGATATGTTTGATTGTGTGATGCCATCTCGGTCGGGCAGAACGGGGCAGGCTTTTACAAGTCACGGCGTGTTGAATATGCACAACGCCTGTCACACGGATGACCACAGCCCATTGGATGCGGAATGTACCTGTCCGGCTTGTCAAAATTATACGCGTGGTTATATCCACCACTTGTTTATGGCAGGTGAAATCTTGGGGGCAATGCTGCTCACATGGCATAACATCCATTTTTATGAAAACCTGATGAAACAAATTCGCCAAGCGATTGAGGAAAATCGCTTTGAGGCCTTTTATCAATCTTTTTTGGAGAGATATAAGGATGAGCGAAAATTTTAAAGTTGAACCCAGATCCCGTAAATATGAGGGCTTGGCCGAATTGACCAAGGAAGTTGCAACCATAACAAAGGATGTTATGGGGGAACGAGGTTTTGTTGGTATTGATTTAATCACAAATTGGACAGACATCATCGGAGCGGAATTGGCTCAGGGAGTATTGCCTGTTCGTTTAACTTTTCCAATGAAACAACGATCTAATGGAGCGTTGCATGTGCGGACAGCGGGTGGGCCTTTTGCATTATTATTTGAACATCAAAAAAATCGGGTTATTGAACGGATCAACACATATTTCGGGTACCCTGCAATTTCCGAAATTCGTATTGTGCAAGGTGCTGTTCGATTACCAGAGCCGGAGCCGGAAGAGGTGGAGTGGCCCTTGGGGGACGATGAGGTGCAAGATTTATTAAAAAAAGTGGATGGCATAGAGGATGATACCTTGCGAGCAAAGGCATTTGATTTGGGGGTTGCCTTAATACGAAAAAGGAACCGCACATGAAATGGGGAAAATTTGCAATTTTAATTACGGGCGTTTTAATCGGCGTTGGGGCCTATTATGGATGGCAAAAGCGTATTCAAACCTGTGATTTTTACAGAAATGGTAAGTGCTTTTCGTGTCAGGATGTGAATGAGATCCCTGTGGGATATAAGGAAAATTGTACTTTTTGTGCCAATCGTCAGGCGGCGTATGTGTCAGAAGGATTAGTTCCTGCGTGGCAATGTCTGGTAAAGGTGGAAAACGAAGAAGAACAAGAAGTCCCCGATGTGCGTGTTGGCAAGGCGGATTGTCCGGAAGTTCGTCCCCTAAAAGATATTGTCGGAAATTGTTATGTATGCGGAACGCCAGAACCCGTGCGTTTATCAGATTTGGATAAAATGGCTCCCTGTGTTACTCAACGTTATGCTGTGCCGGACGGGGTGACATTCAAAACAATGAAATGTCCCGATTTGTCGGATATTACAGATGCCGAAATGTGTCTGATGTGTGGCGGTTTTGTGGATGAAGGCGGATGTGCTCGGTTTGGAAAAAATGATTTTTGTGAAACAAATGCCGATTGTGGAGATGGAAAATGGTGTTATCCGTTGCGGTTGATTCCGAATGGGGCTGGCGTTTGTGCAAGGGAAAAAACATCTGCATGGTTGTGTTCGGTCAGCGATGGCTATGATTTGAAACAAGCTCAATTGTTTTGTGAGCGCCAAAATGCTCATATTCCGACATTAGAAGAAATCGGAAATGCAGAGGAGGATTTAAGATCTGTGTGCCCAACTATAGATATTTGGACGTTTTTCCAGCCAGATGGTGTTGTGTGGTTGCAATCCTTTACTCAGGAATTTTTATTCACACGGGAAGGGGAATCAGAAGTTTTAGGTGGTCATACTTTTCATGCCTTATGCCACAAAGATTGAAGCGCTTTTTCCACATCTTCTACAGGAATATCGGCGATATTGTCGCTGATGAAATTGCGAACGGTCGGGCTTTGGATGGCGGCTTTTCCATGAGCAGTCGGGAACAAACTGACACAGGGCACTCCGGTAACTTCCGCCATGTGTTGTGGTCCGGTATCATTGCCAATAGAAGCCATTGATTTTTTTACGATGCCGGGAATATCAAAGAAAGATGATTTGCCGCAAAAGTCAATAGCGGTACTCGTGTAAGAGCATATAGTTTTGGCAATTTCCGCTTCAATTTTTGTGCCTAATACAACGGTTGTAATACCTTTCTTGCCTAATCGTTTTGCTAATTCGGCATAGGATGTGGCCGGCCAACGTTTGTGCGGGCTATTTGCTGAACAACCGGGAATCAATAACACAAACTTTTTGGGTAATTGTGCTAAAACTTTCGGATTTGCTTTGCAAAAATCGACATTATTTTTTTCTTGCGGACATTTCAAAAATGATTCTTGGCATTTGCCCCAACATAAACGATGTTTGGGAGGTGTATATTGAAACGTGAGACCATCAGGCATTACAAAAGCCCATCTGAATCCGTTTTTAGACCACAGACGACCCAGCCGATAATAACGCTTAATGGTGCGCCGTTGGCGTTGCAAATCAATAATCAAATCATATTTCCCGCTGCCGAGCAAACACATCATTTTAATATAATCTATCGGATTTTTGGTTCGGTTATCAATGATGTAGTCATCAAAATAGCCCATCCGTTTTGTCAATTCCAAATACGGCTTTGTTGTAACCAGTGTGATGTGCGCTTTTGGCCATGTATGGCGAATCGAAGCAAATCTGCCAGTTAGGCCGATAAAATCACCCAAAGAGCCGTGTTTCAAAATCAAAATGTTTTTGTAATTTTTCATACCCTCATCATAAACAAAAAAAAGTTTTTTGCAACAAAAAAAAGGCCCGTCGGAAGACAGGCCCTGAAATTTAAGCGTCCTCGCTTATTTGCATGGGGACACGATTTCAATAATGGAAATGCCCAAGAACGCTTGGTTTTCGCAAACGCGTTGGTTGCCATGGTAACCACGGACACCCATACAAGCGGACAAAGACAACATAGCGGCAACAGCCACAGCCATCATAATTACTTTCTTCATGTTATACTCCTTTTTCTTTCACTTATTTGCAAGGGGACACGATTTCAATGATAGAAATGCCCAAGAACGCTTCGTTTTCGCAAACGCGTTGGCCACCGTGATAACCACGGACACCCATACAAGCGGACAAAGATAACATAGCGGCAACTGCCACAGCCATCATAATTACTTTTTTCATTTTATTTTCCTTTCATTTTGTTAGGGCAAAATGCCCTGTTGTTGAACAACGCTTTTCAACATATTCTTTTATGTTTTTATTGTCAAGCGAAAAATCTTGAGATACCTTTAATCGTTAAAAAGTACTTGAATTTGCAAACTCAAATTTATATTGCATCGTATGTAAAAATTTGATACACTGACCTTAGATTGATCGTAAAGAAGAGGATAAAGTAGCATGTTGAAAGAAGTTTTAAGAAAAGCTAGCAACAATGGAATGCCGGATGAAGAGAAAATGGAAAAAATCGTCCAGATTCTTGCGCAGATGGATGAGTTGATGGATTGCGAGAAAAATGGCGACGCTGCAAGGTTTGAACGCTCGCGCAAGGAATTCGTAAGTAAATTTGTGCAATTATATATGCCGAATGCGACGCCAGAGGAAATTGAAGCATTTGAATTGCAATTTAGTTTTTCTTTGTCCGCCGAGGATATTATGAATAAAACGATGCGGGAAATTGTTGGTTATGATGGCCCCGTTAATCCAAATGATGCAGATGGCTTGATAGACAAAAAGGTAGGGCGTGGAACCATTGGATGCACGGGAACGGCCAAATTGTTTTGTGCTTTGGCAAAAAAGGCGGGCCTGAATTGTTCTGTTGTTTTAACCGCAGATTACAACAGTTGGAATGCGGCAAAACAAAGTGAAGACCCCGATAAAGTTATCAGTGGTCATCAATTGATTGCCGTAGAAATGTCTGATGGAATGCATATTTTTGATCCAGGGTATAAAGAAGAAAATGTGACTTATGGAGCCGGTTATGTGGAAGAACGGCAAACGAAATTTAAGGATCTCGGATCTGCAGAAGTGGGTGATTTTGTTGATATGCCACGCATGAAAAATCATTTTGTGACAGCCATTTTAACACCGGAAGAGTTTGAAAAGGTTGATTCCTATGATAAATTGGGTAATCTTTATAAAAGCGGTAATATGGATAATCCAAATTTTGAAATTGGACCGAAAGGAAAAGCGCCTAGCAATAATATGTTAATTCAATATACAACTGAGCAATACGAATAGATTGTTAAAAATATGAAACTCATAACATTTCAGACAAAAGCAGCGTTGGCCGTGTTGAAAAAGACGGGTGTTTTGCGCACGGATGCGGACAAAATTGATTTGAAAAAATATGGCGTGCCGTATAAATATATTGTGGAAAATATGAAAAAACACATCAAGCCCGGCAAAAACGAGCGCTATCCCCTGTGGGCGTGGGCAAAATGTGGGGCGTCTATCAGTCCTAAAAAACGCAAAAATTTTGATGGTCGCAAACAAGATTTGGTAAAAATTACTTTTGAAAAGCCAAACAATGAAGTGTTTTTAACCGATTATATGGCTTATTCATTTATTTTGAGCGGTCATATTGTGCCCAAAACAAAAACAGAATACAGGCAGTTTTTACAAAAAATGGATGGCCACTTGGACGCATTAAAGGGCTATGTGCGCCAAGATAAAACCAGCAAAAGCGTTGCAAAAGTGTTTCCTGAAATTAAAAAGACATGGGCGCGCATTTTGGATTTGAAATCCAGCGTTCATCAGGCCTGTGTTTGGAATATCAAATTGTCAGAAGTGAAGAAGGTAGAGCAATTGAATGATGCACGCTATTTATACGGAAGTATGAATCATAAACGTTTGGATGGAACGCGTCCCGATTGGAAAAAACGCTATCTGGATTTTTTATCAAAATAAAAACTGCTGGATGGATTGAGAAATGTATTTTCTTCTCCTATGTGTTTCAGTCCTAAAAGTAGTTTTCTCATCCCTTCTTTTTCTTTTTTTATCGGAGTCAATGGCGCGCGCGCTAATTTTGATAATAACTGTTCTGGGGATGCACTTTGTGACAAATGGAACGAACCGGGGATATGAGTTAAACTTTTATCCGTTGGATCTATAGAATTTCCCTTTAGATAATGATCCCTATAATGCATGGCCTTTCCTTCATACAAAATATTTAACCAAGCATTTATCAGTTTCCTCTCCACATCTTTCCAGTGGGCATCTGGATTATCTTTCAAAATTTTTTCTATTGGTTCAAAACTTTTTTTATGTTTTTGGTAAAAATCACCAGTTCCCATGAAATGAGTATCGCCAGAAGATACTTTGAAATAGATATATGAACCCAATGCGTATGCTTGGGCCTCAGTCAGAAACTTCAGTTGGAGTTTTTCTCGGGCGCTTGTTTTGATTTCTCCGGTAAAAATTTTATGCATATCACCGCCCATTTGTTGGGCGTGTTCCAATTCATGGGCAATGAGAGCGGCCGTTAAAGCGGTTGATCCCGCATTTTCAACGATAATAGTATTATTTGTGGGATCATAACTGCCTTCTTTCCCCTTTTTTCTATCTTCTTTGGTTATTTTTGTTATTAAATCAAGTGTTGGGGCAATAGAAGAAAAGGTATAAGATAATTGTCCGTCTTTGTACAGCATATAAAGTTTGGCAATAGCATCTTTTTTCTTTTGATCCTCAGATGTCAGCGTGGAATTGTTGTGTGTCAAAAAAACAGCAATTTTTTCATTAAATTCTTGACCATCTAGTGTCCTAAACTTGACACAGATATTATCTATGGTGCTGTCTATATTTTTGACGTCATCTGCCATATTTTTCTCCGTCTTATCCCTATATCCTAAGGGATTATTATTGTAAAAGCAACAAAAAATGTCCCAATTGGAAAAACGCTATCTGGATTTTTTATAGAATTTGACTTTTTAACAAAATGTGGCTAAACTTTTCATAAAAGTGAAAAGAATAAAAATTGGGTGGCAAAGTTCGGATGATGAAAATCAAGTTAAAAAATACGAAATTAGTGGATGCAGATAAAAATCCAGTTATGTTTTTTCATGCCACACCTTGTGACAAAATAAAAAGTTTCTTGCCGCTGTCCCATTTTGGAACAAGTAAGGCGGCCAATATGCGTGCCGCGCATTTTGTTTACAAGGCATTGGGGATGAAAGAACCAAACTTTTACCCTGAAAACGTTCCTGACAGTCTTGTGAAAAAATTAGCACAGCAAACCAACATTCCTCCGTTGCGAGTATTTCCCGTTTATTTGGCAATGAAATCTCCTGTGGAAATGCCGGATTTGACACTTCATGGTTTGGCTCAATATTATCAATGGTTTTCGCGCAAGTATGTGCCTAAAACTAAATACCTAACGAAAAATGAGTGGTGTGAAGGTACTGTGGTTGGTCAAGCACAGATCAAATATAAAAAGTTGGTATCAGATTTTATTTTCCTGGATCCGTTTACGCGGTCAGAAGGTGATTTAAAAAAAGAACTTTCGGCGGAATCGTTTTTCCTCATCCCAACAAAGACAGAAATACCCGACCATATTCCCGCCTTTTTATTGCCCGTTTTACCAAAGGTAGATAAACGGCTTTATTCTTTGGCGGAAAAAGTTGCATTTCAAAGGATGATGCGGTACCTGGAAGGTGAAGGGCATGATGGCTTTGTGTATCAGAATGAATGTGAGGACGAGGGGCAAAAAAGTTATATTATTTTCCGTCCCGAGCAAGTGTTTAATG
>JAFPYW010000058.1 GCA_017394405.1 Alphaproteobacteria bacterium
CACCACCTCGCTACACACAGAACTAAAAAAACGGTCCGCAGTCCGCACCCCGCAGAAAAAACAATGTGTTTTCAATATGTTAAGTGCGGACCTAGGGTGCGGACACATTGGAATGTGTCCGCACCCCCTTTGAGGTATTTTTTCTTTTTTTGGGGAATTTCAAAAGTATTTTGTTTAAAAAGTGGCTATATGTGCCAATTTATATCGATTTATATCAAAGTGCATTTAAATGTTTCAATAGCTGTTTACATACAAAAATTTCTCATTTTTTTGGGTTAAATGTATCATGGTGTATCATTATGTATCAACGCTAAAATCCGCAGAAAATAAAGACTTTACAAATGAAAATTTTTCATGCATGGTGGTCATGTAAAGGAGTAAAAGCACACTGCCAAACAATACTGATCAGGGCACAGATCAGCGAACAACAAAAATGGTGAAAATTATGAAAAACGATCAAAAATTATCATTTTTTACAAATAAATGTGATTTTTTCACATTTGTCTTGACTTTTTGGTCAAAAAATGGTATTTTTGATCGTAAAGAAGAGGTGTTCAAATGTTAATAAACTTTTCTGTTTCAAATTTCGCATCATTCAAAAACAAGGTCACATTGTCCATGGAAAAGACCGCCATTCAACAGCACCCGGAACATATCCTGGATAAACGGGTGTTGTCTGGTGTGGCTTTGTATGGGGCAAATGCATCTGGAAAAACCAATCTGCTGCGGGCAATAGGTTTTGTGCCGATGTTTGCATATCCGAACAGTGTTTTGCAGTTGAATGCTTTGAATTCCTTTATGCAACAATCCGATGTGCCGACAGAGTTTGAAATTGAATTTGAATCGAACGGGGTAAATTATATTTATAAAATATCCTTTGATTCCAAGGAAATATTAAGCGAAGAAATATCGTTCGCGGAAAAGACCAAACGGAATTTGATCTTTAAGAGAACGGGGCTTAACGCTGAATATGGGAAGAAGTTTCAAACCGAATGGTATAAAAACAGAACGTGCCCAAAAGATGTCACATTGATGTCCAAAATACTTAGCGATGGGATAATCGATAACAAGATATCCGGCTATCAACATTTTGTGAACATTGATGAATTCTTGCGGGGAATTGCATTCTTTGATCCTAAAACAGAGGTGCCGGCTGGGTACATATACAACGGGTTTAAAGAACCGCAATTCAAAAAATTCTTAAAAGGGTTGCTGCGTCAGGCCGATACAGGAATAACCGATGTTGATTTGACGGAATTACCACCGGCAACGCCTGAACAAATCACAAAAGATCCAGACTTGTCAAGGTTACTGCCTGGGCATGCTTTGATCCGCCAATATGGGGATGATTATTATGTGTTTACAGCAGAGCGTGGAACGATAAGAGTGCAAAGATTAACAACTATGCATGGGGATGTTTCTTTCACACTGTCAAAGGAATCTGCGGGGACAATAAAGTTGTTCAAACTTGGATTCTTGTTGTATTCATACAAAAACATGCCCGGAAGCAAACTACTGTTGTTGGACGAATTTGATGGATTGTTTCATCCGTTCTTAACGAAAGTGTTGCTAAAGAGTTTGTTGAATAACCATATGGGTGGGCAATTCATAGCCGCTTTACACAACACAATGTTGTTAAGTCATGACATCTGGCGTGTCGATGAAATTTGGTTCACAGAAAAAGATGAAGACGGCGCCAGTGATTTGTATCCTTTGACCGATATCAATCCGCGGTTTGATAAAGATCTTGAAAAAGATTATATCAACGGGCGATATGGTGCGGTTCCATTTTTAGGAGATGAAAAAGCATGGGAAGAAATAGTGAAGTAACTTTTCGTCGCAGAATTCCTAAAAAGGTGATTTATCTGGCGTGTGAAGGCGGCACCACCGGAACCGAAGGGGCATATATTAAACAATTATGTGCTGCATATAATTGCACGTTAATCCCAATGTACAAAGGATCCGCCGATCCATTAACCTTGGCAGTTGTGGCAATACGCTTTGTCAGTGATGGACCAGAGTTGCCAGAAAAATCTGAGGTTTGGATTGTGTTTGATAATGATGACCCGAAAAAAGTAAAGGCCGCATTTGAACAAATTGATGCTTACAATGCCAGACGCGAACCCAATGCCCCAAAGATATGGATAGCATTTAATGCGCCATCAATAGAAACTTGGGGGCTATTGTGTTGCGGGCAAAAGGTTGCCGAAGATCCAAAGGTGAACCAAAGCAAATTAAGCAACTGTATGCCCAAATATCATCACACCAAGAATCCCAGGTTCGATTTTGATATGATGGAATTGGGGTGTGATGCCGCTTTGCAGAAGGCGAAAGATTGGCAAAAATCGGCAGGCGATTCACCGGAATATACATGCCACTTTTTCGCCGGTATTTACAAATTGGTTGAACACATAAAAGGATGACATTGTGAACG
>JAFPYW010000059.1 GCA_017394405.1 Alphaproteobacteria bacterium
AAAAAAATGTCAAAAATGAAAATTTATGAATTTCCAGAATCTGTATTGCGACAAAAAGCCGAAGAAGTCGCGACGGTGGATGCTGGCATAAAACAAATTTTGGCAGACATGTTGGAAACCATGTATGCAGGCCACGGTGTTGGCTTGGCTGGCAATCAGGTTGGTCTTTTGAAACGTTTGGTTGTGGTGGATTGCGCCGGGGAAGATGAAGATCCCGACCCCATTAAAATGGTCAATCCGAAAATTGTGGAACACTCTGAAAACAAAATTTTACACAATGAAGGATGCTTATCCTTGCCCCGCGAGTATGCAGATGTGGAACGTTGGGAAACGGTAACGGTGGCCTATTTAGATGAAAACGGAAAACCGCAAACGCGCGCCGCAACGGGGTTATTGGCCATTGCTTTTCAACATGAAATTGACCATCTTGACGGAATTTTATTTATAGACTATCTTTCTAAATTAAAACGTGATAAACTAACAACACATTTGGAAAAACGGCGCAAGCGTGAAAGCGAGAAAGAATGACTTTAAAACCACACAGACGCTTAATTGCAATGGGAACACCCTATTTTATGCAGTACGCATTGGAAAGATTGCTGGAAGCAAAAGATGAAAACGGTGAATATCTGTTTGATTTGGTGGCCATTTATACCCGTGCTCCAAAGCCAAACGGACGTGGCATGGGCTTGGTTTATTCCCCCGTGCACAAAGCAGCGTTGGAATTACAAAAAAACTATCGTTTACCATTTGAAATCGTCACGCCTGAAACCTTTAAAGATCCAGAAGCTGTTAAGAAATTTCAAAGTTTTGAACCCGATCTAGTTTTAGTTGGCGCCTATGGTTTGAAGCTAACAAAACCCATTCTAGACACCCCTTCTATGGGATGTATAAACTTGCACGCTTCATTATTACCCAAGTATCGTGGTGCATCGCCAATTCAACGCGCTATCCTAAATGGCGAAAAAGAAACAGGACTCACCATTATGAACATGGCTGAAGGCATGGATACGGGGGATATTTTAGCCCAAAAAGTCCTTAAGCTTGAACCCACTATGACAACGCAAGATGTGTGCACTGCCTTATCTAAAATGGCACCAGATTTATTGATGAAAGTACTGCTTGAAAATCCAAAGGGTGAAAAACAAGACGAAAGCAAGGCTACTTACGCTGACAAGATTACAAAACAAGAAGCCCAAATTGATTGGAGCAAAAGTCCCAAAATCATCTCATGTCAAATTCGCGCTTTTTCGCCCGTTCCTGGCGCATTTACATTCATTGAAAATGATAAAGGTCACTATTTGCGTTTGAAAATTTACAACGTATTGCCATCTGATCAAAAAGCAAAATCATCCGAGCACGGCGTTATCTTGCAAAATGACGGAAAATTGGTTGTCGGTTGTGGTAATGGCGCTTTGGAAATTACCGACCTTCAATTAGAAGGCAAAAAACGCATGACGGGTGAAGAATTCATCCATGGAAATATTTTAACCAAGGGAACAAAGTTATTGAATGCAGCCTTGGTTCTTCAGCAAATGAGCGCTGAAGGTAAAAAAAAAATAATTAAAGAAGACTCTCCAACTTTTTGGAGAATTGTATCCCTTTTAATACCAAGACACGGTCGCCCACAAAAGGCAGCAGCAGATTCACAACCCCGTCCAATGAAGATCCAAGATAGATAATGCGCTATAAATTCGTGATTGAATATGATGGAACACCTTTTATCGGTTGGCAACGCCAATCGGGGCAACTTTCTGTGCAGGGTGTGATGGAAGATGCCCTTAAAACAGCGCTTCGTCATCCGGTCACCGTTTGGGGATCCGGTCGCACAGATACCGGCGTTCATGCGATTGCTCAGGTGGCGCATATTGAAACCGAGGAAAAATTGAACACCTATCGTTTGTTTGAATCTTTGAATGCTTTAGTGCGCCCTTATCCTATCAGCATTAAAAGCATTGAAAAAGTGGATGATGATTTTCACGCTCGCTTTTCCGCCAAAAAACGTCACTATATTTATAAAATTCAAAACACCCCCTACCCCCCCTCCATCAACAAAGGGCATGTGTGGTGGGTGCGCCCCAAACTAGATGTTCAAAAAATGCAAAAGGCCGCCGATTTAATGCTTGGCAAACACGATTTTTCCACTTTCCGTGCTAGTGAATGTCAAGCCAAAAGTCCCGTCAAAACGCTAGATACTTTTGAGATTGTTCAAAAGGGCGAAATTATTGAATTTCATACAAGCGCACGATCCTTTTTACACCATCAAGTGCGCAACATGGTTGGCACTTTGGAATTGGTGGGCGAAGGGAAATGGTCGGTGGAAAAATTCAAAAAAGCATTTGAGGCCTGTGATCGCACAAAGGGCGGTCCAACTGCACCGCCAGAAGGCCTATATTTTGAATCTGTAGAATATTAAAGTGCTTTTAATTTTTTCAATAATTCTTGCATATCCGCGGGCATAGGCACTTCAAAAACCATCTGTTTTTTTGTTCTGGGATGAACAAAGCCCAACAATCCGGCATGCAATGCTTGACGCGGAAAATCACGCAAAAAATCCGGGGCATTTTTGGGGGCCCGACCATATGTATAATCGCCAATCAACGGGTGTCGCACAGATGTCATATGTACCCGAATTTGATGCGTACGCCCCGTTTCCAAAACACATTGAACATGGCTAGCAATTCCATTTCCGAAAACAGCCAATCGTTCATAATGTGTAACAGCTGGTTTGCCGCCTCGTGTAACAATAGCCATCTTTTGACGATTCGTTTCAGACCGGCCGATATTACCGGTTATGATCCCCCGCTCTTGCTCAACACGCCCCCAAACAAATGCTTGATAAGTTCGTTGAATAGAATGTTCCGAAAATTGTTCTGCTAATGAATGATAAGCAATATCATTTTTTACCACAACCAACAAACCTGATGTATCTTTATCTATGCGATGAACAATGCCTGGGCGACACACACCGCCAATACCGGATAAACTGCCTTTACAATGAAACAAAAGGCCATTCACAAGTGTATGTTCCCAATTCCCTGCGCCGGGATGAACGACCAGTCCAGCTGGCTTATTCACAACCAACACATCCTCATCTTCATAGACGATATCCAGTGGCATTTCTTCTGGTTTTACATCTAAGGGTTCGGCCTGCGGCATATTCACCAAAAACGCCTCACCGGTCCGAACCTTATAATCCGGATGATGGATAAACAAACCGCTTTTTTGTTCTTGAACCTGATGGTCTTCAATCAAACGAATAAATGTATTGCGGGAATATTCGGGAAAATTATCGGCCAAAAATTTATCTAGCCGCGTCTTTGCTTGGGTTTCGCTCACTGGCAAAGACACTAAATCTTCCTTATTTTCAACGTCTAAATCATCCAATTCCATAGCGTTAGTATATCAAAAACACACTCAAAACGCAAACTTTTTATTGACACATGTATTTCAAATCGTTACTATGGTGAATGAAGTATTTCGTTTTTCATAAAAAGTAAGGAGTAACTTGACAACGAAAAACGGCACTAATAAAGGCATATTTATACTCTGCATCTTATGTTGTATTGTGTGCGGAGTGGTATTGTTTTTGTTACAATTTCATCCAATCAGAAACATTCCTAAATCATTGTCTTCGGATGAAGTCTTTATTCAATTACAGGACAAATATTCCCACGACACGGAACAATCTATTTTATCTTTGTTGCGGCCGTTAGTGGGTGATAACAAGGTGCGTGCATCCGTTCGGGTTCAGCTGAACCTGAAAAACGGGCACACAAACCACAAACAATGGCAACCGAATACGGAACAACCAATTACCACCACACAGACATTAGAAAACAACATCCAAACTTTGATTGAACAACAACACATCAGCGTTGTGATTGACGGGGAAACAAAAGATGGCGTGTATCAGGCCAGAACGCCCCAAGAAATGGAAAAAATTCGCAGATTAGTTTATAGCGCGGTCGGATTTAATTCAACCAGAGGCGACACGGTAGAAATTCAAAATATGCCTTTTATTCAATATACAGAGCCCACTCAACGACATTTTTCTGTGAATGTTTGTTGGATGATTATTTTGGCTATTTTGATTGTATTCCTTTTGCTGATGTTCTACGGATGCCGGCGGAATTGTTCTGCTTATTCCAAACAAAACGAACCAAGCACAGATCCTGCCGAGTACATTACGCAAAATATCAATCGGGCTATTGCCGTAATGAAAAACTGGCTGTACATGCCCATAAATACGCGCAAAACGGATTGGACTCCAGTTCAAAAAGTCGGCATCATTTTGTTGGCTTTGGACGAACAAAGTGTGCGCAAAACATTGGTCGCTTTTGATGATGAAGAAGTGCGATTGGTGGCTAAAACAATGACCACTTTAGGTGTCATTCCACCACAAGAATCTCGGCGTTTATTAAATGAATTGGAAACCGACATGCGCAACGGATCTGCTGTGGTTGGCAACCAAGCACGCGTCCGTCAAATTTTATCTGATACTTTGGATCAAAATACATTACATTTGACAAACACCTTACCGCCAGAACAACCTGCGTTATGGAAAGAATTGTCCGAAATGGATACCGATTTGTTGTCCAATCGTTTGGATGATTATCCGCCAGAAAGTATTGCCTATGTTTTATACCATTTGCCAACGCAAAAGGCGGGGGATGTGATGACCGGTATTTCGGCCGATAAAACAACACAAATTTTGATTCATTTAAGCCATATTGGGCATGTCAATGCTCAAACTGCAAATAAATTGGAACAACGTGCCATTGAGATTGCTCATTTAATTTTGGACAGCGCGAATATCCCCAGCGGAACCGACAAGGCTTCCGAAATTTTGGCCAATCTATCACACACTAATACAGGGACTCAAATCTGGCAAAATTTAACAGCGACGGATCCCGATTTAGCTCGTCAAATCACGGGCAAATTGATGCGATTTCAGGATATTGCCCATTGGCCAGACAAAACAATTCAAACTTTGTTACGCTATACATTGAGAACGACTGCTTTGACCGCTCTCATTCATGCGGATCCGGAAGTTGTTGGGGCTATTTCCCGTAATGTGCCACAAAATGTTTGGACTAAATTGGTGGAAGAAATGAATGCCCGTAAAAACACGACAGATGCTGAAATTCAAACGGCACAAAGGTGTATGATTCAAACGGCACAAGATCTGTTGCGTCAGGGCAAAATTGAAATCTAAGAGTTGCCCATGCCCTTTATCAATGTGCAAAAACCACAAACACACAAAACTCTTTGTTATAACTTATGTGCGGCTCAACCGCATGTCGGGGTCAGTTTTGTTGCGCTTTGGCTGGCTGCACAATATGTCAAAGAAAATAAGCACGTTTTGATTTTTGACACCATGTTGGGGTTGGGAAACATCCCTGTCAAAAACAAAAATGCTAAATCTTTGGAACAAGTATTGCAAGGAACAGCCCCTTTAACAAATATCATTTTTACCTATCAAGACATTGACATTATTTCCGGTTCTGCGCTACTGAACTTGAACGCACTATCCCCGCTGGCACAAGGCAATATCAAACACCAACTAACACAACTGATACCAAATTACGATGTTGTTATTTGCGACACACCGGCGGCCGTTGAACATCCCTTTTTGGATGCACCATCAATTTGGGTTACAACACCCGACCAAAGTGCAATTTTAAAGACTTTACGCCGGGCTGGTGATCATCCGACACTTATCTTAAATAAGGTTCAAAATGATTCAGAATTACAAGCCGCTGTCTTATTTATTCATCAAATTGTCCCCGAAACAAAAATCCAACAGGCCATATCGGTTAAAAAATAATAAAAAAACGCGTTAAAAACTTGACTTTTTCATAAAAAAATCTTATGTTTATCATAGTATGATTTAACGACTGAAGGATATCGCATGAAACTTAGAAATCTGTTTGGTTCCGCCAACGAACGTTATTTGAAAAAATTTGCAAAATACGTCAAGCAAATCAATTCGTTGGAAGAACAATTCCAATCTTTATCTGATGAGGAATTAAAGGCCAAAACAATTGAATTCAAAAGCCGCCTGGAAAAAGGCGCCACGTTGTGGGAGTTGATGCCCGAAGCATTTGCTGCCGTTCGTGAAGCATCCAAACGCACTTTGGGATTGCGCCCCTTTGATGTGCAATTATTGGGCGGTATGGTTTTATTTGATAATAAAATCGCAGAAATGAAAACAGGTGAAGGTAAAACGTTGGTCGCGACATTACCTGTTTATTTGAATGCTTTAACGGGAAAAGGCGTCCATGTTGTGACCGTCAATGATTACTTAGCCGCTCGCGACAGCGAATGGATGGGTAAGGTTTATCGTTTCTTGGGCCTCACCGTCGGATGCATTACAGCCGGCATGAATAAAGAACAACGTAAGGCAGCCTATAATTGCGATGTAACCTATGCCACGAACAATGAATTGGGCTTTGATTATTTGCGCGACAATATGTGTATCAGCAAAGCCGAAATGGTGCAACGCCCTTTCAATTATGCTATCGTGGATGAAGTGGATTCCATTTTAATTGATGAAGCCAGAACTCCTTTAATTATTTCTGGTCAAGCGGAAGATTCTTCCGAACGATACATTGCCGTAGATAAAATTATGTCTGGCGTGCGTCCTGAACATTACGAAAAAGACGAAAAGCACAAAAATGTCACTTTAACAGACGCGGGTATGCAATTTGTGGAAGATGCCCTACACAATTCCGGTTTAATGATGGGCGGTTTATATGATACCGATAATATTGCTTTTGTTCATCATGTGGAACAAGCCCTTCGCGCCCATACATTGTTCCAAAAAGATGTGGATTACATTGTCAAAGATGGCAAAGTAATGATTATTGACGAATTTACGGGTCGTATTATGGACGGACGCCGTTATTCCAATGGATTGCATCAAGCGTTAGAAGCCAAAGAAGGTGTTGAAATTCAACCTGAAAACCAAACGCTGGCCTCTATTACATATCAAAACTACTTCCGTATGTATCCACACTTGGCTGGTATGACGGGAACAGCTATGACGGAAGCGCCTGAATTTGACGATATCTATAAATTACAGGTGATTGATATTCCGACAAATAAACCCGTTGCACGTAAAGATGAACAAGATTCTATTTACCGCACGGCCGAGGAAAAATATGATGCTATTATCAAAGAAATTCAAAAAGTGCATGATCGCGGCCAACCGATTTTGGTGGGTACAACCAGCATTGAAAAATCCGAAATCTTGGCTAATTTATTGAAGGAAAGAACCAACATTCCATTCAACGTTTTGAACGCGCGTCATCATGAACAAGAAGCTCATATTATCGCCCAAGCAGGTGTTCCCGGCGCGGTCACAATTGCAACAAACATGGCTGGACGCGGTACGGATATTCAATTGGGCGGTAACTTTGAAATGAAATTTGCCGAAGAAAAAGCGGCCCATCCCGATATCGATGAAACGAAGTTGGCTGAAAAAATTAAAGCTGAAATTGACGAAGGCAAGAAAAAAGCAATTGCCGCCGGCGGATTGTACGTGTTAGGTTCTGAACGTCATGAAAGCCGCCGTATTGACAACCAATTACGCGGTCGTTCCGGACGTCAAGGTGACCCCGGACAATCCAAATTCTATGTCAGTTTGCAAGACGATTTAATGCGTATTTTCGGATCCGAACGAATCGGTCGTATTTTGAAAACCATGGGATTAAAAGAAGGCGAAGCTATTGAACATCCGTGGATCAGCAAAGCCATCGCCAAAGCCCAACAAAAGGTGGAAGAATATCACTTTGATGTGCGTAAAAATTTGCTAAAATTTGACGATGTCACAAACGATCAGCGCAAAATCATTTACGAACAACGCAAAGAAATGATGGATATGGATGATGTGTATCCAATTATGCAAGACATGCGTCAAGACGTGATTACATCATTGATTTATTCTATTGCACCGGAACGCACGGCGCCGGAAGATTGGAATGCCGAAGAATTGCGTCAAGAAACAATCAAATTGTTGGGATTGGATGTGCCATACGCCGCGTGGAAAAATGAAGCCGGAATGGAACCCGCCACAATGGTGGAACGCGTGCTGAAACTGGCCGATGAATCATGGCAAGAAAAAACAAAAATTTTGCCACCTGATTTCAAAAAAGATTTTGAAAAGACCATTTTGATTCAAACCATTGACACATTGTGGAAAGAACATTTGCAAAGTTTGGACTTTATGAAAACGTCTATCGGCTTGCGCGCTTATGGGCAACAAAATCCGCTCAACGCTTTCAAGCAAGAGGGCTTCCGTCTGTTCCAAAATTTGTTGGGACGTGTGCGCGAACGTTTGACCGAAACAATGGGGCATTTGGAATTGCAATTATCTCCTGCTCCTACCACGCCACCAACTGAAGAAACGCCAGAAGCACCAGCAGAACAGCCACCATTGCCACCGGTTGATACAACAAAACCGATTGGGCGAAATGATCCTTGCCCGTGTGGATCCGGCAAAAAATATAAACATTGTTGCGGCAAATTAGACGTCTAAATTTTGTGCAACAAATTGCCAATTGATTGCTTTGGACACAACTTCCGTGGCATAATCGGTGCGTCTGTTTTGGTAATCCAAATAATACGCATGTTCCCACACATCTAATACCCACAAGGGCTTCACACCATCTAACCCAAGTGGCGTTTCGGCATTGGACGTGCTTTGAATTTCCAAATAATCATTCACGCGCGCCAACCAAACCCACCCCGATCCAAACAACGATCCGGCGGCTTTGACAATTTCCATTTTCAAATGATCTACGTCACCAAAATCGCGATCAATCAATGTTTTCAACGCATCCGGAATTGCCTGATTTTCAGGCGCCACGCTTAAACCCGAAAAGAAAAATTCGTGATTCCATACTTGCGCTGCTTGATTAAATAAAGCTGTTTTCTTTGCGTCCCGAGCCAAACAAATAATTTCCAGCAATGATTTTTTATGCCAATCCGGCGGCAACAATTCATTGGTGCGCGCCACATATCCCGCGTAATGTTTGTCATGGTGGAAGGTTAATGTTTCTGATCCGATAATGGGACTTAAAGCATCAAATGAATAAGGTAATGGTTTAATTTGTAACATGGGAAACTCCTTTCTCCTTACAAATGGTTTTATTCCGATTAAAATCAAGGTCTTGATTTTTATGCCATAATCTGTTATAATAATTCATGTTTGCGGCCATGGTGGAATTGGTAGACACGCAAGCTTGAGGTGCTTGTGGAGCGATCCGTGGAAGTTCGAGTCTTCTTGGCCGCACCATCTTGATTTTGAAAAAAAACTATGGACATCTTCTTTTTATTTTTGGTATAATGATTAAAAAGGAGGAGTCATGTCTATTTTTGAATTATCCGTCAATATCAAGGATAAACCCATAAAGCCCGCCAAACGTGCCACAGCAGCACCCAAAGCAGCGGCAAAACCTGCGACACCGCAATCCCCAGCCGATTTGGAAAAACTGGCCATGGAAGCCATGTCTGATTTAACCAGCAAATTTCCTGCATGGGCCAGCGGTGACGTTCAAACGGTGAAAACATTACTGGCTCAGGCCTATGGTGCCTATGATACGGCTCGCACAGACATTATTCGCCAACAAGTTTATCCCAAGGTTCATGATCTGAAAGGCCAAGGAACAACTTTTGGCTATCCGCTGATTACAGATATTGGTACGCATATGTGTGCATTGATTACAAATAAAACCAAATTCTCAAATGCAGATGTTGTTACTTTGAAAAATGATGCATTGATGATGGAAACGGTTTTGTGGAAAAAATTAAAAGGAGACGGCGGACCAAAAGGCGCTGATATTTTAAGGAAACTGAGGAAATGACACAAAGTCATGTTTTGATTGTGGATGATGATACGCGCTTGCGTCAGTTATTACATAAATATCTGGAACGCGAAGGGTTTATTATATCCGAAGCCGCCGAAGCCGCCGAAGCAGATGATTTATTGAAATTTATCACGCCTGACGCCATAATCATGGATGTCATGATGCCCCATAAAAATGGGGATATTTTTACCAAAGAATTACGAAAAAAAGGCTTTACTTTACCGATTTTAATGCTCACGGCTATGGGTGATACAAACAGCCGCATTTCCGGATTAGAGGCCGGGGCCGATGATTATTTGCCGAAGCCTTTTGAGCCAAAGGAATTATTGTTGCGTTTACATAATTTATTAAAACGGAATCCTGCAGCAGTAGATGAAAATGTGTCATTTGGTCCCTATCAATACACGCCGGCCAATGGGCATTTATCAAATGGAAAGGATGCCATCATTTTAACCAGTGCGGAACAAGATCTGCTCAGCGCCCTCATTAAAAACTTAAACCAAGTAGTTTCCCGCGAACAACTGGCATCATCTTTACACATTGACAACATCCGAACCATTGATGTTCAAATGACACGTCTTAGAAAAAAATTAGATACAAAAACACAACACCTTATTCAAACAATCAGAGGAAAGGGTTACAGGTTGATCAGCGCATGACGATAAAACAATGGATTAGAACAATACGCAAAACATTTTTACCCAACGGATTGTTAGGACGTTTCTTTTTGATTATTTTGTTGCCGTTGATTGTGGTACAATTGTCATTGGGAATTTTCTTTTACAATCGTCACTGGGATACGATCAGCCACAGATTGGCTCGCGATATTTATGGTGAAATTGAATTTGTAACTGATTTGGTCAACACCTCACCGGACGACCAAATAAAACAAATTCTTTCCCAAGCGGAACAAAGTTTATTTTTGGATTTGAAATGGACGCCCGGCCGGCACATTCAAACAAAACAAAAAACACGTTTGATTGATATGAGTCAAGATTTGACGAGTGAATTGAAACATTTGAAATTCCCTTACTATGTCACAACATCCACAGATGGAGAACAACGGATCAACATCCAACTTGATCGCGGTGTTTTGGAAATTGTTGTTGCTCGCAAACGTTTCTTTTCCACAACCGTTTGGGTCTTTTTTGCGTGGATGCTGATTTCATCCGTGCTGTGGTTTGGCGTGGCTTTAATCTTTATGAAAAATCAACTGCGCGCTATTATTCGTTTAGCCCACGCAGCCGAAGCGTTTGGTATTGGCAAAAATGTGGATCAATTCAAACCGGAAGGCGCGACGGAAGTCCGCCACGCTGGCGCCGCGTTTTTAATGATGAAAAACCGCCTGCAACGTTATTTGTCGGAAAGAACAGCCATGTTAGCGGGTGTATCCCATGATTTACGCACACCACTCACACGATTAAAATTGCAATTATCCATGATGCCATCAGATGAAACCACTCGTGCCATGGAACAAGATTTGAATGAAATGGAAAATATGTTAAACGGCTATTTGACCTTTGCGCGCGGTGACGGACGTGAAGATTCCGTTAAAATTGAATTGACACCCTTTATGACAAATTTGGTTGATAAATTCAAGAAAACAAATCATGCCATTGAATTAAACATTTCAAAACCGCTCTCGATAATTGGGCGGCCAACCGATTTATCGCGGGCTTTAGGCAACTTGATTGCCAATGCTGGACGCTATGCTACAAAAACATGGGTGAAAGTTACCCGACGTCAAGATATGGTTCAAATCATCGTGGATGATAATGGCCCGGGCATTCCCAAAAACAAACGCAAAGACGTCTTCAAACCCTTTGTCCGCTTGGAACCTTCTCGCAATCAACAAACTGGTGGGGTTGGTTTGGGCTTGACAATTTCCCGAGATATTTTACTATCCCATGGAGGGGATATCAATTTGGATGCCAGCCCGATGAAAGGTTTGCGTGTCATCGTCAATTTACCACTTTACACACAAAAAGATTAAAGGAGGATATCATGCGTAGTATTTTTATTCTTTTACTTTTCTTCAGCCTTTCCGCTGGAGCACAAGAATCTGCCAGTACCCAAGTGCTGGAGCAAACCGAAGTCCCCCAAAATCAGGATCAGTCGGCAAATGATACTGCACAACAATCTGAAAATGAAGATATGGATTCAAATTCTGCCCAAAATTCCGAACAAGACCCCAATATGCCTGCTGCCAACGAACAAGCAACCGAGCCCGCACCACAGAATACGCCCGCTGCCGATACGACAAAACCATCTGTACGGACGCCTATTCATCTGCAACACAGAATTTGCAACAATCCAAAGGCAGCAAACATGACTCAGGCCGAATTAGATGCGTTAAGTCCAGAAGAATTTGAAGCATTATGCGGGGCCTTTAATTCACAAGCACAAAGTGCTGGTGTTGCACAGGTCGGACAAGGTGAAGAGAATTATGATCAAAATTCTTTGGCCGCAGATGCTGCCAATTTGGCTGCTGCAACGGGCCAAGGAACAACTTTAGCTGATATTAAACAAGCCACACAGGCCGCTGGTCTGGAAATCGCCGACACAGCACAACAATCTCAACAAAACACCACCGCGCAAAATAATACAACTACATCTTTAGATAATGTGTCAAATCAAATGGGGGATGTGTCCGCCAGATTACGCAATGCAAAGACAAAAGCGGCACAAAATACGACGACCGGTGCTTCTGGTATTAAACGCGGCATATCCGGATGGGGTAGCGGTTCGGGTGGATCATACGTTTCAGATGTATGGCCCCTTGATCACACAACTGGCTATCATAATGGAAACAATGTTAAAGGGGCCTCCTCGCCATCTGTTTCTAAATCAACGAAATCGTCATCTTCTTCATCCTGGGGAACCAGTTCATCTTCCGGCAGAGCAACAAGTTCATCCAGCAGCAATATGGCTCACGGATCGCATTCATCAAGCGCTTCTCATTCTTCGGGTGGCTCTCGCACATCAGCTGGCTCCTCAAATATGGGCGGACATAAAACATCTGCCAGTTCTTCATCAGGATCTAAAAAATCTTCTGGTGGCTCAACAGCTAGCAGCGGGAAATCTTCATCTTCAAAAAATTCCTCGGCCAATATGGAAGGCGGATCATCCAAACAACAAAAGTCCAAACCAGCTTCACAAGAACCAGGCCTGCAATCAGCTGGTGAAAGTTCAAGCGGTTTACAACTTTATGGAAACAGCGGCTTGTTGTATGACGAATCTTACCTGTTCCCCTATGGCGATCCCAAACCAGAATCACACATTGGGGAATTAAAAGACGCCTCGTCTGAAAAAGCGTTAAAAGAAATCTTTAATCTGAATGACGATGGAAAACATCCTACGTACATACCGTATTAGTTCTGTGTATCTTGTAAAATATAACCACGGCCCCAAACGGTCGTGATATAATCTTCACCACCGGATAATTCTTTGATTTTAGAACGGATCTTACAAAAGAAAACATCAATAATTTTGACTTCTGGTTCATCCATACCGCCGTACAGGTGTGTTAAAAATTGGTCTTTGCTGACTGTTGAGCCCTTTTTCAAGGCCAGCAATTCCATCAATGCATATTCTTTTCCGGTCAAAGGCAATACTTTGCCGGCGACAGTCACAACCTTTGTTCCCAAATTGATTTCCATTTTACCTACACGCACCACCGGATCAGCATGCCCTTTGCTGCGGCGCACAATGGCATTGACGCGGGCAATCAATTCCTCGTTATTAAATGGCTTTGTCAAATAATCATCAGCACCGGCCGACAAACACTCAACCTTTTTATTGGGCAACAAAATGCCGGACAACACCAACACAGGCGTATGTAATCCCGCCGATCGGATTTGGCACAACGCATCTACACCCGTCATATCCGGCAACATTAAATCCAAAATAATCAGGTCATATTCATATACTTTCAATAACTCCAAACCATCTTTGGCCAACAAAGCAGACTCCACAGTCATGCCGGAATGTTTTAACAACGCAGTTATTGAAGCATTCATTACTTTATCATCTTCAATCAATAAAATATGCATACAACCTCCTTGGTTTTCTTTAACCATATATTAACTTTTTCAAAAAAGCAAGAAAGATTTTATGTTTTATGAATTTTTTTATAAAATGACACAAAAAAAGCCCCGCATACGCGAGGCTTTTCTGTTTCACTAGGGAACTTATTCGCCGAAAGCGTCTTCCCAACGTGCTGTACTACCGCTTTGACTATCAGCATCAACGGCGTACTTCACAACTTCGCCAGCGGCCACCAATAAGGCCAAACCAACGGCCAAGATCGCCACTTTTTTCCATTCCAACTTACCAAAGATAGCAGCAACGGCAAAACCGATCAACGCAAAACCGCCTAACACATAGACGATTGTACGAACGTTTTTGAACACATAGCCCAATCTTTTAACAGCGTCTGAGAACAAATCGCCATCAGCCATAGCAGATCCTGCAGCAAGCACAATGCCCATAACAACCAAGCACAACATAAATTTCAAAACTTTTTTCATCTTATCTCCTTTTTTTATTTATTAAACCAAGATTGAACCAACCAATCTTGATTACATAATACCCAAAATTTTCATAAATTCAAACTTTTTTTTATCTTTTTTCAAAAAATATGCGTTTTTTTGTAATACATTAACACAAAATTAACGATTACATGTTTATCATACCTTTGGTGGATTGAAAGGGGTTTGTATGTCCAAAATGAAAAAGTTATCTCTTTTCATCGCGGTGGGAGCGTTGTCTTTTACTGCGTCTTTGGCCTGTGCCCAAGCAAAATCTGACATCCTTGTTTTTGATAATACAAGTGGTGATTTTTTGTTGCCATCATATTTTGATCAACAACCTACTGTCACACTGACCACCGATACAAACACCCAAAACATTCCCGCCGACATTGATATTATTAAAGAAATTTTCGGAGACAACGCACAAACCTCTTTAACACCGACACCTGCGTCTGATTCTCCAAAACAGGCCTCGGCGACAAAAGGAACCACCAATACACAAACCTTCTATCCACGGCCAAAAGAATTGCAAACAGCCAGAGAACAAAAGCAACCTTTGCTGACGCCATTGCCTCCGTTACCAAAACCCATTGAGCCGGAACCCGTACCACCAGCACGACTGACAACCCCGTCCCCTTATGCATCAAAGGTTTTGGCCAAAGAGACTGGCACATCAAAAGGAAATGTGACGTTACCAAAAGACATTCGGTTGCAATTTGAAAAAAATGCAATGCAGCTGACCGAAACCGCCATCAAATGGATTTCGGCGTATGCATTGCACATCAAAAAAGATCCGCGTTTGGTCGCTGAAGTCCGTGTCAGCCGGCACGATTGGCCAATTCAAAAGCATCGTTTAGCCCTTATTATGCAAACTTTCATTGAGAAAGGTTTAGCGGCCCGACAAATCCACGTTTATCATTCGGATCGCGATCCAGATACAATGGTTATCGGCTATCAAACCGATCCAAATCAAACAAAAATTGTTACACCGGAATATAAAAATGTAAAATTAAAGGAGCAAAAAACACTATCTTGGTAAAAAAGTAGTTGTATCAAAGAAAAAAGTATGTTATGTTGAAACAAAAAGGAGTCAAAAATGGGGAAAAATTTATATAAAGTTGTTATCAACACAATCGGTTTAATGGCCGTTTGCATGGCATCTGCGGCCTTTGCAGAGGATATTTATTTGGATTGCAGCGGAACGTTGGCTGATTCACCGCAATGCAAGGCCTTGTACCAACAAAATAATTATTTGCCACAAGTGGCACAACAACCCGCGGTTCATCCGGGTCGTGTAGATCCGGCCAATCCGAATGCTCCTATCAATGCGACTCCTGGGGCTGATTACACCGTACCGGGATTGGGTTATGAAGTGCCTCAACAGCAAATTATTATTCGGGATTCTGCGGCTCCTATTGCTGTTTCCCAACCTTTGGCCGATCCAGAAGATGTTGGATCTGAATACAGCGTATATAAAACCCGCAACGGCAGTTTAATCATTGAAAAGAACGTAACAAACGAAGACGATGGCAATGGCGGCACCATTCAAGTGACCCGCAAAAAAGAAACAGCCATCAGCCCCGAATATGTTGAAATGCCGTCTATTTCCGGCAAACAAAGATCCGGCAAGATCGCCTATGGTGACAGCGCTCACGATTGGGAGGCCTTACGTGGCGACAGTTTGCGGACTTTATTGACAGAATGGGGTGAAAAATCCGGTTGGACTGTCGTGTGGAAGTTAGACAGAGATTATATTTTGGAGGCGGGTGTTGTTTTCCGTGGCAACTTTACCGAAGTGGCAAGCGCCATTATTCGGACATTTGCCCGCGCAACGCCGGCGCCGATTGGAACCTTTTATAAAGGAAACCGTGTGCTTGTAATCAATACTCAGGAGGATGACAATGCTTAAGAAAACAACTTTTTCCATCATCGCTTTGGTTGGCTGCTTAGCTTTAGTGGCGTGTAATAAGTATGTCGCCGAAACAGACAAAAAAATTGAAACAACATTGGAACGTATTGAGGAATACCAACAACAGGCTCAAATCCCTGATTTGCCCGAACCAACAGATACAGTGCGCGTTCAAAACGACATTTGGTTGGGTAATGAAAGTGTGAAGATTTTGGAGGGTGATCCATTACCGACTTGGTTAGAAAAAGATGATGGTATCACGATTGCCATCAGCGAAACAGCCAAATTGACCGATATCATTCAACAAATTTCAGATATGACGGATATTCCTATTCGTATGGATGATTTGAAAATCGCCAATGTAATGCCGGAAGACCCCGTGTCCGTCCGTTATACAGGTAAATTGAGTGGCTTATTGAATTACTTGGCCGGTCGCTATGGTGTGTATTGGCATTATTATTTATCTGTCTTTGCGGTTTGAGTGGCGTTTTGCATTAGCGGCGATTGTTGCTAATATGCACGATGTGGTGATTATTTTGGGCTTTTTTGCCTTTTTCCAGTGGGAATTTTCGCTCACCGTTTTGGCTGGCGTGTTGGCGGTGTTGGGCTATTCGGTAAATGAAGCGGTGGTGATTTTCGACCGTATTCGTGAAAACTTCCGCAAGCCGTCTATGCGTGGCAAATCCGTGCCACAAGTGATTGACAACGCCATTACCGCCACGATGAGCCGCACCGCCATTACGCACGGTTCAACCGA
>JAFPYW010000060.1 GCA_017394405.1 Alphaproteobacteria bacterium
AACCTGTATAAATATGATGAAAATGCCAAAGGGGAAAAGTTGTATTGCTTGGAAATGTTCTCTTATCCGTCCGGCGCCAGCTTGCATTGCGGCCACTGGTATAACTTTGCACCAATTGATTCTTGGGCTCGTTTCAAAAAGATGCAAGGCTATAACGTCTTCCATCCAATGGGTTTTGACGCCTTTGGTTTGCCCGCCGAAAACTATGCGATTAAAACCGGTGTACATCCAAAAGATTCCACACTTAAAAACATTGACATCATGACAAATCAATTGATTGCCATGGGTGCAAATTACGATTGGAATTATTCGCTGAACACCTGCGACGAAGAATACTACAAATGGACACAATGGATCTTTGTGCAATTATATAAAAAGGGTTTGGCTTATCAAAAAGAAGCGCCAGTGAACTGGTGCCCAAGTTGCCAAACGGTGCTCGCCAACGAACAAGTTGTGGATGGGTGCTGCGAACGCTGTAAAACACAAGTTGTTCAAAAGAAAATGAAACAATGGTTCTTTAAGATTACAGATTACGCTGACGAATTGTTGGAAAAAATTGATGGCTTGAATTGGCCGGAAAAAACCAAGAAAATCCAAAAAAACTGGATTGGTAAATCACATGGTTCTTTGATTACATTTGATATTGATAACGGCACGCAATTACAGGCCTTTACAACACGCGCCGATACATTGTATGGTTTAAGTTATGTGGTCATCGCGCCAGAACATCCCGCCGTTGCCTCACTCACAAAACCAGAACAAAAAGAAGCCGTGGAAAAATATGTTGCTGATGCGGCAAAAGTGAAAGAAATTGATCGTTTGTCCGAATCTCGCGAACGCACCGGTGTCTTTACAGGTTCCTATGCCACCAACCCAGTGGACGGGCGCAAGGTTCCTGTGTGGGTGGCCGATTATGTGATTGCCACCTATGGGACGGGCTTTGTGATGGCTGTGCCAGCACATGACGAACGCGACTATGATTTTGCCAAACGCTATGATTTGCCGATTTCTCGCGTGATTGTGGATAAAGATGGCAACGAACAACCACTGCCTTTCTGCGAACACGGCAAGTTGGTGAACAGCCAAGAATTTTCAGGGCTCACAACGGAAGAAGCGATTCCTGCTATCGTGGCCAAATTAGCCAAAGATGGCAAAGGGGAACTCACAACCATGTTCCGTTTGCGCGACTGGTTGATTTCTCGCCAACGTTATTGGGGGGCACCAATTCCAATGATCCATTGTCCGCATTGTGGCACAGTGCCAGTTCCTGAGTCAGATTTGCCGGTAAAATTGCCGTATGATGTGGAATTCCGTCCAGATGGTGAATCCCCACTCAAACGTTGTCCGGAATTTATGCATGTGAAATGTCCGGTTTGCGGTGCCGATGCCGAACGTGATCCAGATACGATGGATACCTTTGTGGATTCCAGCTGGTATTTCTTGCGCTATCCGGATGCCCGCAATGATAAAGAAGTTTTTAACAAAGAAAAAATCAACCGCATGTGCCCGATTGACATGTATGTTGGTGGACAAGAACATGCGACCATGCACCTCTTGTACGCTCGTTTCTTTACCAAGGCGTTGCGTGATATGGGATATTTAAATTTTGACGAACCCTTTACCGCTTTGGTACATCAAGGCACAATCTTGGGTCCAGACGGACAAAAGATGAGTAAGTCCAAAGGCAACACCGTCAATCCCGATATTTATGTAGATAAATATGGTGCGGATGTGGTGCGTTTATTCTTTGAATTTGCGTTCTCATATACAGACGGCGGTCCGTGGTCCGATGCCGGTATTGATTCTATGGCACGTTATGTCAAACGTGTGGAAGCGTTGTTTGAAAAAGCCGCCACATTGGCTGACGCTGGATCCGAAATGGGCAAGCGCGAAAAAGATTTGGACTTTGTGCGCAACAGCACCATCAAGGCCGTCACAAAAGATTTGGATGTCATGCAATTCAATACATCCGTGGCACGTATGATGGAATACCTGAACGCATTGAACGAATATATCCAAGGTCCTGTCAATAAAGCGTTCTTAAACGAATGCTTAAAGACTTATGTCGTCTTGTTGGCGCCATTTGCTCCGCATTTAACGGAAGAATTGTGGGAAGGTTTGGGAGAATCTTATTCCGTTCATAATCAACCATGGCCCTCAGTCAATGAAGAGGCCTTAGTCAAAAACGATATGACGATTGTGATTCAAACCAACGGTAAGTTGCGTGGTCAATTTGAAGTTGCCAAAACAACCGATAAAGACACGATTATTGCTATGGCCAAAGATAAGATCAAAGATTATTTGGCGGGTAAAGAAATCGTCAAAGAAATCTATGTGCCGAACAAGTTGGTCAATATCGTGATCAAGGGATAAGATCCCAGATATCAAAAAGCCCCGAGCAATCGGGGCTTTTTTTATTGGCCATTCTGCGCGTTACACACCGCTACAAATATGTGCGTTGTAATCCCATGATCCGCCAGCATCGGTACAGCAAGCCCCTTTCAACATATCACTGGCTAAAGGATCATCCAAGATGGTTGGATCACAACATTGTGGGTTGTAATCTGGAGAGGCACTATTGGCCGCAAGCGAACAACATTGAGCTGTAAATTCTTGCGCCCCCACGTCTTGACCTTGCTTGCAGCAGACGCCATTTATCCAAGTGCCACCGGCCTTGGTACAAGCGCTAGGGGAACTACCGCCATTTGGACAACATGTGTTGCTCCATACATCGTCATAATCTTTGCAGGTACGATATGTTTCATCGCCTTCTGTTTCAATTTCACAACAAACGTTACCCACCTGTTGATATTTCTTTTCACCATTTGTCGGGCAGCCGCAATGTTCAACGTCCAACTTACAATACGGATATCCCACATCCAACGGCGTACAAGTGCTGTCATACGCTAAATTATTATAGCAACAAGTACCATTTTTGTTTTCACCCTGGTTGCCAGCAAATTGTGGACAATCGCAAGCCGTAATATTAACTTCGCTGTAGGTTCCAGCATTTCGGTCATAAGCATAGCCCCACTTACAACATGTTCCGTTTTTCAATTCACCCTGGTCCCCATTATCATACGGACAACCGCAGGTCGTATAGTCATTTTGTTGGCTTCCGCCATTACTGATCCGGTCGCTATATTGGTTACAGCAAATGTTGCTATCTGAACCAGGGCCACCCCTTGGGCTATATCCGTCTGGGCATCCACAATATTTGGTATCAATGGCGCTGTAGTTGGAACCATCCCAGGCATATCCATTATTGCCACAACAGATTTTGCCGTCTTTGTTCCACGTACCCCAACCCGATTGATTGCTTGGGCAACCACAGGCCGCATAGTTATCTTTAGTTATAGATGGATTGTCCTCGGTCACCTCTTTGCCTATCTCGCTGGACGAACAACAGACATTTTCATATCCTTCCACTTCGCTTCGACGGGATCCTTCTGGACAACCACAAGCATTATCCCGCTCGGTCTGTGCATTCATAGCATCCGTTCCGCTTACAATTTTATACCCAGATCTGCTGCTGCAGCAAACAGAGTAGTCGGACGACATAGAACCGCCCAATCCCGTACAACAGTCGGGTTCTATGAAGGTGGTACTGCCTTGGCCATGTAAACCATTACAACATTCTTTTGCACCGCCACTTAGGGAATAGGCGGGCCCATTAGACGGACAACATTGGCTATAATCTGCAGTAGAGACACTATGCTCGCTGTCATCACAACAGAATTTATAATCACTAGAACCAGTATAAGTATTACTCATGGCACCCGATGGCGTTGAACAACAACTCGTTGCCATATAATTCCACTCATCCCGCTCATAACCGTAACCAAAGTAAGATTTCCATGCGGAGCAACATTCGGTGCTGGTTAAACCCAACGCCATACAACAGGCGCCCGAGACCCCTTCTTTACCATATTCCTTACCATCAGACATACAACAAATGGCTGAACCCGAATCGCTTATCATCTCACCCGGACAGCAGTTTTCATCCCATTCACCTGTTGCCTGATTAATCATACCATCACAGCATGTGCCATTCCTGAATTCTGGATCACCTTCCCATCCATGGCCACAGCAATATTTCTTTGAATAATCCCAATTGCCGTTGCCGTCATGACAACATTCGGTATGGGTTCCTTCTTCATCATAAACTTCATTTGCAAATCCTTTCTTACAGCACCAACGATGTGTACCTGGTTCGCGACCCAAATCATCATCATCAGGACCACATCCGCAAGCATCCAAGTTTGAAACCTCAATTCCATCTTTCGTTATTTCAGTTCCTAGTCCAGTACAGCACACATATTCAACATCACTATTTTCGTCGTATTGGAATTCCACAGGGGCATTGCCACTCGGACAGCCGCAATGTTCAGGCATCCATTCGTCTGGATAAGACGCATATCCTATATGGTTGGAATCACAGCATGTACCATGTCTTGTTCCATTTGGATCCATCCAGAAATATCCACCTTCGGCCATGCAACAATCATCATATCCCAGGAGGGAGGCTTGTGCAGCCGATGTTGAACAACAATATGCGCTTTCATGATACCATGTTTTTCCATGATATCTCTCATCATCACAGCACACATAGCTGCCATTTGATAAGTCAGTATATCCATACTCACCACCACAGCAATAGATTGATTCAGCATTATATGCCCCACCCTCATAATCTGAATTCCATTCAAAGCCATTTTTACAACAATATTGTTTACCATATTTTTCGGTCGGTTCTACACCCTCCGGACAGCCACATTTATCAACATCGGCCATGCGGTACGATCCATTTTCATCAGGCAATTTTCCATTGCTGCAACAAATTGGATTGCCATTATCATCGTATGACGGATCGATCTCCACATCACCATCTTTAGGACATATACTCTCGCACGTGTCGCCAACCGCATGTGTACTACCGGTACAACAATGCGTCAGACCATAATAATCCACCTCTGTCACTGTTCCGTTCTCACAGCAACCGGAATTTGTACAGTTGCCAGCTGAATCTCGGGCATCGCAATAGTATGGCGCATCATTTGAACATTTATTTTCACATTCACCGCCTGGTGTCCGTTCTTGACTTTCCGAACACTTTTCTTTACATTCCTTATGGTCATCTACTTCAACAACTTCCATGTTTTCGTCATTACAACATGTCTTTGTGTTGCCATTTGTGACCAATTTATCGGAGTCGCAACAATCAGCCATTCCGCTGGATGTGTAGTAAAGTTCTGTTTCGCCTTTACAACAAACGTTCATACCGCCAGGTGCCAAAGACCACTTACCCGATGGACAACATTCACCATCCACGTTCTTTTCGCCTTCACCGCAGCAATTACCATCGGCATCAGCATCAAGTCCCTCTTTGCAACAAACGCGTCCGTTAGAATCACCAGCGGCATTATAACGTTCGGTCGGAACTTCGCCGGACCGACAACACATTTGGCCATCATTTTCGTCGCCAACGGCATACAGTTCATTGCCTTGATCATCTTGGCCACAACATTCGTATTTGCTCTTTTCAGCGTTCCATATCCGTTTTACCGTCAAACAGCAATAATTGTCGGCCGATCTGACCGGTGTTTCATTTTCAGCACAGCAAACGGAATCGCGCCAGAATCCGATCTTGCCGGGCGCACAACATGTCGTTTCATCCGGCATTGGAATTTCACCTTCTTTACAACACACTGTTCTCTTGTTTGTTGTACCCGGCCAACTTTGCCATAGTGATGAAGAATCAATAATCACAGCAACTTTGCCATCTTCACCGCAACAATGACCTGTTTTATCGGCGCCGGCGGCCTTGTCCTCACAACACACCTGATGTGAATAGTTGCCATAGTTATTTTGCGTATCACCGAAATATGTGACAAGATGTTCCATTGAACAACACACGTCATTGTCATCCAACAATTCTGAGCAACATTCGCCGTCTTTATCTAACTTATCACTTCCTGTACAGCAGGAACCATGCTTATCCACATTCCACACATCTTGGTCACAACAGGCGGATCCAAGAGCAGAGGCATCGGCACCCTCCGGCAAGATCTTTTTGCCCAAGTTCGCACAACAATCAGCATCTCCTAACCTTGCGCCCTCATATATTGCCTTATCGCCATCACAACATTTCACACCGGAACTTGTGGTAATTTCTGTGGTTCCATTTGGACATTTACAGTTGCCCGTTGTATAATCACGATCCACACCATAGCATTTATCCAAGCAGACATACGATGGATAATTATTATACCACGTATCTTTATCCGGTCCGCACCAACAACTGCATCCGTTTGGCTCAAAGACTTCACCTTTGGCGATACATTCTTGTTCTTTTTCTTCCTTGTTGTTGCAAACACACTCATCACCCTCTAAATGCTTGCCTGAAACACATTCGCACGAACACTTGCTATAAACCCATTCTTTATCGGTGCCACATCCTTCAATCGGCTGTTGCATGTCTGTCGGACATTTACACGTTCTGGTTGTACTGTTCCACACCCGAGGTGCAGTACATCTGTCTTCACACTTACAATCGGTAGTATTCCATTTCTGTTCTTCTCGACAATTGGCTTCTTCTGCGCTCATCAAACAAACACAATGGCAGGCATCCACACTCCATTCTTTACCTTCACCACAGCTCTCGGCTGGCTCTGTACGTTTGCACTTGCAAGAACAGCTATCTGCATCCCATTCTCTGAGTGTGCTTTCACAATTAGATCCGCTTTGTGTGCATACACATTGTTTGGTGCCATTTTCCGTCACAACGTGCTTCTTTGAATCATCGCAACAATGTTTGTCCTCACCTTCGCCGACAACCAAATCCATATTACAGCAATGATCGTCTACCCATTCTTCATCGTCGGCACATTCTATGCAATCGCCGTTTTCGTCGCGACCAGTATCGCATTTTTCTTTACATTCTTTAACGCCATTGACGACCACAACTTCTTTGCCTTCGTCATCACAACATTTGTCTTTACCATCTGAACTGTACTTGTTCGCGATGTTGCAGCAACGGCCTTCAACAACTTCTTCATCGTCAGCGCATTCTTCACATTCGCCGGTTTCAGAATTACGACCAGAACCAGTATCACATTTATCTTTACATTGCTTTGTACCGTCAATCTCTACAATCTCTTTATTTTCATCTGTGCAACAAACCTTAGTTTCACCCTCATAAGCGACCTGACTGGAATCACAGCATTGTTTGTTTTCGCCTTCGCCAACAATTTCTTTGCCTTCGTCATCACAACATTTGTCTTTACCATCTGAACTATACTTGTTCGCGATGTTGCAGCAACGGCCTTCAATCACTTCTTCATCGTCAGCACATTCTTCACAGCCGTTGCTCGTATATTTCATACCGCTTGCACAACAACCATAGTGAGCTTGGTCCTCATCATCATAATATGAACTTGTTTCTTCCCCTTCTTTACAACATGTGCCATTAGCTGCTGCATCAATTCCCTTAGGACAACACACCGTTGAAAACGTACCATCACCCGCGTATATACCATGTTCACCTTCTGCACAACACTCCAAATTCTCATCGTCCCATCCATAAAATGCATTGTGAGCATAACCATTTGCACAACATAAATCTGGCCTGTGCTTATTGGTTGCCAAATCTACTCGTTGATCATCACAACATGTCGTTTCCCCATCTGGATTCGTAATCATTGTACCGCCTGCCGCTGTACAACAATCAGCATCCAATTCTCCTTCGGCATTCTTTGCCCCGTTACAACATTTACCGGCTTCGGAATTATAGGTTGTTCCATCCGGACAATCGTCCTCGCTTGGCACACATTCGCCTTGGTCGTTTTCGGTATATCCATCATAGCATTCTTTATATTTATGACAGGTTTTGGCCCAAGCGCTTTTCACAAACAAATTCCAATTCCAAGCGGTTGATTCATCATCACAAATTTCACAATACTTACAATGTTCTTCTTCGCTTTCGGAATAAGTACCATTTCTGGCTTCGCAACATTCACGTGTAATGGCGTATTTTTCACCCAACGGCGGACAGCACATTTGATCATCCGGATTACCAACGGGTTCGTTATTATCTGCACAACATGTGGTGACACCATCTTTCGTGGCACTTTTGCCTTCCGGACAATCTGGGTTCGGTTCGCATTCGCCAGTGGCGCTATTGCGTATTTGATTTTCTGGACATGGGCAATGTTCATCATCCACCTTGGTATAATCTTCAGCATCATCGTCCCATGCTTTATGGTTCTTACAGCAATATCCACCTTTTCTTGTACCTCCCTTCGGACAGGTACAAGCTTGCTGTTCGCTGTCCCACACCAATGGCTCCTTACATGGCGCACACAAATACCCGCTGCCGTAGGTGCGTTCTTGCCCTTCTGGACATTTATCCGCACAGGCAAAATCCAAATCTGCATAACCACGTTTTGCACAACATTCATAAACAGTCGGCGTAATGCCAAATGACTCAGCGCGCTTTGGTTTATCTGCCGGACAGCACTCACCATTTGCCGCTTGTACACCCTTTGGACAACAAACCTCTTTGAGCGAAGGATAATCTCTCACAGCAGCTGGTTTATCTGCCGGACAGCACTCACCATTTGCCGCTTGCACACCCTTTGGACAACAAACCTCGTGGCCCGAAGATTTCACAACAACTGGTTTATCTGCCGGACAGCACTCACCATTTACCGCTTTCTACACCCCATGGACAACATTCACCATTAGCATCCAACCCCTCACAACAATTATCATGCTTGTCTATTTTCATACCTTCACAACATGTCCATGTACCATCACTTTTTTGGCGGCCATATGGTTTTTCGGCAGTACAACAGGTCCAGACACCATTCACTTTTATTGCAGATGCGGTCCCTTCCTCACAACACATCATCTCCATTCCGGTGACGCCGGCTTTAAATACCGCAAGCTTATTTATAACAGCACAGCATTCATAGGTCGGATTCCACCAATAACTACCTTGATACCAATCCTTACCATCTTTACAACAGTGTCGATAATTCATCCCATCAACGTAATAGAGTCCATCTTCCGGACAGAAACAACCTTGCTTTTCACTGTTCCACACAAGTGGCGCCACACAGGTATCATTTTTGACACATTCACCCGCATCATTTTCTTCATACCCATCCTCGCAAACGCAATCACCGGCATCGTTCTTGAGGAAATGTCTTGACTCATCACACTCGCACTCATCACCAACATTGCGTTCTTTCTCATCGCACACCTTAACACATTCACCATTTTTAAAAACTTCTCCCCATGCACAACATCCCCATTTACGTAGTTCACCATCATAAGAACCGTGAGGTTTTTCGGGGGTGCAACATTCATAAGCATCAGCATCTGTCACATAGTCTTCCACGCCCGGCGGACAACAATTACCATTTTCGTCCACACCTAGTGTTCCTGTTGGACAACAAACCTCATCGTCCGAATAATTTTTCACAACAACTGGTTTATCTGCCGGACAGCACTGACCATCTATCACATTTACCCCAGCCGGACAACAATTACCATCTTTATCCAAACTCACCACTCCCGGTGGACAACAGGCAGACTTTCTACCATACTTCACAGACATTGGTTTATCCGTTGGACAACATGCACCATTCGCCGCCGCTACACCATCCGGACAACACGCATACCAGCCATTTCCATCAGGCACCATATAAAGCTCTGTGCCCCAACATTCACAGGATCCAGCAAAAGTCGACACGCGCGCATGTTCAGGACATTCACATTCCCCATCCTTGACACGAGCATTACCCGGACAACAAATCTGGCCACCATTTCCATCATCCATCAAATTCTTATTCGGGTGAGAACATTCACATTTACCACCATATACTTGTGCATTTTTTGCAATACATTCACAATCCCCATCCTTGACACGAGCATTACCCGGACAACAAATTTCACCCACGGTTTCATCATGCATCAATTCAGGCACGTACTGTGGACAGTAACATTCGCCGTTATCAATTTTGGCATTCTTTGGACAACACTTTTGCGCCTTTTTATTCCATTGTCTTTTCAATTTAGCGCACTCTTTCGCCGTTTTAACTTCGTTCCATTCGTCGCTGTCCGTTCCATCCCGATTTCCACCGGCCAAAGCGTTTTTAATTCCAAATACCTCTTTTAATTTATTCAAGAAAGCATGATCCGAGCCCTGCTTCATGGGGGTGCTTTCAATTTCTTCCAGACTGTTCGCATACCATTCAATCGTTTTCAAATCACCTTTGGTATCCCGATAATAATCCGTTACTTTATAGGTATCGTCTTCCCCATCATACACCAAGCGCCAAGATCCCGCGCCGCGCCCCGAAACCGTGTCGCCCATTTGGTCCACATAATCCCATGTAAAAACGATTTTATAATCGTCTTCCAACCAATAAGACGCCCGTCCTGTTCCAACCAAAGTCGTTCCGTCCACGCAAGCATTGTCACGAATAACATGATTTTCCAAATCGCAACATTTTTGATTTTCACCTTCGGTATAAACTAAATAGTTTGGACAACACTTTCCGACAACGGCCGTTTCATCATCACCACAATCACGGAACTCCGGCGGCACAATCGGATTATTTGGATCCACGTGCAAACCAAGGGAACTGACACCCTTCTCTTTGCGATAATAGGAGGATGATTTACCACTATGCCCGCCACCAAATGCAAAAGCGGCTGTTGATATACATAACGCTGTCACCAGCAAGATCAGTTTCTTCATGGACATCCTTATAAGGTTAGTTTTTACGTACGTACTTTCAGATTATAAAAACAAAAATCAAATGTCAAGCATTTTATCAAAAAAAACGATGCCTCCCTATTTATATAATATAGAGAGGCATTTTTAGCACCAGATTTTTAGCGCAATTTGATATGCACTTCTCTGAGCTGCGTTTCCGTCACCGGTGATGGCGCATGCATCAAAAGGTCTTGTGCCTGTTGGTTGAACGGGAATGCAATCACTTCACGGATGAATTCTTCGTTTTCCAACATCATCACAATCCGGTCAAAACCGAAAGCTGCACCACCATGTGGCGGGGCACCATATTTGAATGCGTTCAACATACCGCCGAACTTGGCTTCCACCACTTCCGGACCATAGCCGGCAATTTCAAATGCCTTGTACATGACATCCGGACGATGGTTACGAATAGCACCCGACAACATTTCCAAACCATTACCCACCATATCAAATTGATAGGCCTTGATTTCCAACGGATTCTTTGTTTGCAACGCTTCCAATTCGCCCTGAGGCATTGAGAACGGGTTATGACTGAACATCGGCTTACCTGTTTCTGGATCTTGTTCATAGAACGGGAAATCCACGACCCAACAGAAGCGATAAGCATTCTTTTCATATAGGTCTAATTCTTGCCCTAACAGGTTGCGCACTTTACCCGCAAACAAAGCGGCCTTATCGCCTTTACCACAGATGAAGAACACGCTGTCGCCCTGCTCTAATCCTGTCAGTTCAAACAATTTAGCCAAACGAGCTTCATCCAATTTTTTCGCAATCGGCCCTTTGTTGCCTTCGGCCGCACGAACAATATAGCCTAAACCGCCCATTTCATTTTCAACGGCAAAAGCATTCAATTTATCAAACCAACTGCGCGGACGATCTTCGGTCTTGGGCGCACGAATGGCCCGCACAAAACCACCCTCGGCCACCGTGTTAGCAAAGATACCAAAATCGGATCCAGCAAACACTTCCGATACATCAACGATGCGCAATGGATTACGCAAATCCGGTTTATCCGTTCCAAAAGTTTTCATGGCTTCATCAAATGGAATACGTTGGAATGGCGCTTCGCTGACCGTTGCATTTGGAGCAAACTCTTTGAAAATAGCGGTAATCAATTTTTCGCCAACTTCCAAAATTTCATCTTGAGTCACAAATGACATTTCCCAGTCAATTTGATAAAACTCACCGGGAGAACGATCAGCACGGGAATCTTCATCACGGAAACACGGCGCCAATTGGAAATAGCGATCAAAGCCCGCAACCATCAACAATTGCTTAAATTGTTGCGGAGATTGTGGCAACGCATAAAATTCGCCTTTATGCACACGGCTTGGCACCAAATAGTCACGAGCCCCCTCCGGGCTGGACGATGTTAAAATCGGTGTTTGGAATTCCGTGAATCCCATTTCCCACATTTTATCACGCACAAACTTATTCAAGCGGTTACGCATTAAAATGTTGGCATGCGGTTTCGTCCGACGCAAGTCCAAGAAACGATACGTCAAGCGTTGTTCTTCGCTTAAATCCGCAGAATCAGCCGTGATTAAGAAAGGTAATACTTGGGCCTCACCCAACACATCCACCTTTTCCACGCCGACTTCAATTTCACCGGTCGGCATTTTCGGATTCACCGTTTCCGGCGTTCTGGTTAAAACTTTACCTTCAATACGGACAACAGATTCCGGCCGTGCTTTTTCCAAAGTGGCAAAGCATGGGCTGGACGTATCCACCACACATTGTGTCACACCATCATTGTCGCGCAAATCAACGAATAAAAGGTTTCCATGGTCGCGTTTGGTTTGAATCCAACCAGACAACACAACCGCTTCACCAGAATTGCTTGCACGCAACTGGCCACACAATTTTGTTCTATAATTTTGCATTTTTTATCCTTTTCTTTTTGTTAAGTGCAAGGGCGGATTTCGTCCGCTGTGCCACCTTGCTTCAGGATCACATGAATCCCCTTAAACACGCTGTAACGGGCGCGCCCGAAGGGTTCTACTGAGTCAAAAGGCTGTTCTTCCCTTATGCTCCCCTGTGTCATCAGGATCAAAGCAAAATACATTATAGCAAACAGAAAAGAAAAAAGCAACAAAAATCTAAATATCTGGAATCAGCGGTGCAGGCAAATCCCAATACACCCGATCCTCGCGAATGGGCATAAATGTTTCCAAGTACCGATCTACGCTGATACCCAACGGATTATCCAACGTTTTATTTTGATTAAAACCGGTCCGAAGCCAAATTTTAGATAGCGTTCTTTTTTTCGCTTTTTTCATTTTACATTGCAGACATTTTTTTGAATTATCATTGCATTGACATTCGGATTGCAAATCGTCCGTGATAGGTAAATCAAATTTTTCAATAATCGCCATCCATAAATTTTCATTTGGATAAACCAATTGTAAATCGTAAATATGAACATCACGAATCAAACCGCGTCCTCGCGTTTCCCGTTGAATGTCTGGTACTTCACTAGCAAAACGAGAATACACATTTCCTCGCGACATCCGAGCAATCGGACCTCCTGCGCTGAAATTGCTTTCCATTGTATCACGTGCCCATACCGTGCTGTTACGCAATGTCAGATATTTTATCAGTTGTTCTTCCACCAAAATTTGTAACGCCGGCACAGACGTCCGCGCGGGTTGCACCTGTTTTAATGTCAAACGTTCCGGATCAATATAATAAAATTGCCAACTGCGTTCATTTCCAACACTCACGTCTTGGTGGGTCAATTGGTAATTCAAAAACACCCCCAAAACAATCAACAATGATGCGGCCAAAACCAACCCGACCGTCAAGGTGCGAATCATTTTGAAAAAACGACGTTCCGGCAATGCATTCACATGTAGCCGCAACGGATAAGCGCCTAAATCGTCTTTCAATTCTTCGGGTGTGTCTGCCAAGAGTATCTCCCTTCCTACAAAATAAAATACGCGATTTTTATTTACCTTGCAACAAAAAAATAAAAAACACTTGAGATTTATCAAAAAATGTGTCCTAATAAAGGACAGCGAGGAATCATCATGAAATATGTTACCGCTTTTTTGTTAAGTTTAGGAATCACCGCATCCGTTTGCCATGCCCAAACAGATCGCGTGTATACAGAAGCCGAACAAATGGGAACATTGGCCGGTTTGGCCTATGCGTGCGGATCTAAACAAAAATTAAAAGATTTTGAATTGATCGCCGCGCATATATTAGCTGACAAATCTGCCACCAGCGAAGAAGCAGAAAAAAAATTACAGCAATTTAACAAAATGAAATATCGTTACATGAAAAAACAAAAAGATTCCCCCAGAATGTCATGTAAGGAAGTTTTAGAACATTTTAATAATATGCCTATTTTCCAATCAACCGTTTATGCTGACGGCACGGTTAAAATGTTTGACGGCACCATTTTGAAACCACAATATCCCATCATAAAGGTTAAAGTGAGGCAGTAATGCGGCCCAGTTTATTAAACCCCTTATTTGTTTCGGTTGAATCTTTTAAGGGCATTGGTCCGAAATTATCCGCATGGATTCAACAATTATGTGGGCCAAAGGCAGTGGATGTTTTGTGGCATTTACCCACCGCCTTACATCACCGACCGATCATTCAAACGGCACCAGATACCCCCACATTGGCCACATTACAAATGACCGTCACAAAACACCAAATTTCCCACCACAAAAAACAACCTTGTATTGTTTTCGGCACATGGGCAGACGGCGATATTCAGTTAGTATTCTTTAATTATCACGCCTCATTTTTAGCTCAAAAAATGGCGGTTGGGCAAACCATTTGGGTGTCCGGCCAAGTCGTTCCCGATAAACCCTTTACAAAAATTTTACACCCGGATTATATTGAAACAGACGCACATAAAATCCCCCAAAACGAAGCTGTTTATCCGTTAAAGGCCGGGGCCAACGGCAAAGTCATCCGCCGATTGGTGGAACAAATTTTACCGACCCTGCCCGATTTGCCGGATGAAATTGACGACACTTTACTCACGCGCGAAAAATGGCCGCATTGGCGTGAAGCGGTTTGTCATGTGCATTCCCCAAAAACAATGGATGATTTGGATCCCCAAAATCCCGCCAGACGGCGTTTGGCCTTTGATGAATTGTTGGCCAACCAAACGGCCCTGCATTTGGTGCACAAATCCAACAAAATCAAAAACGGATTTATGTTACCGCATTTGGATAAATTGAGGTTACAATTGCCGTTTCATTTAACCGGCGCACAACAAAAATGTTTGCAACAAATTCGGACAGATTTGGCCTCCCCCGAACGCATGACCCGTTTATTGCAAGGTGATGTGGGATCCGGCAAAACCATCGTGGCGTTGTTGGCTGCCCTACAAGCCATCGAAAACAAAACACAAGTGGCTTTATTGGCCCCCACCGATATCTTGGCCCATCAGCATTTCGAAAAAATTCAAAAATTATGCCAAGATTTACCTGTTCGCGTGGATTTATTGACCGCCCGAGAAAAGGGTAAAAAGCGCACCCAACTTTTGACCGATTTGGCCACCGGACAAATTGATTTGCTGATCGGCACACATGCGTTATTAGAAGATAATGTATCCTTTTCAAAATTGGGATTGGTCATCATTGACGAACAACACCGCTTTGGCGTTAAACAACGCTTGGCCTTGGCCGAGAAAGAAAAACAAGCGAACGTGTTGGTCATGACGGCCACCCCCATTCCCCGCACATTGGCGCTGACGGCCTATGGTGATATGGATATTTCCATTTTGAACGAAAAACCCGCCGGACGACAACCCATTGACACACGCGTTATGCCGATTTCAAAAATTGATCCGATTATCCAAAAATTAAAAAACACACAAACTCAGGTTTATTGGGTTTGTCCGTTAGTAGAAGAATCACAAGAATCAGACTTGACCGCCGCAAAAAAACGATACGACGCCTTGCGTAAAACTTTCGGGGATCAAGTCGGTTTGGTTCATGGTCAAATGAAGGCCGATGAAAAAGATCGCGCCATGGCCGATTTTGTTGCCGGCCGCACAAAGATTTTAGTTTCTACCACGGTTATTGAAGTCGGTGTGGATGTGCCCACCGCTGGCCTGATGATTGTGGAACACGCCGAACGTTTCGGCTTGGCCACCTTGCACCAACTCCGTGGCCGTGTGGGCCGAGGCCAAGATAAAGCCGTTTGTTTATTATTACACGGACGATTATCCCAAATGGGGCGGGAACGATTGGGCATTTTGCGCGATTCTGATGACGGATTCAAAATTGCCGAAGCCGATTTGCGGTTGCGTGGTGCCGGTGAAGTATTGGGCGTGCGCCAAAGCGGTTTGCCCGTGTTCAAAATGGCCGATCTGACACAACATGCCGATTTGTTGCAAATGGCCAACGAATATGCCGTTTCATTGTTGCAACAAGATCCTGCCTTAAAAACAAACCATGGACAAGCATTAAAAAATATGCTATACCTGTTTCAAAAGGAAAAGGAACTCAATTTATTAAAGGCCGGATAAATGACAGTACAATTTACTTTACAACCGCCCGAGGTCACCAAACGTTTGCGTAAAGAATTTGATCACAAGCGGTTAAATCGTGTATTTGTTTTGTGGTTGTACAGAACGGGACGATTAAATCCATACAGCCATGAAATTGATTTAATCCGAGCCTCACGCGGACGAGCACCATCCAATTTTGATGTCCATCACATTGTACCCCTGTCCGGTGGCGGATTGAACAAATTTTCCAATATGTGTTTGATTGAACGCAGTTTGCATAAATTCATCAACAAAAAATGTTTTGATCCCGCCCTCAAAAACATCAAGGTCGGAGAAACTGTCACTATCAATGTGCCGGATTTTCCGCGTGTCGCTTTGCGCCGAGAATATAACGGATGGATTGATAAAACTTTGCAACAAACAAAAAATGCAAATCGCTTTTATGCATTTTTGCGCCGGCCGTAATTACATCTTGTCCGGAACTTTTATGCCCAACATATCGGCGCACAATAACGCCACTTTCAATGTGTATTTTAACAGGTTCAAACGGCTGTTTTGAATCTGTTCTTTTTCGCCTTTAATCGGGCAATCATGATAGAACAAATTAAAATCCTGACACAATTTATACAGATAATCGGCAATCACATGCGGGGCGCGATTATCATAGGCAATTTGCACATTTTCCGGGAACGTATAAAGGTTCAACAACAACTTTCGTTCGGCCGGATTTGTAATCATTAAAGTATCATCTTTGGACGCGCCCAATTTTTCCAAAATGGATTTCATCCGCACCATCGCATACAATAAATACGGCCCAGTTTTGCCTTCGGTCGCCAACATACGATCTTCATCAAAAATATAGTTTTTGACTTTGTCGTTCATCAAATCCATAAACTTCAATGCGGCCACACCAACGGTATGTGAAATCTCGTCTTTTTCAGCATCTGTCAGGTCGCGCCCGATTTCACCGCTTTCCATTTTAGCGCGCGCTTTTTGAACGGCAGAATCTATCAGGAATCTTAAAGTCGGCACACCACCATCGCGTGTTTTATACGGCTTATTATCTGCACCATTCACTGAGCCGAAAGGTTGATATTCCAATTTCACATTTTCTGGCACAATGCCTGTTTTCTTGGCTGTTGCAAACACCTGCGCAAAGTGCAGGCTTTGGCGTGCATCCGTAAAATACATAACAACATTTGGCTTAAACTCTTCCATACGCGCCTCCAAAGTCGCCAAATCTGTCGCCGCATACATGGCGGCCCCAGCGGAATTCACCAAAATAAGTGGCGGCGTATCGCCGTCTTGACGAATAATCCAAGCACCATCATCCAATTCGGCCACCTTGGATTTTTTCAAACGCTCCACCATTTCGTTGCAACGATCATTGACCGTACTTTCACCCCACCACAGATCCAAATGCACATTGAGTTGTTGCATTAAATCTTGTGTATCGGCCTTGGTCAAATCCACAAATTTTTTCCACAAATCGCGCAAACCCCGGTTTCCCGCCTGCAATTCACGCGTATAGTTTTTAGCTTGTTCCATATAGGCTTCATCTTCCTTCGCTTTTGCAGAAGCCACGGGATACGCCTCAATCACATCCGCCAAAGTAAAGGGTACTTGATAGCCTTTATCATTTTTGTAATCGGCCTTGAAATACGGCATATCCGGCCAACGTTTTTGCAGTTCGGTCAACACTAAACCCATCGGCCGCCCCCAATCGCCCAAGTGTGCATCACCGATTGTTTTATCACCGGCAAAAGTCATTATACGGCGTACAGCATCTCCAATGTTTCCGGAACGCAAATGCCCTACATGCATGACCTTACCAACGTTCGGACCACAATAATCCAAAATCACAGTTTGTGGTTTGTCGGCACGTTCATAACCCGCCTTTTCTTGTGTTAAAATCGGAGCCGCCAGTTTTGTCAATTCTTCATCTTTAATCTTCATATTGATAAAGCCGGGGCCTGCCACAGAAACTTCGCTAAAAAATGAATCTTTTTTAAGTTCGCCCGCAATTTTTTCCGCCACTTCGCGTGGATTTTGATGCTGACTTTTCGCCAAGGCCAACGCGCCGTTTGCTTGATAATCGGCCAAATCTGGACGATCCGCCGCTCGCACTAGTGTTTGAGCATTATCAAAATCACACGCAGCAAACGCCTTTTCAACCTTTTCATTGACAACAGACAACAGATTCATTTCAAACTCCTTGATAGGAAAGCATTGTATCAAATTCCCCCTTGAAAAGCAAGCAAAAATATGTTATAATTTCGGCTAAATTCAAGAAAGGATTAAAAATGACGCCCGAGATTTTAGATTTATTGTTTCCAAATAAGTTGCCTACCATAGCCGAGATAGAAGCAAAATATCCCCCCCGGCAATTACCAGAGGGTGCTGTTGTATCGCGTTTGGCACCCAGTCCGACTGGATATTTACATATTGGAAACTTTTATCAAGGCTTCATGGCGGAACGTTTGGCACACCAACACAATGGCGTGTTCTTTTTACGCATAGAAGATACCGATCAAAAACGCGAAATTGAAGGTGCCGTAGAGGTTGTATTAAGAGCATTGGCACACTATGGTATTTACCCAGATGAAGGCAGCACTTTAGATGGCGAAAAAGGTGCCTATGCCCCCTATACCCAATCAAAGCGTAAAGAAATTTATCAAGCATTTGCTAAAGAATTGGTTGCTAAAGGACATGCCTATCCATGTTTTTGCACCCCAGAAGAAATAGATATGGTCCGCAAAATCCAAAGCAAACAAGGCTTACGTACGGGTTATTATGGTCACTATGCAAAATGTCGTAGCTTGACAGATGATGAAATACTGGCAAATTTGAAAGCCGGCAAACCTTTCTGTATTCGTTTAAAATCAACCGGCGACTATTCAAAACGTATCGTTGTGGATGATTTGTTCAAAGGCAAGGTATCATTGCCCGAATACGACATTGACGTCGTAATTATCAAGGCCAACGATGGTTTGCCAACCTATCACTTTGCCCATTTAATTGACGATCATTTAATGCAAACAACCCACGTCATCCGTGGCGAAGATTGGCTATCTTCTGTTCCTTTACATATTCAATTATTCAACTTGATGGGATGGCCTGTTCCCCAATATGGACATCATGCCCTGTTACAAAAATTAGGAGAGGATGGTAAGCGTCGCAAGATTTCCAAACGTTTAGATCCAGAAGCAAACATTGCCTACTTTGCGGACCATGGTTATCCGCAAGATGCTATTTTGGAATACCTGCTCAATTTAATGAACGCCAGTTTTGAAGATTGGCGCAAGCAAAATCCAACCATTCCTGTTTTGGATTTCCCAATGGATATTCACAAAATCTCAAATACTGCCGGGGCTTTGTTTGATATGGTGAAATTGAACAGCATTGCCCGCGAAGTGGTAGCACGCATGACAGCTGAAGAAGTATACAATAAAGTGCTGACATGGGCAAAAGAATACAAGCCTGAGTATGCTACATTATTGGAAAACAATCGTGAAAAATGCATTGCTATTTTCAACATTGAACGCGGTATTGGTGCCAAGTCCCGCAAAGATTTATTTAAGTGGGAAGATGCTGAACACGAAACAGAATTCTTCTTTAATCGTCCGGCCTATGATGAAGCCTTGTTGGCTCCAATGACACATGCCGACATTCAAAAGGTGGCAGCCGATTTTGCGGCGATTTATGATCCTGCGGATGACAACCAAGCGTGGTTTGCGAAAGTCAAACAAGTGGCCGAACAAAATGGTTTTGCAACCGATATGAAGGCATACAAAGCCGATCCATCTGGATTTAAGGGTTCTGTCGCTGATGTGGCAAAGATCTTCCGTGTGGCGATTACGGGACGCGTGCAAAGTCCAGATTTGTGCTCTATTATGAAGATCTTGGGTAAAGACGAAGTGGCTGAAAGGTTGAAAATATAATGGCAGACGATCGTTTAACGGAAATTGAACGGCACATGGCCGATTTGGAAAAGCAGGTAGATGATTTGAACACTGTCGTCATTCAACAAGGCAAGAAGATTGACCGCTTGGAAAAAGATTATCGCGCCTTGCGTGACAGCGTGGATGCTTCTTTGGTCAAACCCCAATCAGAAGAAACACCGCCACCACATTATTGATTGTGGCAGCGGTATTTTTACGATTTTTCAACAAAGATTATAAATCTTTATTAGCGACTTTTTGCTTGGCGGACAGCAGCCACTTTAACGGCCGCTTTTTTCTTTGCCGGTTCGCGTAATCCCAAACGATTTTCCAATTCAGAAACACACATTTCCGTTTCAAAGGTCAAGTTATCCAACAAATCTGCACGATGCAATAAACTCAACTGCAAATCGCCATTACGGCAAGTTTTCATCCTCGCTTCTGCATTGGTCAATTCTCTTTTGTATAAAGCCAAGCGTTCGCGTTCGTTTTCCAATTCCAACATATCCATCTTGCGCTGATATGTATTGATTTGGCTTTGCAAGCGTTTTACACGAGATGTATCACCCGCCTTTTGAGCGTCCTTAATTTCTTCTCTGATTTCATCCACACGGGCACTCATCAGGGCTTGTTTTCCTTCACGATTACGTTGTTTTTCTTCAAAATTAGCCGGCTTTGTGGTAAAAAACCCGGGCAAATCGTCAACTCTTCTCTTAACCATCTCATCCTCCTGTAATAAACGTTGATGATGCTATAATTGTACCACAGATTTGATATCTGTCAATTAAAAATTTTACGCAGATACATTTTTTTCTTGACAATTCATTCAAAATAGATAAAAAAGAGGGAAAACACATAATAAAGGAGTTTATAATGGATAAGAAAAAATGGGGATTAAAACGTCAATGCCATAAATGCAATGCGTTCTTTTATGACATGGGCAAGAAACAATTTACCTGTCCAAAATGCGGTACCAAATACACTTTGGAAACGTATGAACAGGCCCGGGAAAAACATTTGGCAAAAATGGCGCGTAAGGCCGCTCCCAAATTGGATGATGAAGATTTGGATGCAGAGACATTGTTAAACATGGCTGCTTCAATGCCCCTGACCGATGAAGATGATGAACCAAAGGAAACGGATTTGTTGGAGGAAGAAGAATTGACCCCCGAAGATCCGGATTTGAGCGATATTATGGACAATTTTGAAGACGACAATGGATAAAAACGTCGCCTTTCAATCTTTCGCCGGTCAATTTTTAATTGCCACACAAACCGATAATAATTCTTTGTTCGGGCGGTGTGTTGTATTGATAACAAAACATTCTAAAACAAACGGAGCCGAAGGATATATCATCAACAAACCATTGGTTTCTATGTCTCCAGCAGAAGTTTTCAAAGACAGACCTTTTCAATTTTTGGGTGAAGATTTTCACATCTACAGCGGCGGCCCCGTTGATTTAGACCATGGAGCCGTTTTACACAGCACCGATTATCACGCATTAGATACACATCAGGTGCTGCCTGATTTGGCTTTAACAGAAACGCAACAAATTTTAGATGATATTTCCACCCAACAATCTGGGCCCAAGCATTTTATTGTTATGGTGGGAAAATCAGCGTGGGCTCCCAACCAACTGGAAGACGAAATCATGGGCAATATATGGATCCCAGCCCCTTTTTCTTTTGATTTAATGTTTCATACACCGGATAACAAAAAGTGGCAAGAAGCTCTTGCCACTTTGAAAATTGATGCCAATTTGTTGGCTCAAAATGCCGGAAAGGCCTAGCCTTTCGCACGTTCCACATAAGAATTATCTTCCGTGGAAACAACAATTTTTTCACCCTGAGCAATAAATGGCGGTACCGTTGTGCGAATACCATTTTCCAATGTTGCAGACTTAAAGGATGTTGTCACCGTCGCACCTTTGATACATGGCTCTGTTTCTGTCACAGTCAATGTCACGTGAGGTGGCAAATTGACGGAAACGGGCTTGCCCTCAATGAAATTCACGGTCACAGCCATATTATCTTGCAAGAACAAAGCACGATCACCCATCATTTCGGCGGGAATTTCAAATTGATCGTATGTTTCTGTATTCATAAAGCACAAATTGTCGCCATCACGATACAAATATGTGCAATCAAATTCTTCACTCATCAACTTTTCAACTGTATCTGCTGTGCGCCAACGTTGTTCTGTCTTTAATCCTGTTTTCACGTCACGCATTTCAACTTGAATAAAGGCGCCACCTTTTCCCGGTGTAATAATGTTGATTTTTGTAACCAGATATTGTTTGCCGTTAAAGTCAATGACCCATCCCGGACGCATTTGGTTTGCTTGTTGCTTCATCTTTTAATCCTTTCCTTGAAAAAATTGAATAAATGGAGTATACTAGATTTATAAAGGAAAGTCAAGATGAAATGGTGGAAACCCGATTTATACCTAAAAAATACGCCCTATCGCAACATTCGGCGACAGGTGATTCATACCATCCGCAACCACTTTGATTCGGTGGGTTTGAACGAAGTAGATGTGCCGGTGTTGCAACCTGCCCCATCCGATGAAGTGCATTTGAAATGTTTTCAAACAGGGGACATGTATTTGCACACAAGCCCGGAATTGGCCATGAAAAAGTTATTGGTCGCGGGCGAAACTGCCATTTATACCTTGTGCCATGCCTATCGTGACGAGCCCGTTTCCGACACGCATGCGCCCGAATTTTTAATGTTAGAATGGTACAGAACTGGCACAAATTATCACGCGATGATGGATGATACAATCAACCTTGTGCGCGCCTGTTGTGATGCCTGCGGGGTCAAAGAATTAAAGCATAACGGACGCACCGCGGATCCGTTTCAAGAATGGGAAATTTTAACCGTTGAAGATGCGTTCAAGCGTTATGCCAACGTGAACTTATGGGCGGATGATTTACGTGCAGAAGCCGAAGCAAATGGCGTTCCCTGCGGTGAAAACGACACTTGGGAAGACGTGTTTTTCCGCATTATGCTGAATAAAGTGGAAGATCATTTGGGCGATGGAAAACCAACCATTTTATGTGAATACCCGACTGAGCTCGGTGCCCTGGCCCGCAAAAAGCCGGACAATCCAAAGGTATGCGAACGCTTTGAAGCATATGTATGCGGTGTAGAATTGTGCAACGCTTTTTCAGAACTGACCGATCCCGTGGAACAACGCGAACGCTTCAATTTTAACTATGCCGAACGTAAACGCCTGTATGGCTGGAACGATCCGATGGATGAAGATTTCTTGTCCGCCCTGGAATACGGCATGCCGGATGCCAGCGGGAACGCCTTGGGCGTAGATCGGTTGATTATGTTGATTGCCGACGCGGAAAAATTGGCCGATACCGTTTGGGTTCCCGTGAAATAAATCTTGACACCCCTCGACAAAAATGCTATAATGCGCCCATTCGCTTGGGGATATAGCTCAGTTGGTAGAGCGACGCGTTCGCAATGCGTAGGTCAGGGGTTCGAATCCCCTTATCTCCACCAAATTTATTTCACCGTATTAGATATCCCTTCCCTTAGCATCAAATCCTAAGTTTTTATTTGTCAAACGCATTAGTGTTTCAGCAAATACAGGAACACGACTTTTCGTAACGAGTCCAAGACGATTACGGAATGAACATTCCCCAGTTAAATAATTTTTAGAAAATACTTCGTTAAACGTATTCACATAAGAACGTTCACAAACCCGATCTGTTGCTATATCACGACGTTCCTCAAACATCTTCAGTTTCATTTTTTGACCAAATTCACATTCAAAATTTTCTTGCGGTTCTGCAAACACAGTCCTTGTTGAACGTCTTAATCCACTTGCTGTTCCATACACTCTGGTAAACACAGTTGCAAAATACTTGCCATTTATATAGCGATCATAAATTTGCCGTATAACATCGCCTTTTTTATTTGTTGTCTGGCTTACCATTCTTATTTCTTCTTTATTATCCATTGTATACATTCTCCATTAAAAAAATGAAGTTGCATTTTAACACAAATTCACGCATTTGTCAAATCACCAATTTATTGGCCTGCCCATGCGGGCATTTTTTATTCTTTTTCAATCTCTATGCCCACAACACCGTATTGTTTTTGTTTGTCTGCAGGATAAAATTGTTCCATAATTTGCACCAATTCCGCCGCATCATGAAAACCACACAATTCCGGCTTAACAATATCACATAAAGCACGAAAATCAGGCGCCCGATGCAAAGCCACCACCCGCGCCATAAAGGTATCTGCGGCATCTGACAAATCTGAAAACTGAATTTCATCGCCCACTTTGATTTGTTGGCGTTTTTCATCATACAAACGCAACTCCACACGCTTCGTTCCCTGCTTCAACAGGTGATAGTATTTTGTTTGAACCTTCATCGTGTGCATTTTTTCTCCTTGCAAATTATTGAAAAATCTGATATAGTAATTTTACAAAAGGATTGGTAAAAATGCAAATAAAAAACTACGTCACATACCAAGACGAACAAAAAGTTTTATATCAGCAAGTCTTGGTCATGTCTGCAACAATTGAAACCATCTATCCCGATTATATCGATTGGTATCAAAAGGTGTTTTTGACCGGATTAAAAAGGGGCGAACGCGCCTTGATTGTCGCCACAAACAGAAAGCATTTGGTCGGGTGCGCTTTGGTTAAAAAGACGCCTGATGAATCAAAAATTTGCACATTGTTTGTTCATCCAGATCACCGGGGCAAAGGCATTGGCACCCAGCTGATGAAGGCCTCTTTGGCTTATTTGGGGCCCCATCCATTGCTGACCGTTTCAGAACAAAACTTGGCCCAATTCCAACCCCTGTTGAACAAGTTTAATTTCCATTTGGATGGTCAAGCAAAACGCGGCAAACACACAGAGTATTATTTCAATGATCGCAAACGGCACCTGATTAAAACAGGGCTGATTCCCGTGTTGTTACAACGCATCAAACAATTGACTCAAAAATAATTAAATACTTCGGTGTAAATTACCATTTGTGGTACCGACAATCTTGGCGCCCGCTTTTATTTTGGCCCATAATTCTTGAACTTTTTCGGGTGTATATGGACGATTTACAAAATCCACACGATAAAAGTCTGCGGCCACTTTTTCTTTATCCTCACCCACATAGAAAGCATGCTCGCTATACAGCGTCAATTGGCAATTTTTAATCGCTGCGAAATAGGTCTGCCCGCCATTTTTAAGCGGCAAAACACAGGCCGATTTATCGCACGTTTTACAAGCATTTTTGATACAATTCGCACTAGTGAACAAGGGCACATCTTGATACACAACCATCGTTATTGGAAGTGCTGAATTTTTCGCCACCGCTTGCATATTTTCCAAAGTATCTTCCACCGATAATGCCACGCGACTTGATCCCAACTCTTTGGCAAACTCAGTGCTTTCGCGATTCAACATATAAAATGGCGCGTCAAAAGTTAAATCTATTCCTTTTTGCGGCAATATTTCCAATCCCCACCAGTTGCCAATTTCCCATTTATGATGCCCACCGGCCAACGCTTTTTTGATTATCGTGGCATAGTTTTGTGGTTCTCTTACAACGGTCGGCAACGCCAAACGTACCTTGTTTTTTGGTAATTTTTTAAGCGCCTCCAAATCAAAATTAGGATTCAACTCAACAATAATTTCCGTAAAATCTTCCAGATTCAATTCAGCAATTTTTTTCAAATCATCTGTTTTCAAAAGCCACTTCGGATCCGCATGTTTATGCGTCGTTGTGGGTGGTAACACACCATGTTTTGTCGCAACAACAATATCATTATACAAATCACGACGCAAGTTATTGAGCGCTGAAACGGGCACAAAAATATCAGCTGGATTTTCCACACTTACATTAGCAGCAAACGCATAATCATTGTCTTTTTGGAAAGTTTTAATGGTGGAATCAATCATCTTTTGTGTGTTTTCAGCAATCGCAAAGTCACCAGTTAAAGTTTTGGAAACACCTTGCGCTTCGGCCACTACTTTCCCTTTTTCAAAAGTAATTTTTACATTCACAACGGGACGCGTTTTATATTGCCCGGGCTTTGGTTTAATAAAATCATAAGCCCCTTTGACCCGCGAAGATGAAGCTAAATACACCGGAGCCCCCTTGGGCATAAAGGGGCTATGCGGTGGCAACAAAATTTGAACATGCTGACCGGCTTTCACCTCAAACACAGACTTGTGATTCACGCTCATTTCCTGCACAGAAAATCCAAATGGCTTTTCATCGTTGGGCAGGTCTATTTGCAATCCATCATACCGCGCCACAGGATGAGTTGGTGTCAAACATAATTGACGTCCCAACACCGCTTCCACTTTGCCAATCACAAGGCCACGATGCCCCACAAAATCGGGATCAATAACATCCGTATTTTTGCCATTAAAATGGAAAGTTGTCCAAGCACGCGAAAAGATTTGTTTAATGTTTTCGGCCCGTTTAGGATCAGCATGACCCGTATCCAAAATCTGCCGATAATAATCCACCACAGCAGCCACATACAAGGCTTTTTTCTTGCGTCCTTCAATTTTGAGTGAAGTAACTGGCATTTTCAAAACCGCTTCACCTAACGCCATATCTTTCATTGAAAAACAATGCGTTTCTTTATCCCCCTTTTGGAACAAAGCGCGGCATGGATATTGACATTTTCCACGGTTCGCACTGCGCCCACCAACCATAGAGGAAAACAGGCATAAACCACTATACGCATAACACAAAGCGCCATGGATAAACGCTTCTGTTTCCAAACCGGGAATAGCGGCAATTTCAGCGATTTCTTTTTGTGTCAACTCACGAGCCAATACAACACGCGAAAAACCAAGTTTTTTTAATGCCAATGCACCCTCTTTATTATGTACTGCCATCTGCGTGCTGGCATGCAAAACCAATTCGGGATAACTTTCACGGATCACACGTGCCACCCCCATATCTTGCAAAATAATGCCATCCACATGGGCAGCAGAGCATACGTCCAAAGTTTGCAACAAAGCATCCAGTTCATGCTCTTGAATCACAGTATTGACCGTTACATAAACCTTGCGATTCAAATGGTGCGCATAGGCGGTAAATTCGTTTAATTCTTGCGGGGTAAAATTGGTAGCCCCCGCCCGTGCGGAAAAACTTTTAAGGCCCAAATAAACCGCATCCGCCCCAAAATAAAGGGCGGCATATCCGGCTTCTAAATCGCCCGCAGGCGCTAATAATTCTGGCTTTTTCATGCGAACTATTATATCACGAAAGCGGTAAAAAGTCAATTTATACTTGACATTATAATCCAAACATTACACAATAAAACCATTAAGGAGATGCTATGAAAAAACTGATTTTACTGACCACTTTGGCTTTATTGGGTTGCGCCACAGAAACAAAATATAAAACTCAATTGAACACTTGGATTCAAAGTTCAAAAACAGATTTGGTCAGCCATTGGGGCGTCCCAGATAAAACTTATAAACCAGACAAAGAAACTGAATTGTTGGCATATAAACGTTCCACAAAGATCAACAAAGTCAAATACTGGTGTACAACGACTTTTATTTTGAAAAATAATATCGTTGATAGTTGGAAAACCGAAGGCAACGATTGCACCTCTTATTAAACTGGAGATACCATGAAAAAACTGATTTTACTTTCGTTTTTAACTTTACTAGGTTGCGCCACCGAAAGCAATTATCACGATCAGTTGAATATGTGGGTCGGTCGGTCAAAGGCCGTTTTAATTATGGAATGGGGCACCCCGTCGTATCGATATAAATTGAATCAAAATATCGAGCTGTTGGAATACGATAAAAAACGCGTCTTTTTGGGTGATGATTTTGAATGCAAAACAACATTTATTTTGAAAAACAATGTTGTTGATAGTTGGAAAACCGAAGGCAACGATTGCACGTCTTATTGATACAGCCAACGTTCGTGACCGATTGTGGTCGCGGCACCGTGACCGGGATAAACGGGCGTATCATCCGGTAATTTTTGAAATAAAGTTTTCAAACTTTTTATCATAGCCGCTTCATCGCTTTCAGCCAAATCTGTCCGTCCGCAAGTCCCCATAAACAACGTATCCCCGGCAAATAAATTCCCGTCAATCAAATAGCAAACACCCCCCAAAGTATGCCCCGGAGTTGGTATTACCTCAATTGCATATTTACCCACATTAAAGTGCTTTTTCTCATCAAAAGTCTTCACCTGAACAGGCCCCCATTTGTCCGTATGAAAATGCCGCATATAACGATCCGCCGCCGGCAATAAAGGGGCATCTTTTTCGTGCAACCACGCTTCCACACTATACTTTTTCAAATAATAACTGACGCCCATGACATGATCAAAATGCCCGTGCGTCAGCAAGATATATTTTAGTGTCAACCCGTTATCGCACACCCAATTTATTATATCATCCTCCGGCATGGAACAATCAATCAAAACGGCCTCTTTTGTATCGGTATCATAGACCACATAATTGTTGTTGTCCAAAGGATGTTTTGAAAATGTTTGAACTTTTAACGTCATATTGTTGCCTCGTGTGTTAAGTCAACAAAGGGTGCACGCACAAATCCAGCCAGTTGGTTCGGCTCCACCGCCAAAGTGAGTCCCACCCTGCCGCCACTCACACAAATTGTATCAAACAAAAGGGCCGTTTCATCTATAAAAACAGGAAAATCTTTTTTCATGCCGACCGGCGAACACCCGCCGTGAATATATCCCGTAACAGGCAACAACCTTTTTTGTGGCAACATAGATAAACTTTTTTGCCCTGCTGCTTTGGCCGCTTTTTTCAAGTCCAGTTCCGACCCCGCCGGCACCACAAATACAAAGTATTCACGAGGATTTCCTTCGGTCACCAAAGTCTTGAAAATTTGCTCGGCTGGTTTTTGTAAATACCGCGCCACAGACACAGCATCCACGCCTTGCGCCGTATCATATTCAAAGGCCTGAAAGGCAACTCCTCCATCTTCCAACAATCGCATCGCATTCGTTTTTTGCATCTAAAAATCCGATTTTTTCTTCAAAGAATCATACCTTCTATGAATACATTTCATGGCCGTCACATGAATTCCCGCCAAAGATTCATAAATCATAAAACGCCCATTGCGTTTAGAAATGACAAGGCCGTCCGTTCGCATCCTTTTCAAAAGTTGCGATACTTTAAGGGGAGAAAATTTCGCACCCTTGGCAATGGCCGACACCGTGCTGGGCCCGTATAAAATTAAAAAATCCAAAATACGCATTTTATCAACATGCGCGAACAATTTAATTGTTTCCGCCGCCATAGATGTAAAATCAGCAGGCAATATGTGTTTATAATTATCTTGCAAAAAATAAAAATCGTTTGCCAAATACCCATACCATTTACGCAAGCAAACAAAAATGCTGGCGGGATATTCTTCACAAATCGTGTAATAAATGAACAAACCACGGCGCGTTGTTTTGACCAAATGTGCCTCACGCAATTTACGCAAACTTTGTGAAACAAATAATTGCTCAACATCAACGCCTTTGGCAATCGCAGATACAGAACTGGATCCATTGACGTCCAAAAATTCCAAAATACGCAACCGCAGGGGATGGCTGATATAACCAATTCCCCGCGCCGCCTTTTTCAGTATACCGATGGGCAGTTGCTTCATTCAAATTCCCATTTTTTATTTTGCCAAGAAGGGCTTGATATATTCGTCAAAATTCGCTTCTTCAGATTTATCCCAACCCAAGATGTAATGTTGTCCCATACAGAATAACGGGGCACCCAAACGCCATTTGCTGAGACCGAATTTGGCACCACATGCATAGAAATATTCAAGATTTGTTTTGTTGGATATTTCGCGCTCTGTCAATCTTAAATTAGGATATTGTTTTGCCAAATAAGCCTTTGCTTCCGCGCAATGCGGGCATCCGTTCATCGTGAAAAAATACACTTCATCATCTGTAATAATTTCGGATTTATAGGGGGTTGTCACATTTTCACTTGCATTAGAAAAACAAGCCACCAAAATACCAGCCAAACACACCAAAAATAAATAACGCATTTTCTCCTCCTTTATTCAATGCAACAATCCACGGCCTTACGCACCACAGACTTCAACCGGCCAAACAAAGAATGGTCTTCTGGTTGTTTCGGTTCCTCTTTTTTTGCAGCAGTTTTAACCTTCAAAGCCGCCACTTCCTTTTTCACGTCTTCCAAATTATCTGGTTTCCATTCAATATCCTTGGCATCCACCAAATTCATATTGAGGCCCCAAAACAAACAATACAAATCGTATGCATTAGTAAATAATTTATACGCTTCTTCTTTGTGGCCCATAGATTGTTGTTTGGTCCCAACTTCCATCAAACGCATGGCCGTTGCCAATAAATGTTTGGAAATGCACCACACTTCCCCTTCATAGGAAGGAATCACCTTCAACATCAAATTTTTGTGTAATTCACGCACATCTTGCACCATATCATAAAATGATGTTTTACCCGTTTTTGCACCGGAAAATACCAAATGTTCTTCAATGGAAATCAAATTCATAATCGCGATTGTCAAATCTTGATCTGATGATAAATCTTTCGGATTTTTCTTTTTTGCTTGATCCACGCGCTCAACAAATTCCTTTACAGATTCTGCTTTTTTCATCTCTTCTCCTTTTTTAAGCGTTATCTATCAAAAACAATATCTAGCATAATTGATAGATATCAAAATGTCAATATATTTTTTCATAAAAATAACCCCTTGATTTTCGGGATGTACTGACTTATTTTATGAAAAAAGGAGAACACATGGATTTACAAGCATTATTCAAAATTTCTCATGGCGTTTATTTAACCGGCGCAAAAGATGAAAGCGGTCGTTTGATTGGCAGCTGTATTGATTCCGTTATGGTGGTGGAAGCCGATCCGCAACAGATTATTATTTCTATGAATAACGCCTCCTACACCATGGAAAATGTGGTAAAATCCGGCGAATTGACATTGTCTATTTTGCCCGCTGACACCCCAGACGAATTGATTGAATTATTCGGCATGCAATCATCCCGCGATACTGATAAATGGGGACCAACAAGCCACGTGTTGTATCATGATTTACCGGTTTATAAAGAGGCAGTCGCATACATGTATTTGAACGTGAAAGAAACCTTTGAAACGGCCGGGCATCATGTGTTTTTATGCGATGTTGTGGCAGGCGAGGCCGGCACCATGGCCGACCCGATGTTGTACGCTGATTATCAAAAAAGGAAAGCCACCTCAATCAGCATGAAAAAACGTTGGCGTTGCACAGTTTGCGGATATATCTATGATGGCGAAATTCCCTTTGAAGATTTGCCAGATGATTGGGTTTGCCCGTTATGTAAGCAAGATAAAAGCGTTTTTGTTCCGGAATAAAATCAATTCAAAACACACCCGAACAGCACCGCGAAAAAGTGCATAATCGTGCCCGCCAGCACCATAAAATGCCAAATGGCGTGGGTGTATTTTTTGCTTTTCCACACATAAAAAATGATACCGAGAGTATAACAAAGGCCGCCCAAAATTAAAAAGGTCAAAGCCGTATCTGGCAATTCACGAAATACCTGTTTAGATGCAAAAGCAACCAACCATCCCATCAACAAATACAACCCGACTGACCACAATTTTGTGCCCGATCCGCCTAATGTCAATTTCAAAATCGTCCCCAATATAGCCAACCCCCAAATAATGCCAAAAATCGTCCAACCCAACGCACCATGCAAAGTCACCAATGTAAAAGGCGTATAAGTTCCGGCGATTAAATAATAAATAGCAATATGATCAAATTTCTTCAACACCACCTTGGCGTGTTCATTGGGAACTGCGTGGTACAACGTTGAAGCCGTATAAAGCATCACCATACTCACCCCGAAAATCACCGTTGAAACAACCGTCCAAGCATTTCCTTTAATGGCCGACAAAGCCGCCAAAATCACCAAACCGGCAATGCTCAAAATAATACCAAATCCGTGAATGGTACAATGCCAAATTTCTTCACCGATTGTGTAGGAACGCACCGTCTTTTTTTTCATATTATTCTTCATACTGAACTTTATAGGTTAGTGTTGTTTTTCCTTTGGCCGGCACAGAAATACTCCATTTGACTTTATTGGAATTCAAACGCGTTCCTTTTTGGCTTTCATCAAACAACTTAAAATTCGTTGGGAAATACAAAGTTAAATCAACAACAGCCTCTTTATCGCCACCATTTTTGAAGGTCACTTCATACGCACCACGATAGGTCCGCTCGCCCATTTTTTTGAAAGATGTCCGTTTCATATCTGCCGACAAATTGAAAGCCGTACCGGTTTTCAAACGTACTTCTTCGTTTTCGGCTGTATGGTTGATTCTGTCTTCACCCACAAATTGAGTTCGACCATTTTTGTCTTCCTTATACAAGCGAATCGTTCCCTTTGGTAATGGCTTACCCAATTTATTTTCTTTGGTGTTTTCAAAACTGACATAAATGCTAGGCTTCATTTTTTTGACTTCATCCGAATAAACGCTAAATGGTTCATTCAACTCGTATGTCTTTTTTATGCCCAAATCCGTACCTGTCAGCAAAGCCACTTGTTTTGTTTGATTTGATAAAATATCCGTTTTATGCGGCAATGTGTATAAATAAAAGTCTGCCAATGCCTCTGCTGCCATTTCGGTTCGTGCAGATCTTCTTACAGCGCCATCCGCCATAGCCATCATCACCTTCGGAGCAACATTATATTCCCGAACCTCATTCACATCACCGGCCACCAATTGCAACTGCGCCTGTTTATAATTGGCTCCGGACGTATTTGTCAACGTCACAAATCCGTTCAAATCCATTTTTGTTTCATCCGCATTGACACGCGCCACATAATCGGCTTTCCATGTCAAACCGCTGGTCAAATAATCCAGTTGTAAATTTTCTGTATTTTCATTATCGGACAACACAGAAATGGTCAAAGTTGGCTCAGCTCTCAATTGTTCCGGCACCTTATCAAACACAACGCGTCCGGGATAATTTGTTTCAATTTTATCGTCAATTTTTAACACGGGCTTGCCGTCATTATATGACAACAATGTTCCCTTGTCGCGCGTAATTTTGCCGGTAGCGGGATCGATATATTCCAAAGATACCTCGGATCCCACGGACTTTTTCATCATTGCAGAATGTGTCAATAAATCAAAATTAAAGTTTTGTTCCAATGTGCTGATTCCTTTGCCTTTTAACAGGGCGGTTTGCGGCATCATTTGTTCGGAAACACCCGCAAAGGACACTTCATTCAATCCTTTTTTCAACGGCACACGACGTTCATCTTTCACCAAAGCGCGGCTGCCGTTGTAAATGGTCACATTTAATTCGGTTTGATCTGTGGTGGGCACAAACGTTTCACCGGCCAAAGCCACAACGGAACAACTTAAACTCAATAAAAATAATAATGATTTCATTTTTCATCCCCCTTTGGCGGGTATTTTATCAGATATTATCTGAACAAGCAAGCATATTTTCATTGTTTTTTTTACAAAAATGATTTACAATAAAATCATGACAGGATTATTTGAAACATTGGCTCATAAACCGCTTGCTGATAAAATGCGTCCAGCCCGTTTGGACGAGGTGGTGGGGCAATCGCATTTATTGGGTGAAAAAGGCCCACTGGCGCGGATGATTCAAAACCAAAGTTTATCCAGTTTTATTTTGTGGGGCCCACCCGGATGTGGCAAAACAACAATTGCACGCATTTTGGCGGAACAAACAAACCTGCACTTTGAACAACTTTCTGCCGTGTTTTCGGGCGTTGCCGATTTGCGCAAAGTCTTTGATGAGGCCAAACGTCGCCGGATGGCTGGTCAAGGTACATTATTGTTTGTGGATGAAATTCACCGCTTTAATCGCGCCCAGCAAGATGGCTTTTTACCCTATGTGGAAGACGGCACGATCATTTTGGTCGGAGCTACCACAGAAAACCCCAGTTTTGAATTAAACGGCGCGTTGCTTTCCCGTTGTAAAGTTTTTGTTTTGAATCGTCTTGACAACGATGCCTTGATGGAATTGGCAAAACGCGCCGAAAAGATTATGGAAAAACCGCTTCCATTGGATGATGTCGGACGCGAATACCTGTGCGCTTTGGCGGACGGCGATGGGCGTTATTTCATCAACCTGATTGAGGCAGTGTATCAGTATGCTGTGCAAGACGAGATTTTGGATAAAGATGAACTGGAAAAACTGCTTCAAAAACGCCTACCAAATTATGACAAAGATCGCGAGGGGCATTATAATTTAATTTCCGCCCTGCATAAATCATTACGCGGATCAGATCCCGATGCCGGGCTTTATTGGCTGGCACGCATGGTAACGGCCGGGGAAGATATGAAATACATTTTGCGTCGCCTGACCCGTTTTGCATCCGAAGACGTGGGTATGGCCGATCCGCAAGCCCTTGTTCAAGCTATCAATGCGTGGAACAGCTATGAACGTTTAGGCTCACCGGAAGGCGATTTGGCCGTGGCGAATTTAGTGGTTTATTTGGCCACCGCCCCCAAATCCATCAGCGTGTATCGGGCGTGGGGTGAAGCCACGCGTTTAGCCCGAGAAACAGACAGCGTGATGCCACCAAAACACATCTTGAATGCCCCCACAAAGTTGATGAGCGAAATTGGTTACAGCAAAGGATACCAATACGATCCCGATACAAAGGATGGTTTTTCAGGGCAAGAATACTTCCCGGACGAAATCGGACACCATACCTTTTATCATCCCGCCGAGCGCGGTTTTGAACGCGAAATTCAAAAGCGATTAGATTATTGGAATAACCTCAGAAAAAAGTTAAAAAAATAAACGTCAAAACCCTTGATTTTTGCTGAAATTGTCGGTACAATGTTTTTTACGAGGGGAAAAATGACAGAAGTACAATTCATCATTGTGGCACCAAAAGACGACGATATCCGCTTGGATCGTTGGTTTCAACGTCATTATCCCGATTTGAAGCACGGCATGTTAGAACGGCTGATTAAAAATAAAAACATCAAACTAAATAAAGCCAAAACAACAGCGGGCACACACGTTCATACTGGCGATGAAATTCGCATTCCGCCTTTGGATACACCAAAACGGCAAGACTCCCCTATACGTCTTTCCAAAAAAGATATTCAGATGATGCAAAATATGGTTTTATATAAAGACGGGGCCATGTTGATTTTGAACAAACCCGCGGGCTTGGCTGTTCAAGGCGGCAGTAAAACCACACACCACATTGACGGGATGTTGGATGCTTTGCGCTTTGAATCGGATGAAAAACCACATTTGGTGCATCGGCTGGACAAAGAAACGTCCGGCGTTTTGGTATTGGCGCGATCTGCAAATGCCGCTGCTAAATTGACCGCGGCATTCAAGGGGCGTGATGTGCATAAAGTTTATTGGGCTATTGTGGCGGGGAAACCAACGCCTGTGGCCGGCAAAATTGATGCACCACTTACAAAAAAAACGGACAAAGTCGTCGTCGATTTTGACCACGGAGATCGAGCAATTTCCGTTTATCAAACCATTGACAACGCGGGACAAAAGGCCTCATGGTTGGCCCTGAGTCCTTTAACGGGACGCACCCACCAGCTGCGTGTGCATTTAACCGATATTTTACAGACGCCTATTTTAGGGGACGATAAATACGGCAAAAAAACATTGGCGGGCATAGGAAACGGCTTGCATTTGCATGCACGAGCCATTGAAATTAAAAGTCCGGACACCCATAAAATTGTGCGAGTAATTGCCGATTTGCCCCCGCACATGAAAACAACTTTTCACATGTTGGGATTTGATGAAAAAGATCAAAAGAATCCCTTTCAATTTTTAGATAAGGAGTCAAAATGAGAACACTGAAAAAAATCCTGCTCTTTTTATTTGTCGTGATTGTCTTGATTGCGGCAGTGGTTACAATTTTTTTGCTGACCTTTGATTTGAATCGGTATAAGAACTTTACCGAACAGAAACTGACAACTTTACTCAATCGCCCTGTTACCATTGAGTCTATGGAAACGAAATTGGCATTGATTCCGACAATTTCTATTACGGGATTCAAAATTGCCAACAATGAACCATTTGCAGACAAAGAACCATTGATTTACATCAAAAAGATGGAAGCCGTGTTAGAATTGGCTCCATTATTAGTTTCCCAAGTCAACATACATCAGGTGGATATTGAGGATGCAGATGTTCATATGTTCAAAACAGATAAAGCCAATAACTGGCACATAGATGATCCAAAGAAGGCCGAAAAAGAGCCACATCAAAAGGGAAATACCAAGGCAGATAATACCAATTTGAACCTGCGCCTGATTCAGGTTAAAACATTAAACTTAAATTATCAAGACGGCAAAAACACGCAACAAGCCACCATCAAAAAATTGGATGTCAAAGATTTGCACGTTGTGTCGGGCGAAGTTGTATATAATAAACAAACTTTAACATTTACCTTAAATATGGGATCCATTTTTGATTTATTGAATCAAAAGCCGAATTTCCCGTTGGATTTACGGATTCAATCGCGCATATTCAATGTCACGATCAACGGAAAGATTGGTGATTTCAAAGAATTCAACGACATTCAGACAACGATTGCGCTCAGAACCGTCAACCTGAAGAATATGTTAAACTTCCTGCAAATCTCACATCCGATGTTACCTTTGCAGCACGCGAATTTGCAATTACAACTTACCGGCAGTTTAGATAAAATGGAAATTAAAAAAGCCGAATTTAACATTGGTGGCGAAAAAGATTTTGTGTTCCAAACCACCGGGAACGCCTTAAACTTGCGGAAAAATCCGACACTGCAATTGGACTTTACAGCACAATTATATCCTAATAAACTCAGCGAATTTTGGGGTGTTCCGCCCATCACAGCCAAAGGTGATTTGGAATTGACCAAAACGTCCGCTAAAACAAAGAAAATCACATTGGATGCCAATCGTTCTGATATGCGGCTATCCGGCGATGTTCAATGGGGTAAGAATGCCTATAAAATCAACGGGGCTTTGGCTTCTGACTTTTTGGACTTAGATGATTTCAAACGTGAAAACGCTGCCAAATCAGAAGATACGTCCACCTCCAAAAAGGCGGCCGCTTGGGAAAACATTAAATTGCCATGGGCTGAGATGAAAAAGATTTCCGGCAACGTCAGTGCGAACATTGCACACTTACATGTGGGCGACACTTTCACGAATTACATCAGCATTGTGGCAAAACCGCAAATGTCGGCCAACAAATTGAATATGCCTTTCACAATCGGCATGTTGGACGGCCAATTGACTGGCACATTATCGGCCAATGCGGCATTACAAAGGATTGCCTTAAATGCGAAAGGGACGCAATTAAATCTGAACGGATTACGCCCCATCAACCAAGAAGTGCAAGATGTTGTTTTATTGACCTCGGCTTCATTGGAAACAAAGGGCACAACTTTAATTAGTTTATTAAAGGCCTTGAATGGTAAAGTGGTGGCGCAAACAAATCAAGGTAAAGTTTTGAACAAATGGTTTAATTCTTTGCCTAAAGCGTTAAATTTGACCCAAAAGAAACAAAATTCCGTGGCGTTCAGCAACACAGATTCCAATGTGTCTATCAACTGCGCGGCTGCGAATTTGAAGATTGTCAATGGCGTTTTAACCGGCAACGAACAAATTGCTTTGGAAACAAGTGCAATCAATATGGTGGCCGGCGGAACGGTGAATTTAGTGAAAAAGACGATGGATGTCACCTTGTGGCCGACATTACCGGATTACGAAAAAACAGATGACTTGTTGTCTTTATCAAAACTGATTCGCATTTCGGGTCCGTTTAATAAACTGACGCCATCTATTGATACGCAACAAGCCACAAACAAATTGATTGAAACTGGTTTGTTAAAGTTGGCTGGCGTCAAGAATACACCGACCGCCATGCTCACGGGCACAATGTGTAAAAATGTTTTGGGTAAGGATGCTATTCAACAACAACAGGTGCAACAAAAAACTGTTCAAAAGAAAACCCAAACAACGACACCTGCGGCACAACAACAAAAAACACCGACAAAGCAAGAATTCCAACAACAATTATTGGATACCTTGTTCCAGGCCTTATCCAAATGATAACGCGCTACATCAAAATTATCGGGCGTGTGCAAGGTGTCGGCTTTCGACGCTGGGCCGAACGGACGGCCGAGAAATACCATATATCTGGATGGGTGCGTAATTTATCTGACGGATCTGTGGAAATTATGATGAAAGGTGAAACCGCTGACGTGGATGCGTTTTTATCGGCCTGTCAATCGGGGCCGGCGTTTGCTTCCGTGATTGGCGTTCAACCGGTTGTGATACCAACATCAACACCTCCGCCCGTTCATGACGGCGTTTTTGAAAGTGTTGCCAGCGCTTAAAATTAAATTGTGACTAAATTTTTGGGAACGGACATATTTTTCAAATAAGCCACGTCACAGACGTATTCCCGCACGATCGCCCCATTGTTTGTTTCAACAATTAAAACCTTTTTCTTTTGGCGCAGGGCTTTACGAATAGCGGGGTGAATATAGTCCAAAATAACGGTATTATGATCGTTGCGGTATAACAAAGCGTGTTCACCACCATTATAAACCAACTTCGGATTGCTGGCATCTTCCAAACGGGCGCGAATCAAAATCATCAACTCCCCTGCTTCGTTTTGCAAGATGTTAAAGCTTTTTTCCTGTTCAATCAATGGTGCCAACATTTTCACTCCTCACACAATCTTTTTCAGCATAGAGCAGAAAAAAACAAAATGCAATACCTTTTTTTGATTTTTTATTTGGCTTGTGTTTTGTCAAAGACAACACAGCCCTTTCCATCTATCCATTTGTCACAATCATACCGACATTCATGACGATCTGGATCCCAGACCCCACCGACATCCAGACATTTGTCACCAAAATAAAAGTAAAAATATATTCCCGCTGCCATAATTAGGGAACAAAGCAAGATAAAAGCAAACAAAAGAATTTCAAAGCATCTTTTTATATTTTTTTTAATATCTTTCATTTATTCCTCCAACTCTGAATTGTTGACAACCTTCTTTTGCATTTTTATATAACACATTTTTTGCATTTTGTCTACCGGTTACATTTGCAAATTGATCTTGCATGCAATCAATTAAAGAATCTTCTATAGTCATGTTTTTCCTGATAGGATTACTTTGAGCATTTGAAAGTTCTCGAATATTGCTCAGAATGGTTGCAAGTGATTGCCCTATAGGGCCACGCCTTGACGCTTCAAAATTGGCTTTACAATGAAAATACTTATCTCCACCAATTGTTTTGTCTATATGCATATCATAATAGTTTTTACCAAAATCACGAATTGCTCCTATAATTTGACTGATTGTCGGTTGTTCTTTTAATTTATTCGTCATATTTTTTCCTTTCATGATAGATTTATACATAAGATATCAACCATGATATCCCTTTACATCTGCTTTATATCACTGGAATTTTGAAATACGCACCTAAAAATTAAAAACACCCTATTTTTTTATTTTGGGCATAAAAATGGTGCCTGGAGACGGAATCGGACCGCCGACACAGGGATTTTCAGTCCCTTGCTCTACCAACTGAGCTATCCAGGCACGTTGTAGGGTTTATTATACACATTTTGAAACAAAATGCAAGGACTTTTTGACAAACCCTATTTTTTCTGTTCGACCAACCATTCGGATTTCAATTTAGACCACACATTTGAATCCCGGAACGATTGAAGGGCTTCGGACCATTTATCTTGGCGCAAGACTCCATCCAAATGATATCCGCAGCGCTTCGGCACATTGACGGAACGCGTATTTTCCGTATCATTTCCGATCATAATACGATTTAGACCCAATTTGAAAGCCACCGATTCCAAAGCCCGCACGGCCTCGGTCATATACCCGTGGCCCACCGCGTCATTGCTCAGCCAATAACCGATTTCAGCTGATTTATTTACTTCATCAACTTGCATCAAATCGATCGCGCCCAACACGGCCTTTGTTTTTTTATCGCGGATCAGATAGGCAAAGCCATGGCCTTCATTCCAATGTTGTTGAGCCCAATTTACCAACCAATGAGTATATTCATCCTCTGGGGTTTTGGTGCCCGGTACCCACGGCAACCATTTTTGCAATGTTTCACGCGATAATTCCACCTTTTCAAAGACCTCTTCAGCCAACTTGAAAGTGGGCGGATACGGGCGAACTAATACAATTCGTTCACTTGTGATTTTTTGTGGCATTTTGAACATGTTTGCCTCCTTTGTTGTTGATAAATTCACCTAATTCAATTAAAAACGGAATTGTTTTCTCCCGAATTACTGCCCCCTCTACATCGCGAAATGAGGGAGAAAATTCCAGCTGCAAAACCTGGGGACGTCCGGTTGCTTTTTGCAACCGACCAGTCAAACCAATCTTGCCGCTGTATTTGGGCAAATTGACACGATACTTGATTTTATATTTACGACACAATTCCCCGGCTTTCTTTAATACGTCGGCATATTTTTGACGACCCAAATACCCAGTACCGATGGCCAAATCAAAGTTCTTGTGCACCTTCATCCCATGAATATCCAAGAAGAAAGAATCTTCCAATTTTTGGGCCAAAATAAAATCGCTGATCATTTCTTTGCGGGGAACAAATTTATTGCGCACAATCGCGGCAAAGCCTGCCTGCTTACCCAAATACTGAACAATAGCACCCGTTCCAACATCACGATTCTTTTCTTGCTTATGAACAAATGAATGCACAGCATGGGGCGCACAAAAACAAACAACCCCTTTACCTTTCGTGTGCGTATAAACCACCTTTGCGGTCGGACAACCTTTTCCGCCGTTTTGTGCAAAATAAGATTCATATTCTTTCAGCAACTTTTTCATATTTCCAACCTATCAAAATCATTTTTGTATGTCAAATAAAAAAGCCCGAGATGATCCCGGGCTTTTGTTTTCAACTACCTTTTTATTTCAGCTTCGCAGACAAGCTCGGGATATCTGCTTGCAATTGCTGAATCAAGTTATTCAACGCCTTCTTGTATCCCTCAAATGTAGCAGCTCTTAAGGCCTCTATCCCATCTTTATAGCCCCAATATAATGCTTCATATTCTGTGTTTTCCACTTCAGCAGAATAACGTTTAATCCGTTGGCCACTTTTATCCAAAACATTTAGTTCCAATTCCCATTCTGTCGTATATGATGTCATTGGGCAACCAAGTAACATAGGAACTATTAGGATATTAGGAAAGCGCCAAGCCATATTATAGTCTCGCTTTACAAAAATCGGTTCCAACACCAATTTACCTTTGATTGGACCATATTCATCAATCAAATTCTTTTCCACTTCACGACGGAAATAGGTAGCAAATTCGTTATTTAGTTGTACGCTTGTTGTAGCAGGGGTCCCAGAATCAGCATTCGACGCTTTTCCGGCTTCAAAAATTGGCTCCATATTGGGCAATTTTGGATAAATATTCCGATTATCCGGACGCATCGCTTGTTGCATATCATAACTGGCACAAGCGCTCAACAACATACCCAAACCCAAAATCGCTACTTTCAAAAATTTCATTTTTTCCTCCTTTATATTGAAATATGCTTCATCATATCAACAATAAAATTTTATGTCAAACAAAAAAGCCCGAGATGATCCCGGGCTTTTGTTTTTCAACCGGAAAGATTATTTTTCTTCCCCGGCCAGTTGCTTGTAGTATGCCCAGCGGTCATCCACCTGCTTTTGAGCCTTCTGCAACAATTCCTCATAATGTTCTGGATCTTGTTGTTTCACATACTTAAAGCGTGTTTCCGTTGCCATAAAGTCGGCGACCGGAATACTTGGCTTAGAATCCAACTGGAATGGATTTTTGCCTTCCGCTTTCAAGCGCGGATCAAAGCGATAGAGTGGCCATAGACCGGACTTCACCGCCAATTGTTGATGGTTCAATCCTTCCTTGCCAATGTCATAACCATGGTTGATACAATGGCTATAAGCGATAATCAACGACGGGCCATTGAAAGATTCCGCTTCATTCATGGCTTTTAATGCTTGAGCATCATTGGCACCCAAGGCAATGCTGGCCACATAAACTTCGCCTGAGCTCATGGCAATGGCGCCCAAGTCTTTACGGGGCAAAGAACTGCCAGAGACGGCAAACTTAGCAGAGGCACCAATCGGTGTCGCCTTGGAACGCTGACCACCGGTATTGGAATACACTTCGGTATCCATCACCATAATATTCACGTTTTTGCCAGAATACAAGGCATGATCCAAACCGCCGTAGCCGATATCATAGGCCCAGCCGTCTCCACCCAAAATCCACACGGATTTCTTGACCAGGTAATCGGCATGTTCAGCCATCAACTTCACACGATCACCGGACAAGGTTGCCAATTTTTCTTTCAACGCTTTCACGCGATCACGTTGTGCAGCAATACCTTCTTCGGTTGTTTGATCGGCATTCAAAATGGAATCAGCCAATTCGGCACCAACTTGCTCTTTCAATTCGCCCAGCAATTGAATCGCGAATTCAATTTTGGAATCAACGGAGGTACGCATACCCAAACCGAATTCAGCATTGTCTTCAAAGAGCGAGTTGGCCCAAGCCGGACCCCTGCCTTCTTCATTTTGTGCATACGGTGTTGTTGGCAAGTTACCGCCATAGATGGAAGAGCAACCTGTTGCATTGGCTACCAACAAACGATCACCAAACAATTGGGTCATCATCTTGACATACGGTGTTTCACCGCAACCGGCACAAGCGCCAGAGAATTCAAACAATGGGCGCATCAAAGCAACGCTTTTCACCATCTTCGGATTCAATTTGCTACGATCCGCATCTGGCAATTGCATAAAGAAGTCAAAGTTTTTGATTTCTTGATCAATGTGCTTTTCAATTGGCTCCATAACAAGTGTGTTCTTCGCTTTCATTGGGCAAACCTGGGTACATAAAGAGCATCCTGTACAATCTTCTGGTGCCACCTGAACGATAAACTTATTGCCAGTAAAATCTGGTGTTTTATAGTCAGCAGACTTAAAGCCCTCTGGTGCATTCGCAAAAGCTTCCGGTTTCGCCACTTTTGCACGAATAGCGGCATGCGGACAAACGGACACGCACTTACCGCATTGGATACATGTTTCCGGATCCCAACAAGGAATCTCGGTTGCCACACGGCGTTTTTCATAACGTGCGGTATCGGATGGCCAAGTCCCATCCACAGTCCATTCAAATGCGGACACAGGCAATTCATTTCCTTTTTCTTCAATGATTTTGCCCGTCACATTACGGATCAATTCAGGAGCCGTTGCCGGCACACCTGGTTGACGATGAATCTTGGAATTTGCCTCTCCAATCTTCACTTCATACAAATGCTCCAAACTGGCATCCACAGCCTTGATATTGGCATCCACCACTTCTTGACCTTTTTTCATATAGGTCTTGGTGATAGCCGCTTTAATCTTTTCAATCGCCACATCCTTTGGCAACACGCCAGAAATAGCAAAGAAGCAAGCCTGCATGATCGTGTTGATACGACGACCCATGCCAGTCTTACCCGCCACATCCACAGCATCAATGGCATACATTTTAATCTTTTTATCAACGATTTCCTGTTGCACTTCAATTGGCAAACTATCCCACACTTGATCGGCGGGTGTTTGCGTGTTCAATAAGAACACCGAATTCGGAGCAGCCACCGCCAACAAATCAATCTTGTGCAAGAATGGTTCATGGTGACAAGCTACAAAGTCCGCGGACGTGATCAAATACGGCGCTTTAATCGGGCTTTTACCAAAACGTAAGTGAGATGTTGTCATGGCCCCAGACTTTTTAGAATCATACACAAAGTATGCTTGGCCATACATATCATCGGCATCCGCAATAATCTTGATAGAGTTCTTGTTTGCACCAACGGTACCATCGGAACCCAAACCAAAGAAGATACAACGAGTTAAATCTTGGGCTGGCAAATGCCAACCAGCATCATAGTCCAAGGATCCATTTGTCACATCATCATTGATACCAACGGTGAAGTGGTTTTTATCCACATTTTCAAACACGGCTTTTGCCATCGCAGGTGTAAACTCTTTGGAAGAAATTCCATAACGACCACCCAACACTTTTGGCATAGCACGACCAGCGACAGCGCCTTCTGCCAATGCGGACACAACATCCAAGTAGAGTGGTTCACCAACGGAACCAGCCTCTTTGGTACGATCCAAAACGGTCACATATTTCACGGATTCAGGCAAAGCCGCCACAAATGCTTTGGATGGAAATGGACGATACAAATGCACCGCCACAACACCATATTTGCCACCTTCTGAATTCAAAGCTTTCACTGTTTCGGTCAGTGTTTCCACGCCGGAACCCATAGCGACCACAACATGTTCAGCGTCTTTTGCACCAACATAATCCACAATGTGATAAGCGCGACCGGTCACTTCTTCAAACTTGCGCATACATTTTTCAACGATTTCCGGACAAGCTTGATAATACTTATTTGCGGCTTCTTTAATTTGGAAGAACACATCTGGGTTTTGGGCTGTACCACGAACCTTTGGATGATCTGGCGTCAAAGCGTTTTTACCAGTAAAGTCTGTCGGAATATCCGCCATCAAAGCTTTCAAATCATCATCACTCATCATATTGATTTTGTTGATTTCATGAGATGTACGGAATCCATCAAAGAAATGCATAAACGGAATGCGTGACAGGTATGTGGACATTTGTGCCACCGCAGCTAAGTCATGTGCTTCCTGAACAGAGTTAGAAGCCAACATCGCGAACCCAGTTTGACGGCAGGCCATTACATCGGAGTGGTCACCAAAGATGGACAAAGCATGTCCTGCAACTGTACGAGCGGCCACATGCATCACAAATGGTAACAATTCGCCCGCAATCTTATACATATTCGGAATCATCAACAATAAACCTTGTGAAGCGGTATATGTTGTTGTCATGGATCCAGCTTGCAAAGCGCCGTGCACGGCACCAATAGCACCAGCTTCAGATTGCATTTCCAAAACCTCGGGCACTTTGCCCCAAATGTTTTGTTGCTTTCCTGCTGCCCAAGCGTCCGCCCATTCGCCCATTGGAGACGATGGTGTAATCGGGTAAATAATGGAAAGTTCATTCAATTTATACGCCACTGTAGCGGCGGCTTCATTTGCATCAAGCATTTTCGTTTTAGACATGTTTTTCCTTTCAAAAAATTATGAAATTCTTATACAACTTTTTTGGGCAAAATGCAAGGGGTTCGCCCATCTTTTTGTGTCTAAAATCAGCTGGCCGGTAAAAACTTGACAAATGCTTTACTTTATGATACAATATCGCCCGTATTAATTCTAAAAATCCAAGGAGTAAAAACATGAAAGAATTTACACCAGAACAAATAGAAGCCATGAAACATTTCCCAAGAACACTTCCCGAAGACAGACGTCGCTTTTGCGAGCTTTTTTTGACTCCCCCATCCCGTGAAGAATACTTAAAAGCACAAGCGCGCAGAAATCACCAAACAGAATCTTCTGATTTGGTTTATAATCCCGTGTTATCTTTATTTCAAAAAAGAAATCAACGAGGCTAAATAACCGCACGTTTTATCGCACATATTTCTAGATAAGGAGAAAAATCATGAAGATATTTTACGTTAAAAATCCCAGCACCGGAGAATATACACCTGGAGATCACGCATGGGAATATCCTGCTTCAATCGCCAAAAATCCAGGATATACTGGGTATATGCCGGGAAGTCACGTGTGGGGATGTCCTGCTTCAATCGCTAACCAACAACAAACCAAGGAACAACGCATTCCCCAACGGAATGAAGCAAAGAAAGCAACTGTTAAGGCCGGCCAAGAGCAAATGAAAAAAATTGTCGCCGATTCAAAGTTATGCGCCAATTTTATGAAACACTTCTCGAGGTAGTATGTTCAAAGAGCCACAAATACATCGCTATGCCGAGTATGTGGATAATAATCTAGAGTCATTATTACCCGGGGCGATTCATTTGTGGCAACAACATTACAATCTGATACAAAAATCATTACATGTCGGGCTGGACCAACAAGAAACAGATCGTATCAACGCCATGGCCGATTATCGTTTGCATGTCGAGGAAGTTTTGGTTCCGTATTTGATAACAGTCAATCAAAAAATTTTACGCGGATGGCACCCGATATATGAAATTGACGAATTGATTAAAAAGAAAAATTGGATGCCCAATTTATTGCAACGCCAACAACGTGGCACCGGCGATTTTTATCGCCAGCCCTTTGCCGATCAAATTCAGGCAGTTTTGTTATATACAATGGCACAAATTGATTTGCCTACACTCAACCGAATTTTGACTACACCTTGCTTGGCCGAACAAAAGTTCGTGCCTGGCAAAACCGTTCGATTTATCGGCAATTTGAATTTATCTGGCAGAGACTAACCCGCGCGACCGTCAGACCCGGGCAATTTTTGTGGCCTAATACGCGTGGCGGGGTTGCCCGTTTGCTTCACGGCCTTATTTCTTTTTTCTGTGGTGTTGTAAAACGACACGCTGACCATACGAGAAACTTTGTCATGCCCGTTGCGATTTTTATATTCCCTTGATATTTGTTCAAACGTGAAGTTGCCGGTTTTTTTCAAAATCGGTTTGAAATACCGCATAAAGCCACTCATCAACTTTATTAAAACTTCTTGTGTTGGCGAAGATTTAGAGATATCCGCCATAAAAGCAGCAACGGCCGACCGCTTCAATATACGTTCTTGCTCCATACGTTCCTCGCGCGTCATTGCACAAACAGAGGCAAATACATCTTCATCCAAAAAGCCCATGTTTAACAAATAGCACAGCGTTGCCCTAATTTTTTCCCTCACCCATGGCAACGGAACCTCTTGTAACTCACCCTCCACCCGTTGGGTACATTTGGGAGAATCAGCATAATTCCACATATCTGCAAAACTTTTGTAAATTCTGAACCAGTTTAGGGCACCCAATTCCTCACGCGTCGTGGATAAATCCATTTTCCAAAATCCCTTCTTTTGCGGCGCGGCCATTTTATTCATCCACACCCAACAAGCATTTTCATCTTGTGGAGCCGTAGCGGTATCAGGGAATTCATATTGCCCCACCAACTCGTCCATCGCGCTTTCCCACTCGCCACGTTCGTTACGGATTCCTTCCAAATTCAAGGCTTGATCCAAGTTGCGCACCATCGGGCGCACAGCGTTTAAACGTAACAACAAATTTTCATGGGTGTCCAACAACCACTCGGCCTGCTTTGCGTCTTTCAAATAATTTTCCAATGTGGCACGCGGAACACTGATTGTATGATTTGGTCTCTCGTCGTCATCATCATCGGAAAAATCATTCCCATTCATTTTGTCAGCAATCAATTTACCTTGCCAACGCGCAATATAGTAGTGCAACATTTCCTGTTCGGACGGATGTATAAAACCGCACATCAAATACAATAAATCGTCATCTTCTTCTCGTTTGTTTTCCCTATGCCATTCGGGCAAAGAATAATTGTGTTTGCGTCTGGGCAACAATTCAATTAAAACACTTCTTTGTATATTATACGCCGGGGTCAAAGCCGGAGAGTTCGCCCCCACATCAAACAATGTAGTCCATTGAAAATCTGGCTTTATTTGGGCTGCTTCTTTTTTATTGGGTGTAGTTGCTTGATCTTTTTCGTTTTTGTCCGGTTCGACGGGTTTATTTTCTTCTGCCATCTTGGACCTCCATGGTTTAAAAACTAACTGGATTG
>JAFPYW010000061.1 GCA_017394405.1 Alphaproteobacteria bacterium
GTGTCCGGCCCCAAAGCAAAAGAAACATTAAAACGCTTGACGACAATTAAAAAGGTTGAAGCCGGCAAGGTTTATTTTTCTGCTTTAAAAGATGGTAAAAAAGTTTTGGATCGCGCTTTGGTTTTGTATTTTAAGGCACCGCACAGTTTCACGGGTGAAGATGTTGTGGAGTATCAAGTGCATGGTGGTCGTGGAGTGATTTCTTCTGTAATGCAGGCTCTTTCCAAGATAGATGGCTTACGACCAGCAGAGCGCGGTGAGTATTCTCGGCGAGCAGTTATCAATGGCAAAATGGATTTGACAGAAGCAGAAGGTTTGTTGGACCTTGTCCATGCTGAAACCGAGGCACAACGCAAGCAAGCCCTTGCTCAAATGGATGGAAATTTAAGTGCGCTTTATGAAGGTTGGCGCAAAAAATTGGTGCATCATTTGGCCTATGCGGAGGCCTTTATCGATTTTCCGGAAGAAGAAATTCCGACGGAAAAAGAACGCGAAATTGATAGCGATATTCAAAAACTGATCAAGGAAATTGACAAGCATTTGGATGATGATCGGCGTGGTGAACGTTTGCGCGATGGTTATCAAATAGCAATTGTCGGGGCACCAAATGTTGGAAAATCTTCGTTGATAAATGCTCTGACAAAGCGGGAAGTGGCGATTGTGTCACAGACCGCCGGTACCACGCGTGATATTGTGGAAGCTCATTTGGATGTGGCCGGCTTCCCGGTTATTTTGGCAGATACTGCGGGACTCCGTGACAGTAAGGAAGAGATTGAAGCAGAGGGAATTCGTCGTGCTGTGAAAAAGGCCGGAAATGCTGATTTAATCTTGTTTGTTCAGGATGCAAAGAAGTATCCAAAGACGGAAAAATTACCAAAAGAATTGCTTAAAAAACGCATCTTAACTATTTGGAACAAAACGGATTTAACTCAAGTTAAAGAAAATAAGACTGACTTTTTCATTTCCGCCAAAACGGGGAAAGGTGTGGCAAAACTTTGGGATGAAATTAAAACCATTTTGACGGATTCTTTTGTGGGTGGAGCCGCCATTACTCGGGAACGCTATCGTGTGGCTTTGAAACAATGCGTGGCGCATTTACGGGACGCTTTGCAAGTGCAGGACTTAGAACTCAAAACGGAAGATTTGCGCATGGCCGCGCGAGCTCTGGGGCGTATCACAGGGCGCATAGAAGTAGATGAATTGTTGGACGTGATTTTTAAGGATTTTTGTATTGGAAAGTGAGATGAAAAAACAATATGATGTCGTTGTTGTTGGGGGTGGACATGCGGGCTGTGAAGCCTGCACAGCGGCGGCACGTATGGGCGCTAAGACGCTGCTTGTGACTCATCATATTAAAACAATCGGAGATATGTCTTGCAATCCAGCAATTGGTGGATTGGGCAAGGGAACTTTGGTACGCGAAATTGATGCGCTGGACGGTGTGATGGGGCGTGTGATAGATAAGGCTGGGATCCAATTTCGTATGTTGAACGCAAGTAAAGGTCCCGCTGTTCAAGGGCCCAGAGCGCAAGCGGACAAAACAGAATATATGCGCATCATGCAAGAGGAATTAAAAAATTATCCCAACCTAGATTTATTGGAAGGCAGCGCTGAAGATTTAATTATTGAAGACGGAAAAGTATTGGGCGTTGTGGTGGATGGTAAAGAAATTTATGCAAAATCAACAGTGCTAACAACAGGGACATTCTTAAATGGTGTGATGCATGTGGGTAAGGAAAAAACAAAAGGTGGGCGGTTTGGTGAGCCCGCTTGTTATGGCATTACGCCGGCTTTGAAAAAATTAGGTTTGACACTTGGTCGGTTGAAAACGGGAACGCCGGCGCGATTGGATCGGGATACCATAGATTGGTCGAAGTGTGAAAGACAAGATGGCGATAATCCGCCACGGCCATTTTCCTTTATGACCAAAGATTTACCACAAGAGCAGGTGCCTTGTTTTATCACACACACAACACCTGAAACGCATAAGATCATTTTGGATAACTTGGATCGGGCACCGTTGTTTGATGGGCAGATTACTTCTACTGGGCCGCGTTATTGCCCCAGCATTGAAACGAAATTGGTGCGTTTCAAAGGGCGTGACAGCCATCATATTTTTTTGGAACCTGAAACACGTGGCGGCAAAAGTATTTATCCCAACGGCATTTCGTCTAGTGTACCGAAGGATGTGCAAGACGCTTTTATTCATTCCATCCCTGGTTTGGAAAAAGTTAAAATTTTGCGCTATGCCTATGCAATTGAATATGATTATGTGGATCCACGAGAAGTTAAATTGACATTGGAAACCAAAAAAGTGCCAAATCTGTTCTTGGCCGGTCAAATCAATGGAACAACGGGATATGAGGAAGCCGCAGGGCAGGGATTGCTTGCGGGAGTCAATGCAGCATTGAAAGCACTTGGCCGCAAAGAAGAATTTACGATGGATCGCGCGGACAGCTATCTGGGTGTGATGATAGATGATATTACCACTTTGGGGGTGGATGAGCCATATCGTTTGTTCACGTCGCGCGCGGAATATCGTTTGACGATGCGCGCAGATAATGCGGATTTGCGCTTGACACCGGCGGGTATTAAAATTGGTTGCGTTGGTAAAGAGCGAGCCAAGGTATTCAAGGCCAAACAAAAAAAATTGGATGAAGCGCGCAAGTTGGTTTTATCGCTTTCCAAAACACCAAAGGAATTGAAAAAACTGGGTTTTGTGGTCAATGTGGATGGGCGCAAACGTACGCCGTTTGATTTGCTTTCCTATCCAAATGTAGAATGGAAAGAAGTTGTGGATGTATTCCCAGAACTGAAAAAAATTAAACCAGAAATTGCTGAGCAATTGGAAATTGAGGGACGTTATCAAGGATACTTAGCTCGTCAAGCGCAAGATATTGCCGATTTCAAAAAAGACGAAGCCTTAAAGATCCCAGATGCATTGGATTACCATAAAGTTGGTGGGCTTTCCAATGAAATAGTGGAAAGGTTGGATCGCGAACGCCCAGCCACCATTGGTGCTATGAGCCGTATGCGTGGTATCACACCTGCCTCGGTTACGGCTGTCATCGGATATTTAAAGAAAAATTAAAATTTTCTTAATTCGTTCAAAAATTAGTTTTTTTTAATTATTTTTTTGTGGATCATGCTTGACATGAATGTCTAATTTTAGGATGATTGAGAATAGTATATTACCATCCCTATCATAAGAAGACCAAAAAATATGACACGACAAGTTGTGTGAGTGATAACAGATGTACCGTAAATAACCCATGCTAGGGTGATGCCGTGTAAATCCAAAATCCCCGGTCTGATTCGCCGGGGATTTTTTATTTATAAAAAGTACTTGATATTTGTTTTGAAATTGTGTATAATACCTTTCGTTTCCCGAGAATGTGGACATTTTGGAATAAACCGACTTGTCACGCTTTATCGGTCTATCGGATAAAGACTATCGGGGTGTAACCAAAAAAGAAAAGGAAAGAATATGGCTACAAACTCAAAGTCTAAAAGACTCCCACGCAAATTCGGCAAAGACCGTCGTTTTGGCGTGAACTTGTGGGGTAAAGCGAAGTCCCCAGTCAATACAAGAAACTATGGCCCCGGTCAACACGGTGCTGAACGTAAAAAGCCAACCGATTACGGTTTGCAGTTAAATGCAAAGCAAAAATTGAAGGCAATTTATGGTAACTTGTCTGAAAAACAACTTCGTAAATATTATGCAGAAGCTATTCGTCGTAAAGGCGACAGTTCCGAAAACTTAGTTGGTATTTTGGAATGCCGCTTGGATTCGTTGGTGTACAGAATGAAGTTCGTAAACTCTGTGTTTGCGGCTCGTCAATTTGTCAGCCACGGTCATGTGACTGTGAATGGTAAGCGCGTGAATATTCCATCCTATTTATGTAAAGTAGGGGATGAAATCGCTGTGCGTTCCAAAGCTAAAGAAATGGCTGTTGTGATTGAAGCCATGGGTGCTCAAGATCGCAATGTGCCAGATTATTTGTCCGTGGACGAAAAGGAAATGAAAGGTACTTTTGTGCGTGTGCCACAATTGGCCGATATTCCTTATGCGGCACCAATGGAACCAAATCTGGTTATCGAATTCTACTCTCGGTAATCCGAATGAAGTTCAAAACACCTCCGCTTGTCGGGGGTGTTTTTTGTGCAAAACTTGACTTTTCGAGGGTTTGATGCTATAATATACTCATTGTTTTTCCATGAAAGGATGTGTATGGTTGTTGAGATTAAATCTGCCTCTAAAAATATGCCTGTGAAAGAAATTCGGGTGTTGCGCCAATCTAAAGGGTGGAGAATCCTTCTGGAAGAGGGAATAAACAACAAAGGGCAGAGATATAAAACGCGTTTAGATTTTTATAATGGTACCTTACGTCAAAAGTTGTGTTGGGCTAATAATGAATTGCGTAAAATAGTGTTTATAAGTGGTCGTCCAGATAGGGTTTTATATGAACGAACCTATAAAATGACCCCAAATGGTCGCCAAGTGATTGAGCAGGGATGGACGGGTAAGCATGGCTATTTTTCATTAAAATCCAATGATCATACTTTTGCACATTTTGGTAATTTCTTGGTGGAAGAGTGGAATAATACCGCCGGCCGTGTGCGTGAGGTGAAAATTGATAAAAAGGGTGAATATGTATTGGAAAAGCGCACGTTAAAGAAATCAAAGGATGCTGTGCCAGAAATTTTAGATGAAAATCCCGCACGCAAAAACGCACGCCGTAGTATGGCGGTTGTTGCCGCACGTCCAGACTTATCTCCCAAACAAAAATGGGCAAAAGTTCGTGAAGTTGTGGCACGTTATCGAGCAAAACAACAGGGATGATTTTTTGCTTGACAAACCAAGATTGATGGCGTAGCTTAATCTTAAATATACTTAACAAGGAGCGACACATGTCATTAAAAAGTTTGAAAATTACTTTAGCACAAGCAGTTGCAACCACAGTAGGAACAAGTTTTGTAGCCCTTTTGGCGTTTTTCGGTGGTATCAAGTCTGCAACAAGCAGCACCAAAAATGATGGCTTGAATGATGCCTTGGATCAAATCAGAAAGTCTATGGGTGTGGAAGATTTTTCGTCTGTTGAGTTAAAATTAAAAGGGACTGATGGGGCCGTATTTGACATGTCTTATGACTTTGATAAAAATACCGGTAGCGTCACACAAAAAGATATAGAAGGAAAAGAAACTCAGGCCTTTATGCGTGATGGTTGCGTCAATATGTATGCATACGATGAAGATGGTAGATTGACACATTCTGTTGCAACAGATGATTCCGGTCGTGCAGTTACAACCGGTATTGATGCGATAGATGGGAAAAAGAAAAGTTTGGTTATGGATAAAAATGGTCAGTGGGTTGAAAAGAAATTGACATCTAAAGAGACAGGGATGTTCTTTACTTCCCCTCGTGGCGGCAAATAAAATAGATGTAGATCAAAAAGGGCGGCCCATTGGTCGCCTTTTTTAATGAATTAAATCAGCTAATTCCATCCACGCATTTTCCGTTTCGGCAATTTGCATTTCGGTTTCTTTCAAATCACGTTGGACGGACGCATAATCACAATCGGGCTTTAATAATAAGTCCAACAGATAATCACGTTGTTTTTCCAAAACTGTAAGTTGCTTTTCCAATTCTTTTATCTTTTGCTTTGTTGTGTGTAAGGACGGCTTTTTGACCTTTGGTTGAGTGATAATCGGTTGCGACTTATCTTCCTCTGGATGTTCTAATAACATACTTTTATAATCATTCAAATCTCCGTCAAATTCACGACAGGTGCCGTCCTGAACCAACCACAAAGTATCACAAACAGATTCCAAAATATGGAAGTCATGTGTAATTAAAATAACCGTGCCATTGAATTCGTTTAAAGCATCAGCCAACGCCTGGCGCCCCTGTAAATCCAAATGGTTGGTCGGTTCATCCAAAATCAAAATTTGTGGTTTGTCCAAACAAATTCTGGATAATAGCAAACGTGCTTTTTCGCCGCCAGACAAAGTGCCGATTTTGCTGATGGCTTGGTCTTGAGTTAAACCAAAAGCTGCCAAATAACCACGAATTTTGTCCTCTTTCATCGTGTCACCCAAGAAAGGTTTGATATAATCAAATGGCGTTATTTTTTCAGGTAATTCTTCGTTTTGATGTTGGTTGAAATAACCAACACGCAATTTCTTTGATTGCACGATTTCACCACTTTCTGGTGACAACATGCCTGATAATAATTTTGCAAAAGTGGATTTACCATTTCCGTTTCTGCCCAATAAAGCAATGCGGTCATTATTCCCGATTTGCAGGTTCAAGCGCCTTAAAACGGGCTTACCCGGCACATATCCGACGGATACATTTTTCAATTTGATACATGGCGCGGGCATCACATAAACCTCAGGAAAATGGAATTCATCCTCGGCTTCTACTGGCACGATTTCCACTTCAGCTTGGTTTAATCTTTCCAACATTTTTAACCGACTTTGTGCCTGTTTTGCCTTTGTGGCTTTGTATCTGAAACGATTGACGTAAGATTGTAATTTTTCTTTTTTCATCGCTAATCGTTCCATTTGACGTTGGCTATTTTCCTTTTTTTGTTGGAAAGTTGTTTGGAATATCGTTAAATTCCCGCGATATAAAACTAACCTTTTGCCTTCAAAATGCAAAATGTGCGTACATAAATTGTTCAATAAATCTTGGTCATGGCTGATAATCAATAATGTTCCAGAATATTTTTTCAGGTAATCTTCCAGCCACAAAGTGGCTTCCAAGTCCAAATGGTTGGTCGGTTCATCCAACAATAAAATATCGGAATTTTGAAACAGCGCCCCCGCCAAAGCCAACCGCATCCGCCAACCGCCGGAAAAGTGTTTAACTGGTTGGGCAAAGTCTGTATCGGTAAAACCGAGGCCTTTCAAAATGGTGGCAACGCGGGCTTCCGCAGAATCAGATTGTAATAATGTCAGATGGTCCATAATATCTGCCAATTCTTCCGTGGCAGATTCCGTGGCCTTTTGACGCCAATACATTAAATCTTTATCCCGGGCCAAAACAAAATCTAAAATGTTCATATCCAGATCAGGAATTTCCTGCTCGGCATAAGCTAATTTTTTGTTTTTAGGCACCAATACGCGGCCGGTATCAATATCGATTTGATGTTGTAATACCTTGAACAAAGTGGATTTGCCGCACCCGTTTTTGCCAATAATGCCGACTTTTTGTCCATCGACCAATTGACACGAGGCGTCTTCCAAAAGCACCTTGTTACCAATATGCACACGTATATTTTCTAATGTAATCATGCCAGAAATTATATGATAGAGTTTGTGAAAAAACAAGAATTTTATTGACAGGTATTATTTTTATGATATACTGACTTTATGAGGGGGATTATTAATAATCAAAAAAGGAGAAAAAATGGCACATGAATTTACATCGAAAAAAGTAGAAGCAACTCAACACAAATCTATGAAATCGCGTTTGAGCAAATTAAAAAAAGGTGCTTTGCCGGCTATCGGTGTAGCTTTGGCACTTGCGGGTTTTGCGCTTGGTCGTTCCACGAAAAAAGAGACTCGTGCGGATATGACAGCCGACACTATGGTGGCAGGAATGAATCAATTCCAACAAGTGTTGGACGGATTTGACGCTAATGAAATCACGATAAAAAAGGGATTGACAGAAGTTTTATGTATTGAAAAGAAAGGTGATGAAACCCATACAAAAATTGTGGAAAATGATGGCTCCATTTGTGATATCATTGAAAAGGGTGATGTTAGTGTATTTTTCCAATATAATCCAAAGGGCGAGTTGGAACAAATGAACTTCAATAATGGTAAAGAAGATATTCATGTCCTTTTTGATGGTAAAGGTGTATCAAATGATTTGGTTGCTGCGGCAAATGGTAAAACGCCCAAGTATTTATCATCTAAGGAAGGTAAACAGCTGATTGATAAATTTTGGCGCCATGTGGATAATGGAAACGCTGATATTTCAGTGGGACGGAATTTCATGTCTGTATTACAGCAAGGTCATAATGCCTGTCGTGGACGTGAAATCAGATTACCGCAAATGGCCCCGAATTTTATTCCATTGGGTAGGGACTTATAATTAAGAGTGATATGAAAATCCCCGAGCGAAATACTCGGGGATTTTTGCTTTATCGGAATAATCTTAGGCGTTTGAACCAACGACGTTGTTTCATTTTGCCTTTTTCCAATTCCAACGTCTTTGTCGTGGCATTGATGATTTCATCTGGCCCGTAATATTGGATGGATCCAGAGAATTGGTAATCATCATTGAACGCCCATTTGGAACGATTTTCTAGCAGTTTTTTGAAGACTGGGCCGTCCAATTTCACCAACGCCTTTTGAATCACCGGTTTGAATTGTCCGTGGCGTTTTTCCATCGTCATCATCATGGTGAGCGGTGTGCCACCTGCAACCCATTTGTTCGTTGGTGCTGTTAAATTTTTGATGCTGGAAATGTATCCCGTGCGACCGCTTTGAAGCAATGCACAGGCGTTATATCCCAAGGCATAGCAATAATTGGCATCAAAGTTGGATGGGAAAGCACAACGACCTTCATAACCAAAGAAGTGCGCTTGTCCGGAAAATTTGCCATGATATTTATCTTCAGCGCGCAATTTTTCCAATTTAGTTTTGATCATATTGATCAGCAATTGTTCCGTATCAATTTTTGATACTTGAATGTTGCCGTGAGGATCGCGATCCAATAATAATTGTGCTTTAATTAAGGAAGGCAACGAATCAAACACTTTCGCGCTGTCTGGTGCTGTTTGATTCAAATGATCAATGACCGATTTGAAACGTTCCGCATCCGTTTTGGCATTTTTGTAAGCGTCAGAGCTTTCGACCAAACTCAATGAATCATTTAAGTTTGTAATCAGTTTTTTCATTTCAGGAATAAATTCAATAATCCCTTCTGGAATAACGGCAACACCATAGTTCTTGCCGGCTTCCGAACGTTCCACAATAATATCCACCATTCCTTGAACCAATGTGTCCAATGACATTCCAGATGCTTCCACTTCCTCGGAAATCAAGGTAATATTCGGATGTGTTTGTAAGGCCACTTCCAAGCCAACGTGTGTGGCACTGCGCCCCATCAACTTGACAAAATGCCAGTATTTTTTGGCGGACAAGGCATCACGCTCTATATTGCTGACCATTTCTGCATAAGTTTTGCAAGCTGTATCAAAACCAAAAGAGGTCTCAATTTGGGCATTTTTCAAATCACCATCAATGGTTTTCGGACATCCAACAACACAAATGCCGGTATTTTTGGCCTTTAACCATTCCGCCAATAAAGCCGCGTTTGTGTTTGAATCATCTCCACCGATAATCACAATTCCAGAGATATTCAAGTTCTGACATACTTGCCAAACCTTCATAAATTGTTCTTCTGTTTCCAATTTGGTGCGTCCGGATCCGATCATATCAAAACCGCCAGTGTTGCGATAAGAATCAACCAAGGCATCATCTAATTCAATATATTTGCCTTCCACAATACCGCTGGGACCGCCCAAGAAGCCAAACAATTTGTTGTTTTTGTTGATGCGTTTCAAGGCATCATAAAGACCCGTGATGACGTTGTGTCCGCCAGGTGCTTGACCACCAGACAAAATCACGCCAAAGTTTTTAGCCTCCAATTTCTTTGGTTTTTTCCCGGACTTAAAAGTAATGACGCTTTGCCCGTATGTTTCTGGGAACAACGCCTTTAATTCATTTTGATGTGAAATAGAATCCGTTTTGTCGCCTTCTTGAACGGCCACACGCTTAATACCCTTTTTGAGCGAGCGGGGCAACTCCGGTTTATATTTAATTCTGAATGATTGAAGTGTCGAAATATCTGTCATCATAAGTCCTTTCTTTTATGTGGAAAAGAGCATAGCACTTTTTGAAATAAGATACAAGCAAAAAATCATTACTTGACAATAATAAAAGTTGAGTATAATCTGATGCCAAAAAGGATTTGAAATGCCCCTTGATTACAAACAGGAAATAGAACGCAAATTGATTCATCTAAGTTCGTTTTGGATGGTGGCTGCGGTTTATTTTTTATCGGAAGGGTGGGCCATAGGTTTTTTCTCGGTTGCGGCCGCCTTTGTTTTGGTGTCTGAATATGCCGCATATAAACATCCAAAAAGTTTATTTGCCAAAGGATATAATTGCATTTTTGCACGTGTTTTGCGCGATAAGGAAAAAAAGAAATTTTTCCGTTTTAGCGGTGCACCCTATGTTTTAATTGCGGCGTTATTGTTGGTTGTGTTTTGCCCGAAAATTGTTACGATGTTTGCATTGAGTGTTTTGTTTATTTCTGATTCAATGGCAGCGTTGGTGGGTAAAAGTATCGGTAAACATCGTTTGTTCGGACGCAAAACATGGGAAGGAACAACCGCTTTTGTTTTAAGTGGTTTAGTTGTTGCGGGTGTTTTTTATGCTTGCTGTGGATTGTCTATTCCTTTGGCGGTTGTCGGCGTTTTGTTGGGATGTTTGGGTGATTTGAGTAACGAAACAATTCATGTGGATGATAATTTATCTATTCCGTTGTTGGTTGCCTTGCCATTTCTAATTTAATCCATACTTAAGTTGGCTTTGTTTTTTTGGTTTGCCTTGTCCATATTTATTATGAAAGGGGTAACCAAATGAAAAAGGTGTTGTTCTTAGGTTTTATTTTGTGGGCTGTGACAGCCAGTGCTGAAGAAAATTGGGCCAATAGTTATCAAAATTTCAAAAACAATTTACAAAAAAAATGGGGACTGACGTATTCATTGGATGCATCTTTTTTGCCACAAAGAGGTGCTCCCAACGGAAAGAATACCGCATGGCAAACACAATATTATGGTACAGCGGGATGGAATGCTTTTCAATCCAAAGACTTCGGAAGTGGTACTTTTAATGTTGCCTATACATTGGTCCATTATTGGGGGATGAATGGTACCAATTTGGGCAATCGTATTGGGGTGGCCTCATCTGTGAATGATTATCCCAGTAATGGGAATTATTTTGATGAACTGAGTTATACACACACCTTGCCGGGGGCGTTGCGATCGATTTCTGTTACTGTGGGGCAATTCCCGATGTATAATTTTGACGGCACAGATTATGACAGCAATCAACAAGTCAATTTTTTGAACTATGCTTTATCACAAAATGCATCAGAAGTTTATCCGACAGCCAGCTTGGGTGGTTATATTTCATGGACGCCGAATGCTGATTGGAGTTTTTCGGCCGGTGCCCAAAATGCGAACAATATCACCGGTGAAACAATCAGTTGGAGTAAGTGGAAAAAAGGCAAAATGACGCCTTTCGTGTCTGCGACATGGACGCCGACTTTTGGTGGATTGGAGGGAGAATATAGTGTTATGGCTTATTATCAACCAAGTGTCAGCGCACAACCGAAATCTTCACGAGGATGGAGTTTGAATGCTCAACAATTTGTGACGGATAAAGTGGCCTTATTTGCGCGAGCTAACGGGGTGAATCAAACACTGAATAATATCAAACAATCTTACGTGTTTGGAAGTGTTGTAAATAACCCAATGGATCGTAACAGTTTGGATCAGGCCGGTGTGGCTGTGGCCGTGAATAAGCTGACAAACAGCGCTCGTTCTTGGGAAACCGTGTTTGAAACATATATGGCGTTTGGCATTTCATCTTTTGCCACTATAACGCCAGATGTTCAGTTATATGTGAATCCCGGTATGACGCACAAACATAATACAGCCACTGCCGTCAGTTTGCGTGCAACATTGATGTTTTGATTATCTTTGAATTGTCCCAACCGCTTTTTGGCGTTGAATATAATTTTTTAACGCTGTCTTAAAGGCCAAGCGCGGATGTTTTTCCAAATCTTGTACAATGACGTGCAAAGCGTTTCATGTGGCATCATAGACAAAGGGGGTTGCGGCGCTAAATCCTTGGTAGTGAGGCGGTAAATCATCCACAATCAAATCGGTGAAAATGTGCCCGTGAAAGTCGGATTTATTTTTAACAGCAAATTGTTCTGTTGCAACACCTAAATGCTTCAAACTATTCCTTAATCCGGCAACGGGAGCCATGGTAAAAATGGTAACATCTATGCCACGTTTTTGAGCAACTAACATGTCATGATATAAATTTTGATTCAGTCGTCCGGCTTTAATTAAAGTGCCTTCTACATCAACAAATAAACCTGGTGTTTTTGGATGCGGTGTTTGATTTTGAAAAATTGGTGTCATTTTGGCCCTTTCATTATGGCAAGTACTATAGCATATTTTCCCCCAGTTTTTCAATAAAAAAAAGACCCCACAAAAGTGAGGTCTTTGAAAACAAAGTTTATTAGTCGTCATATACAGTAATGGTATCCACTTCATAAACCGAGCCATTTCCGGTTTCTGGATTATAGGTGATTTCCACCCAATCATCTTCTTCTGCAACGGGCTCATATACCCAATCATTTGGGGAATGCATACCACGTTTTCTTTTGCCATGACGTTTTAATGTTTTTTTACGATAGGTGGTGTTATCATTTGTCTTAAAGGTCAATTTGGGGCCCGTTGTTGTTTGAACCATGATTAAATCACCTTCCACGCCGACCACTTCGCCCATAGTTGTTTCTGCAAAAGCAGGCAGGGCAATCATTCCCAAAGCAAGTGTTGCTAAATATAATTTTTTCATTTTTCCTCCTTTATATTAAATAGCAAATCGAATATGGAGCACTTCATAACCGCAATCAAGATAGACTTTAGATGAGATTGTTATTTGCCTTTTGAAAAGCCAAATATGGTTCAGGATATTTCAACAGAATATCCATCAACAAATAACATAAGGAGAAAATATGCAATTAGGAACAAGATATCCCACATTGGGTTTCCATACCGGTGGTACCGGTCAATCAGACGAGGGAATTCCCCCACAACCATTTGAAACATTTTGCTATGATTCGGCATTATTAGAAGCAAAGATTCAAGACTTTAACGTCGTGCCTTATACATCCGTATTGCCGCCGGAATTGTATGGTAATATCGTGCCGGTGGATCAAGTGGCTCATACCTTTAAACACGGCGCCGTGTTGGAAGTGATTATGGCCGGAAATGGGGCAAAGTCCACAGAACATAAAGCCATTGCAACCGGTATTGGTTTAGTGTGGGGAAAGGATAAAAAAGGCAAATTTATCGGCGGTTGGGCAGCAGAATATGTGGAATATTTTGACACCTTTATCGATGATGAAATTGCAAAATCACATTGTGAAATGTGGTTGACAAAATCCATGAATCACGAATTGGAATTGCGCGGTTGTGATAAACATAGTGAATTCCAATTTTTTCACAATTATCTGAACATTACTCAAAACTTTGGATATTGCTTAACAGCACTTGGTTTTTTGAATTTTGAGTTTGCTCCAGTTGTGGAACCAGACATGATTAAACGTAAAAAATAACATCAATCCCCCTCTGCACCGGCAGAGGGGAAAATTAAAGCGAGGAAAAAATGGCACATCGTAAAGTAAATAATTCCATTGGAAAGTTGGGCGTATTCGGATTGGCCGGTATTGTGGTCAGTTCTATGATTGGCGGCGGTATCTTTTCATTACCACAAAACATGGCGGCATCTGCCAGCGTCGGTGGTGTTTTGTTGGCGTGGGTTATTACGGGATTGGGTATTTGGTTTATTGCTAATACTTTTCGTTTGTTAGCCCGATTAAAGCCAGATTTGACCTCGGGTATTTATATGTATGCCCATGAAGGATTCGGTCCATACATGGGATTCAATATCGGATGGAGTTATTGGTTGTGCCAAATTTGCGGAAATGTGGGATACGCTGTTATCACAATGGATGCATTGAATTACTTTTTCCCAGGCGTGTTTACAGGTGGTAATAATTTGCCCAGCATTATTGGTGGATCGTTGCTGATTTGGGGCTTTAATTATTTGGTGTTACGCGGTGTTCAACAGGCCACAAAAATCAATTTGATTGCCACAATTGCTAAAATTATCCCGCTGATTTTGTTTTGTATTATTTTGATATTTGCATTTCATTTGGACAAGTTTGATTTTGATTTTTGGGGCGAGTTATCTCGTTCTAAATTAGGTGACGTTGGCCACCAAATTAAAAATTCTATGCTGGTGACGTTGTGGGCATTTATTGGTATTGAAGGCGCCGTTGTTTTGTCGGGTCGTGCCAAAAGCCAAAGTGATGTCGGAAAAGCAACCATTATGGGCTTTTTGGGATGTTTGGCCATCTATGTTTTGTTGTCAGTGTTACCCTTTGGTGTAATGAGTCGGATGCGTTTGGCTGGTATCGCCAATCCATCGACCGCCGGTGTTTTGGAAATGGTTGTCGGTCGTTGGGGATCATGGTTGATGAATATCGGATTGATTATTGCAGTGTTGGCCAGTTGGCTCAGTTGGACAATGATTACGGCCCAAATGCCGGAATCTATGGCTAAAAATGGCACTTTCCCCAAGGCGTTCAGTAGGGAAAATAAAGCCGGAGCCCCCAGCATTTCATTGTGGGCTACCAGCGCTTTAATGCAATTGGCAATGCTGTTGGTGTATTTTTCCAACAACGCATGGAACACTATGTTGTCCATTACGGGTGTGATGGTGTTGCCGGCATATTTGATGAGTTGCCTGTATTTGTGGAAAATTTGCGAAGACGAAAAAATCACCGGCGTGTCAAAATGGAGTACATGTTTGACCGGTATTTTGGGTAGCATCTATGCCGTTTGGTTGATTTATGCCGCCGGGTTAAATTACTTGCTGATGGCCGTTATTTTTATTGCGGCGGGATTACCCGTCTATTTGTGGGCAAAAGGAAAAAATACCCATATGGGCTTTGCGGAAAAGGTATTGGCCAGCGTTTTGATTATGGTTGCATTGTTCGCTTTATACGCCTTTGGACGGGGTATTATAAATGTCTAAAATGCACGAAACCAATTAAAAGGTTGTTTATGTAAATAATTCTTGCATTTTTTCGAATTTAGAGTATAATATCCTCTGTTGTCGGAGGGTGGCTCAGCCTGGTAGAGCACTACGTTCGGGACGTAGGGGTCGTCAGTTCGAATCTGATCCCTCCGACCATTGAGTGAAAAACGTTGATTAGTAAAGGCTGCGAAAGCAGCCCTTATTTTTTCTTGGATAAGGGGCGGGTGAGTACTTGATTCAACACTTCCTCAATCTTTGATACAAAGATGATTTTCAAATCCCGTTTGACATTGTCGGGCAATTCTTCCAAATCGTTTTTGTTTTCTGTCGGAATAAAGACCGTCTTAATGCCGGCACGCAAAGCCCCCAACAATTTTTCCTTTAATCCGCCAATGGCTAAAACCCGGCCGCGCAGCGTAATTTCCCCGGTCATGGCCATTTGCTTTTTGACGGGAATTCCTGTCAATGCGGATACCAACGCCGTCACAATGGCAACCCCGCTGGATGGTCCATCTTTGGGTTGGGCACCTTCCGGCACATGTAAGTGAATATCTTGTTTGTTCAATTTATCATCCGAAATTCCAAAATCATCCGCATGCGCGCGAACATAGGAACGGGCGGCCTCAACAGTTTCCTTGAACACATCTCCCAATTTGCCCGTCAGCATGATTTTTCCGGTGCCAGGCATGGTTAAAACCTCATGTGGTAATATGCCACCACCAATCTCGGAATAGTACAATCCGTTGGATACACCGATTTCATCTTCTTTATCAGCAATACCAAAGAAATGATGTGGCACACCGGCGTATTTTTTAACATTCTTTGGTGTGATTTGAACGTTCTTAATAGACTTTGTTTGAATTTCTTTTACAACTTTACGGGCAATTTTTGCAATTTCACGCTCTAATTGACGCACGCCGGCCTCCATAGTATAGGAACGAATCATTTCTAAAATAGACGCGTCATCAAAGGTCAATTCTTCCTTTTTCAAACCGGTCAATTCCAATTGACGTGGAATCAGATGGCGTTTGGCAATTTCAACCTTTTCATCCTCGGTATAGCCGGACAGACGAATGATTTCCATACGATCCAATAATGGTGACGGCATGTGTGATACATCATTGGCGGTACAAATAAACATCACATTGGACAAATCATAATCTACATCCAAATAATGATCCGAGAATGTTTTGTTTTGTTCAGGATCTAATACTTCCAACAACGCGGAAGCGGGATCGCCCCGATAATCATTACCCACCTTGTCAATTTCATCCAATAAAAACAGGGGATTGATGTTGCCGGCTTTTTTCATACTTTGAATAATTTTGCCGGGCATAGAACCGATATAGGTGCGTCTGTGACCGCGGATTTCCGCTTCATCGTGCATCCCACCTAAACTGGCACGGACAAAGGTTCGTCCTGTCGCGCGCGCAATGGATTGACCCAAACTGGTTTTACCAACCCCTGGCGGACCCACCAAGCACAAGATGGAGCCTTTGACATGTCCTGTGCGTTTTTGAACAGCCAAAAATTCCAAAATGCGTTCTTTGACCTTTTTTAATCCATAATGATCTTCATCCAAAATTTGTTCCGCCTTTTTCAGATCTAATTGCAATTCTTTTTGTGCAGACCATGGTAAAGCAATCAACCATTCAATATAGTTACGAATAACACCGGCTTCAGCAGACATACCCCCCATAATGCGCAGGCGTTTTAATTCGGTTAGAGCTTTTTCTGTGGCTTCCTTGGACATTTTTGCGTCCTTGATTTTCTTTTCCAACTCACCCAATTCTCCAGCGTCGTCCGCAGAATCACCTAATTCCTTTTGAATGGCTTTCATTTGTTCATTGAGGTAGTATTCGCGTTGAGATTTTTCCATTTGTTTTTTGACGCGTTTTCTGATGTTTCGTTCAACATTAAAAACCTCAATTTCCTTTTCCATCAAATCAAAGATGGCGGATAACCGATCAGCCAAAGAATCTAATTCCAAAATCTTTTGTTTTTCTTCCATTTTGGTGGCAATATGTGTGATGACAATGTTTGCAAATTTCGCCGGTTCTTTCACATTTGAAACGGATGCAACAATATCGTGCGTCACAGCACCAGATAATTGTGCATATTTTTCAAATTGTTCGAAAACAGAGCGCATTAAAGCATCAATTTTGGTGTCATCTTCTTCTTTTTGAGGAAGAGAAACGGCGTGTGCTTCAAAAAATGGATCGTTTTGTGTCCAATCCATGACTCGGGCACGGGTCACCCCTTCAATCAAAATTTTAATCGTGCCATCGGGCAGGGGTAATAATTGCAGAACATTTGCCAAAATTCCGACGCGGAACAGATCCCCTGTGTGCGGTGAGTCCATTTGCTCGTCCATTTGGGTAATGAGTAAAATTTGTTTTTTTTGTTCCATAGCATTTTTTAATGCTGCAATAGATTTATCACGCCCCACAAATAAAGGTACAATAACATTCGGGAAAATTACAATATCTCGCAATGCCAAAACAGGATAAATGCCGTCAATAGGTTTGTCTGTCATATAAAGCCCTTTCACTGATGATATAAATATGTATGTAATGAATAAAAAAGTCAAGGTCTTGACATTTTATTTTTTTGAGTTATAATATACGCAACTGAAAGAAGATTTACCATGATGACATTACACGATTTGATCGTTTCTTTGTGTATTGTATTGGCGTTTTCCGGTTTCTTAAACGGAAAGTAGTGCTTTTTTAATAGAATACAAGGTGCGGAATCAAATGGATATAGATACAGAGTGGTTGGTATTTGGTTTTATTATCCTTTGTTTTATTGGTGTTTCTCTTAGGACAAAGGATCAACACGGCAACCACGAAAATTGATTTCGTTTGCTAAATAATTATTTTTTTGGCAGCCGCTTTAATGCGGGTTCGGATTCAATGAACAAGGCATCCGTTCCTTCTTGCATCAGATTTTCCAATAACTGTTGTGGGCTATATCCGTTGTTCAATTGACGTTGAATAACTTGATCAGTCAAACTTTTAAGAGCAATTTCTTTGGCTTTTTCTTTGGCTCGCTGGCTTTTAGCAATTTTGTCTTCCATAAAGCGTCTATAAAACCGGGCAAATTCATACACAGGATGACCACCACGTGCATAGGTGGCCAGCCCTTGCAAGTGTGTTTTTCGATCCATTAGTGCATGAATGCCATCCCCATTGACATCCCGATATAAAATCCAATCATCCACAACCTCTGGAATCAAGGCGTGTTCCACCAAGTCCGGCCGAATTTTTCCAAATTGAATAGTTTTGTTGCCATTCAGATCTTGAGTGATTTTTACTTGTTCTTCAAAGAATTTTTGGGCTTCTTCGCCGTTGCGTGTCGGATCCAATAAAGAGCAGGTTGTCAGCAACGCCACAAGTGCCATTTTTAGTTCATCATTGACCTTATAAATCATTTTTGCTGGGAAACGCTGCACTTCTGGATTATAACGCGCTTGATGAATGGCAAATTGGTTCAAAATGGACAGAATTTGAAATTGCGCAGTTGTCAGTGGTTGCGAAACCAAAATTTGATTGGCGCTGGCTTGTTCAATTGCTTGTGATAATGTAATAGACATGCATTCCCCTTATGCAGATGCGGCCTGATTTTGACCATAAACCAATCTAGGCTCGGCTTTGTGCTCAATAACTTTTTCGTCAATCACAACTTCTTTCAAATCTTTCATGTCTGGCAATTTGTACATCAAATCCAATAATAAATCTTCCATAATGGCACGCAATCCACGGGCGCCAGTACGACGTTTTAATGCTTGTTTAGCAATGGCAACACAGGCCTTGTCTGTGATGGTTAAATCAACTCCTTCCATTTTGAACAGGGCTTGATATTGTTTAACCAAAGCATTTTTGGGTTCTTTCAAGATGCGTACCAGAGCCGTTTCATCCAAATCCTCTAAAGTCACATGAACGGGCAAACGGCCAATAAATTCGGGAATCAGCCCGTATTTTAACAAATCATCCGGTTCCAATTTTTCCAAAATCGCGCCGACACGTTTTTCGTCTTTCGTTTTGACATTTGCACCAAACCCGACCGCATATTCCGTATCCCGTTGCGCAATCACTTTTTCCAATCCGTCAAAAGCGCCGCCGCAAATGAACAAGATATGTTGCGTATTAACCTTGATATACTCTTGGTTCGGATGTTTGCGACCACCTTGAGGTGGCAGGCTGGCAATCGTGCCTTCCATCATTTTTAACAATGCTTGTTGGACACCCTCACCTGAAACATCTCGGGTAATGGATGGCCCATCGGCTTTACGAGAAATCTTATCAATTTCATCAATGTAAATGATACCGCGCTCGGCCTTTGCCACATCATAGTTGGCCGCCTGTAATAATTTTAAGACGACGTTTTCCACGTCTTCACCCACATAACCGGCCTCAGTTAAGGTCGTCGCATCAGCAATAGCAAACGGAACATCCAATGTTTTTGCCAAAGTTTTAGCCAACAATGTTTTGCCACATCCGGTTGGGCCGACCAATAAAATGTTGGATTTTTCCAATTCTACGTCATCTAATTTTTCCAAGCTGTTCAATCGTTTGTAATGGTTATATACGGCCACGGAAAGGACTTTTTTTGCCTTTTCTTGTCCAATGACATAAGCATCCAAAAAATCATTTAATTCTTTTGGGGTTTTTAATTTTGCCTCAGTTGTGCCGGGCAATTCCATTTGTTCTTCGGTTGCTTTTTGTGATTCATTGACGATATCTTGACACAAAGCAATACATTCATCACAAATGAAAATGGTTTCCAATTTGCCTTCCTCCGTGCGAACGGATTTTCCGGCAATCAGTTTTTTAACCTCGTTTTGGCTTTTGCCACAAAAAGAGCAGTGTAAAATTTTTTCGTCAGACATGAAAACTCCTTATGATAATAATGATAACATAGTTTTCCCGAAAAGACAAGTTTTTTATTTGAATAAACAAAAGGATTGACATATAAAGGACGTATGGTATAATGGATGCATTGAATAATTAAAATTTGTTACAGGGGTAAAAATGAAAAAGATTAAGGATTTCATAGGAAAAGTTGGTTTTGGTGTGTTTGTCGGTTTGGCATCGGCATTTATGTCTGTTGATTCGGGGTGGGAAGCATTGGTTGGTTTAGGTACAATCGGCACAGCAATCGCCGTTGGATCTGTGGCCGGTATTGGGGCGCTCGGTATTGCCGAGGCCGCGGCTTATTTGGCACCGCAAGCAATGAATTTGTTCCGTCGTATTCGCAACAAGTTTTTGCATCGTGATAACCTTCAAGAAACTTTACAGGCGGCGCAAATCCATGAACATGCACCCGTGCCGCAAGCCAGCGTAACACAAACAAAGGCCGTTCAAAAAACAAAAGCCAATGAGTTGGCGGTTCAACAGGCCAAAGAAAAAGTAAATGAATAATTTTTATTGACAACGGGGTTGTCATATAATACCATTGAAATATCAACAACAAACGAAAGGAATAAAAATGAAGAAAATAATCGTATTAGTGATGGCGTTATGTTTATCATGTAGTGCCATGGCAAAGGGTGCCGCGTGTCCGAAAGGTCAATGGTTAAACGGCAAAAAATGCGCTGCATGCCCAACGGGTGGTATCTGTGACGGCAACACAATGAAATGTAACACAGGAAACAGATGGGTTCAATCTGGATCTAAATGCGTGTGCCAAGGTTATTGGAAATATAAATCCGGTAAAGATCCAAACCATTGTTATGCATGTCCGAAGAATGCAACCTGTAATGGTGGAACTGGTGCGGCCGGCATTAAATGTAATGCGGGTTATAAGTTATCCGGCGAACAATGTGTGGCCGATAAAAATGCAAAAGCGACAAACACAAAATCCGCCCCTGCAGCAACTAATAAGGGATTGACATGTCCAAAAGGCAAATGGGTCAATGGAAATAAATGTGCCACTTGTCCAGCAAATGCCACATGTGATGGGAAAACAGTAAAGTGTCAAGGCAAAAACTTCAAGTTGGTTGGAACACAATGTGTGTGTCCGGGCGCAATAGCGTGTAAACCAGCAA
>JAFPYW010000062.1 GCA_017394405.1 Alphaproteobacteria bacterium
AATTTTTCAGGTTCTGTCATAAACCAATCACCGGCCACCAACAATCCGTGTGGATATTCTGGCAATAGTTCGGGATAAGCGGTTTGATAAGTTTCTGGCATATGATAAACCTGCCCTAATTTGTATGGTTCGCCACACCATGTATCATGATAGACCAATTCGTCAGCCACCACGATATCGCCGACTTTTAACCAAGGTTCCAACCCCCCACTGACACCGATATTGATGACGAGATCCGGTGTAAAAAATTGCATTAAATTTGCCACGGATAAGGCGGCATTTACTTTGCCAACGCCGGATACGGTCAAACATAATTCCAAATTCTCGTATTGCCCCCGGTAAAGAGTCAGATGGTTTTGTGTGCAGGTGATCAGGTTTGTCATTTGTTGCGCAAACAAATCTAATTCCTTTTGCATTGCAAAAACAATGGCAATTTTCATGTGTTTTCTCCTTGATCCCTATTGTATTCAAGATTTTGATAATCTACAAGTAAAAATTATTGCTATATTTTTTTCAATGTGGTACGCTGTTGTTATAAAAAGGAGGAGATATGAAAGCATCTCAAAAACGGAAGGTTTCTCGTGCGGAAAAAACAACGGCTGTGAAAACGGTCCGACAGATGATAAAAAAGCATAATGAGAAAAAGACAATTCGTGTTTTCGTGGCGGGGGGAGCACGTCCAGGACAAAACCCAAACTACACGAAAGAAGCCTTTAATCTGGGGGTGGAAATTGGCAAACACGATTATCAACTGACATTTGGTTTATCTTCCCGCGGGATTATGGGGGCGGTGGCCAAAGGTGTGTTGGAATCGTGGAAGAAAAAAGATCATAAATTGGCTAAACCGATTCGTGGTATTACAACGGAACATTATCAATCGTTGTATCCCGATGATGATGTGTTGGGCGAAATGACAGATGTGATCGTGGCTCATACATTAGAAGAGCGTAAACAAAGTTTGTTAGATGCGGATTTTGTTGTGTTCGCTCCGGGTGGTTTGGGTACATTGGATGAATTGGCATACGATTGTATCGCGATGCAGGACGGGCTGTTGGAAGTCAAGCCCTTTGTGTTGTTTAATGTGGACGGCTTTTTCCATCATTTATTGGAATATTTGAAAGCCATTCATTTGCGCGGTTTTTCGGATCAAATGCCTTTTATTGTTGTGGATAACGTGTTTGAAACGGCTGTGGCCTTTGCGATGATTGCTCATTATCGTTTGAAGATTAAAGATAAAAAACGGGCAGCAGATGTCGTGGATAAGATCATTCACGAATTGCCGTATGTGATTGAACAACGCCAAAAAAATCCGGGCATGAGCGTTGGGACAATTTTGCGTGATAAAGACAGCATATTTAAGGGCGATGATTTGGCCAAGAAACAAGAATTATCTCGCATTATTGAAACGGCCTATTTGAACAAAGAAATTCAACGAATGTATGACCGCTTGGCAACGACAGGGCGTGATACGGCTTTAATCAGCCATAAGTTAGCTAACTTAAAAGCAAGGATGGAGACAACAAGAACATAAATGGATTTTATCAACTTACCGATTTTGCTTGCAGGATTATTGCTGACAATCAGTATTGCCACAAGTTTGGTGTCTTCACGTGTTGGCGTTCCGTTGATTTTGGTCTTTTTATGTATTGGTTTGTCGGTTGGTGCCGGGAATTTTGAATTATTACAATCTTTACAACATCCGCGTATCGTGTTTTTTGTTGGATCCGTTGCGTTGGCTATGATTTTATTTGATAGTGGTTTCCATACGCCGATGAAGAATTATAGGGAAGATGCAAAACCGGCTCTTTTGCTGTCTACGTTGGGGGTTGTTTTAACGGCGCTGATGTTGGTTCCGTGCGTACATTGGGTGTTGGGAACAGGATGGCTGACGGCATTGTTGTTGGTGTCAATTATCAGTTCAACCGATTCGGCCGCAGTGTTTTTTTTGCTGCGTTCAAAAGGATTACAATTAAAAGAGCGCGTTAAATCAACGTTGGAAATTGAATCAGGGACTAATGATCCGATGGCTATCTTTTTAACATTGATGTTTGCTTTGTTGATCAAACAACAAATGACGGGCGAGGCATTGTCTTTGGGATTTGTGTTGTCGTCTTTTGTGTCGCAGGCATTAGTGGGGGCCGGTGCTGGCTTTTTGTTGAGTTATATCATTCGCACTTTGGTGAACAAATTCCACTTAGAAACAGCCTTATATCCCATTTTTGTGTTGGGATTGGCTTTGTTTGGTTTTGCAGTGTCAAATTTATTGGGCGGAAGCGGTTTTTTGACATTGTATATTGCGGGATTGTTGGTGGGAAACAGCCGGATTCAGGCCTATGCGCAAATTTCTAAATTCCAACAAACTTTTACATGGCTCAGCCAAATTAGTATGTTCGTTGTTTTAGGGTTGTTTGTGACGTTTTCCGGATTGGTGAAGGTATGGTTGCCGGCCTTTGCCATTTCAATGGTTTTGATGTTCTTTGCGCGGCCGGTGATGGTGTTTTTGTTGTTAGCGCCGTTTCGCGCCTATAATGTGGGAGAGAAAATCTTTATTTCTTTCGTGGGATTGCGGGGTGCAACCAGTATTTTGCTGGCCTTGATTCCAATGGTGTTTGGGTTGCCGTATGCCGAAGACATTTTTGATATCATTTTTGTGATGGTTTTAATCAGTTTGGCTATTCAGGGATTTGCTATTCCGATAGCGGGTCATTGGTGTGGTGTTGCGTTACCGATGTTGCAAAAAGATCCGGTCAAAACTGAAATAGATTTGCCGGGCTTGACGGATAGTTCTTTGGTTATGTATGAAATGACGGAAACAACTCCGGCCGTGTGTGGTGAAAAAATTCCACAATGGGCTAAACCAACCTTAGTAATTCGTAATGGTGTGTCTTATCCGTCGGGGGCGCGCTTGCGTCAATTCAAAAAAGGGGATAAAGTATATTTATTCGTGTCTTCGGAATTGCAACGCCCTGTGTTGGATCATTTGTTTGGTGGTGGCTCTAGCGGGGCAGAAAAGCATGTGTATGGCGATTTTCCGATTTCTCCCACAACCACTTTTGCCGAATTGGAGTGGATGTACGGATTGACGGTTGATAAAGGAATTCGAGATTATTCTGTCGCCGAGTTATTTGAACAAGAATTTGATAATATAGAAGTTGGGGATCGCTTAACATTGGATTCTGTGGTATTGGTGGTGCATGGCATTGAAAATGGTGTTTTGACGGAAATAGGCATAGATATTGATCCCGTTAGGCATCAAAAACAATCTTTTTTTAATCGTTTCAAAAAAAAGAAAACAAAATAAAAAAAACACTTGCGTATTCAAAAAAAAGTTGTACAATAAAAGGGAGTTTAACTCGGGGAAAGGATTTTTTTCATGAAAAAAACTTTATTACTTGCAACCGCTTTGACTTGTTTTGCCGGGGCTTCTATGGCTCAAGAGGTGAAAACCACAACGGTTCAATATCAAGTGCCGACATGTACAAATTGCCGGACGACAACAACGGTTTCTACGACATATCCGGAAGCGGAACCTGTGTGTAATACCTGTCAGCAACAGGTTGTTGCGCAACCGGTTTTGTTGAAGAAAACAGAACAAAAAACCTTGAAGGTGAATTGCCGTGATAATCACGAATTGGGTATTCGTAACCCGTTATTTACTTTGAAACAAGGGCAATTTTCGTTCCAAACATTGGGCGGATTGTTCAAAGAACCGAAAAAGAAATTGGATTCTTATGATGCCGGTGGCAACCGCAATTTCCAAATGGAAAATGTCGGTTGGCAATGGGCGGATCGTTTGGCCTATGGTATTACGGATAAATGGTCTGTGCAAATCTTTGGCGGTCATAAATTCTCTCGTCCGAAAACCAGCCAATATCGTTTTGCGCAAGCGGATCCATATTCCCCTGGTTATCAATTCGGAACCGGTATTCCGCACTCCAACGGATATGATGCTGCCGCCGGTACGTACTATCATTTGTTAGATTTCTGTCACTTTGACGCCATCGTTGGTGTAGAAGGTGGTTGGCATCGTGAAAAATCTAAACAAGGTAAGAACATTAAACGTATCAACGGTTGGTCCATTGGCCCAACGGCCACAATTGGTGCAAATGTTGGTTGGTTCACACCATATGTGACAGGTGCGTATATGTTCACACATACCCACGACTATAAACATCAAGATAGTGACAAGAAAGAATGGATCAATGATGAAGTTTATACCATTACACCAGGTATCTATATTCAACCAAGCAAATGGTATGCTTTCGATTTGAATATCAACAAAGTTGAACACAAAGCTGGTCAATGGAATGCTGGTGTGGATTTTTATCCATACAAGAACGTTTCTATCGGTGCCCAGTTGAACGCTCGTCGTCCGTTTGAACACCCAATGCAAATGTATGGTGTGTCTGCTGACGCGAAGATTGTGTTCTAATTTGACGCAGAAAAATAAAAACCGCCTCCCCGGGGGCGGTTTTTTTTATTTCGTTTTTTGGATTGTAGCTAAGAAAAATCCGTCTGTGTTTGTGGTGGCCGGTGTCCATTGTTGATGGTGGCATAACCGGAAATTGGCATTTTTGCGTAAAAAGGCGCGAATTTGATTGATATTTTCATCAGCAATTAACGAGCAGGTCATATAATGCAACTTGCCGCCAGCCTTCACAAATTGTTTGGCGCGATTCAAAATATCAGATTGTTTTTTAATCACGTCTTTTAATTGTTTTTGAGTCAATTTTAAGCGTCCGTCCGGATTTCTGCGCCATGTACCAGATCCAGAGCAGGGCGCATCCACCACGACGTGGTCAAAAAGACCCGTTGGATGTAAAGTTGTATTGATGATTGTGGTGTTGGCGCGTTTTGCTCGTTTTTCCAGTTCTTTCAAACTGATTGCGGAAATATCGTGCGCCACAATTTTGCCTTTATTGTGCATCATTTGGGCAAAGCAGAGCGATTTACCACCGGCGCCGGCACAATAATCCAAAACGTTTTCATTTGGTTTAATGCCAGTAGACAAAGCAAGTAATTGAGAGCCCTCATCTTGCACTTCTACAAGGCCATTTTTATATTCCGGTATAACGTTCAAATTCGTGCGCTTTTTTAAGATGAGCCCTAACGGCGATAAGGTGGTCAAGGTTGATTCAATTCCTTGTTCAGATAATTGTTTTTGGACTTGTTCGCGGTTACCATTGACCCGTAAAATGGTGCGGGATTCGCCCCGCATAGCGTTCAATTCTTTTTGGGGAATATAATTTTTTAACCACTCGGGTGTGGGCATTTGTTTGATGGTTTGCCACACGATATCTGTCAGAGCGCGGCGATCCTTTGAGCCAATATAGCGGCGCGAACGCGTATAGGCGTTGATGACTTCATTGGCCGGACAAGGCGCATCATTGATTAGTTGCAATAACTCATTTGCGGCAATTTGAATTTGTTCTGGTTTCATTGTTGCCCCTTAAAGCCTGTCGCAACAACATAGAATTCAGAGGAATCTCTGCGGCTGGCATCTGGTTTCACGTGTTTCACAACCTTAAAATCACGCTTCATTTGGGCCAAAAAAGTGTTTTCCGTGCCACCTTGAAAGATCTTGGCAATAAAGACACCATTGGTGTTCAATACTTGCACCGCGAAAGCATAGGCCATTTTAAGCAGGTTCATGATACGCAAGTGATCTGTGGCGTGGTTGCCCGTGGTATTGGCCGCCATGTCACTCATCACAATATCGGCTTTATGCCCACCCAACAAGTCTTGCAAAACGGCGGGCGCTTTTTCATCCGTAAAATCCATTTGGACCAATTTCGCGCCAGCAATTGGATCGGCGGGCAATAAATCCATTCCAACGACCAAAGGATTGTCTGGAGTTGAATTCACGGCTTTAACGGCTACTTGAGTCCAACCGCCTGGGGCACAGCCTAAATCTACGACACGTTTACCAGGTTTGAAAAAATGAAATTGATGGTCCATTTGTTGAATTTTGAAGGCGGCACGACCACGAAAGCCTAAGCGATGTGCTTCGGCCACATAAGGATCGTTCATCTGACGTTGCAACCAGCGCGTGCTAGATTCCGAACGTTTCCTGTCTTTGTGCAGTTTTGTTTTAAGTGGTCTGTTATTAAATTGCATATCGTTATTATAGACGAAAAAGGACAAATTGTCAAAAAAGAAAACCCCTCTAAAAAAGAGGGGCTTTCAAAATAACGAAGTTTATTTGCGTGGCAAAATGCCCAAGATGATTGGTCCAACGACCGGAATCAGAAGGAGCAAAGCCCACAATGGAGTTCCTGCATCACGGCCACGACGGATGGACAACATAATGCCAGCGACCAAAGCAACCAAATTATAAATACCTGCGGCGGGCGCAAAGACGGCAGCCAAAATCAAGCTGACGATAAAAGAAATAATCGCAAAAGACCAAAAGGCTGTGCGATCAGATCTTCCTTTGAAATCCAAAATTTGTTTGAAAGCGTCAATGTAAAGTTGTAAGTAGTTCATTTTATTCTCCTTTATTGCATGTTAATCAAAGTAATTTCCACACGACGGTTTTGTTCTCGTCCTGCGGCTGTTTTGTTGGTGGCAATTGGGTTTTCTGGGCCCAATCCATCAACGATGATGCGGTTGATATCCACACCATTTAAGCGCAAGAAATTGGACACAGCATTAGCACGACGCAACGATAAAGCGTTGTTTGTGGCAATAGATCCGGTGTTATCCGTGTATCCAATGATTTGCACTTTTGTCTTGTCATATTCTTTAATCACTTTGGCAACAGAAGCCAAAACTGGTTCGAATTTTGGTTCGATTGTGGCTTGGTTGGTTCCAAATGTGACATTACCCGGCATAATCAAGTAAATTTTGTTATCTTCTTGTTTGACTTGAACGCCCGTAGAAACTAATTCTTGACGCAATTTTGCGGCTTGGACATCCATATAGGCACCCGTACCAACACCGACAGCTGCACCGGCTCCGGCCCCGATTAAAGCGCCTTTTTTACCGCCAATAAGGGCGCCCGTTCCGGCACCAACGGCGGTTCCAATACCGGTTGTCCAAACGGTTTTTGCAACTTGAGATTCACCTGTGTATGGGTTTGTTGTGCAAGCGGCCAACAAAACGCATGTTGCAGTTGTTAGTAATGTTTTTTTCATATTTATCCTTTCTTTTGTTGTTTTATAGAACTTATCTTACTTGTTTTACGCAAAATGTCAATCGGAAAAAAATCGTTACCTTGTTTGAATTGCCAAAATGTCCAACCATTGCAGGTAGGGCCCCGTTTGATTTTGGCCGCCATTTGGTGAATGGATCCGCGCAAAGCACCTATTTTTAAGCTACCATCAGAATAAATAGTGGCTTTTGTTTTGTGTGTGGGATCATATAATGTTGTCCCGGCCTTTAAGACGCCGGAAGCCACCAAATCACCGAATAAAATTTTTGGAGGCAATTCTTTTGTTAGGGGGATCTGTAATTCTGGATTCACATATTTAATGGTGGATAACCTTTTTTCGGCGTATTGAATATAAGTCGGATCTTTATCAATGCCAATATATTTGCGCCCTAATTTTTTTGCAACGGCTGCGGTTGTACCAGAGCCAACAAATGGATCTAGAACAATGTCTCCGGGTTTGGAACAAGCCAAAATAATGCGGTACAATAATTCTTCTGGTTTTTGGGTGGAATGCAAACTTTTACCGGTTTGATTTTTAATGCGTTCCGGCCCATGACAGACGGGAATCAACCAATCTGAACGCATTTGTAAATCCTCGTTAAAGGCCTTCATACTTTCATAGTTAAAAGTATATTTTGTTCGCGGTTCCTTTGTTGCCCAAATCAATGTTTCATGCGCATTGGTAAAACGGGTTCCCTTAAAATTCGGCATTGGATTTGTTTTGCGCCACATGATGTCATTCAAAATCCAAAATCCCGCATTTTGTAAATGATATCCCACCCGAAAGATGTTGTGATAAGTTCCAATCACCCATAAGCTGCCAGTATCTTTCAAAACACGAAAAGCCTCGGCCAACCATTTTTGTGTAAAAGCATCGTATGTTTTTAAGTCCGGAAATTTATCCCATTCATCTGTGACGGCCACAACGGCGGTGGCATCGGGGCGTACCAATTCCTTATGTAATTGCATAAAGTAGGGTGGATCCGCAAAAATCAAATCAACGCTTTTATCCGGCAAGGTTTTCATAACCTGCAAAGAATCGCCGCAAATTAGCGCGTTTATTTTCATGGGGCGTTCCTTATAATCTTGTTGGAACCAGTTGTTTGGCGCCCAGAATATAATTCTTGTGCATAATCGTATGCCTTGTTGACTTTATCGTGAGCATCTTTGATGATATTGGCGATCCCTTGAACCTGTTGCAAAGTCAGATTCTTTTTGAATTGTTTGATAGATCGTTCAATAATGCCCCGTTGATTTTCGCTATTTTGGATCAGGTCGGCCAACAACGACAAGCTCGGTCGTTTTTGATACATCTCGTTCATTTTCAAAATCATTTCGTTGACCGGTTTCAACAAATTGGCCGATTGTAATTCTATGTCTTGAATTTGTGAAGCCAACAAAATACTGTCCGCTTTTTTGATATATTTCAGCCCTTCCTTTATCTGACGCAAGGTTTGTTGATATTGCAAAGTTGTTAGAGGATCTTCTTGGTTCATAATTGTTTTCAACGATCCTTGGGTCAATTGCGCAGACTTCAATTCTTTTTGAGCCAACACATTGGGCGTTGCTGTCAATTTTTTGGACATTTCATCAATTGTGCGGTTTAATTCTTTCCACGCTTGTTCGGTTTGTTCTTTAACGCTTTGCAATTCTTTTTCAATAGCAGCTTTCTTCTCGGCAACCTCAGCTTCTTCCTGTTGGGCTTTTTGATGGACAAATTCTTGTTCCAAAGCACGCACATATGGTTTGGTATCTAAGGAGTATTCTACACCGCGTTTGCCATTAACAAAATCATAAATCAATGGCGGGAATGATGGGTAAATGGATAATTTAACTGGTATCTTTGCCTTGGATAATCCCGTGGGAATATCCCAATCCAAAGTGACACCCGTGGCAGACGCATTCGTTGTTTTCAAAGTGCCGTTGGACATTTGCCATAAACCATCTTTGATGTTGAAATCCCCCTCTAATGAAATGATGGGGCTGGCGCCGGATGTCAGTGTTTGCCGTAATTGTTCGCCAAAATCTGTGGACACTTGCTTGCGATCTGTTGCTCGGCGAATCATCAAGATGGCACCCGGGAAATCCGCTCCACTCCAATGGAAGTGATTCAATTTTGCGTGACCGTTAGCGGATAATGTTCGAGCCATTTCCAGTGGTGTGTCACCGGAAGAGGACAGATTCCAATTGCTGGTCAAAACACCACCACTGAATCCTATGCCATCAAACACCATGTGCGGTGAGTTGAGTGGCAAACTTTGAGTTGCCAAACGAAGATTCAATGTTGGTTTTTGATTCCAATTCAAATCGCCACGCATTTGGATGGTAGAAGGTGTATCACCCGCTCCTGTGGCTGTAAAGTCTGTCAAAGTTAAAGTATTATTATCTAATTGCATAGCCAATTTGGCATTTCTCAAAGTCAATGTTTGATAGGTGATTTCGTCGGCAGTAACATTCAATGCACCTGACATTTTTGACAAGAAATCAAAATCAAACGGATTTCCATCAAATCCTGTCGCACTTAAATAAAAATGTCCCATATCTGGTAATACTTTTGTTAAATCTAAAATGCTGGCCTTTAATGAAGCGGTCAAGCGATTTGTTTTTGTGTTAAATTGGGCTTCCCCAGTCAGTTTTTGCCCGTCGGCCTGTAATTCCATATCCGTCAGTGTGAAGTTGTCGTTGAGCTGGTTCATAACCGCAGATAAATTAAATGTTCCGCCGGTTTTGGGAAATATCGGCTGAATCCCTAATTGTGTGAAAAATTGCGGTGTGTTCTTATGCGTTAAATTGATGCGCATTTGTTGAAAGGCATCGTTGACCAATTTTCCAGCCATTTCTAAAGTGATAGCTTGGGTAGTGTATTTGATGGCGGTCTGCCATTCTTTTAGGTTGCCAGTAATATTGGCTGTTGCAGCAAATGTATGCGCATTTTGTAATAATAAAGAATCAGATTTGATGCCGATTTTTGACAACAAAGAAATTAAATCTTTTCCCTTCATTTCAGACATGCCGTTGGTGATGATCCAATCGGGCGTTCCAACTTTATCTATTTTTGTTTGAAAGACGATTTCGTCATTTGTATTTGTTGTGGCAATGCCTTCTGCGGTAATGCTGTCTTTTGATGTTTTTGTTGTTACAACAGAATTTGTCAATGATAATTGCCGAACAGTTGCGTTATTCATTGTGATTTCAACATCAACGGGTTGGTCGGGCAACTTTAATGTGGCAAATTTGTTCAATGTTTGATCAATGAAGGCAGACAGCATTTCCGGTTGTTCAGATTTGATTTGCGGTATGTACAAATTCCAGTTGATATTGTTTAATTCTGTTTGTATTTGTAGCGGGGCTTTCGGCGATTGTTCCATGTGCAACAATCCGCTGATTGCATCCAGATTAAATTCTGGAATTTCCACTTTCCAAGCATTCGGTTGCCATTGTAAAACAGCATTCAAACGTGTTGGTCCGAATAATTGTTTGTCGGCTGGAATAGGCAAATCGTTTATATCAAAGAATGTTAAAACAGAACGCAAACTTTGTGTTTGTAAATTTACTTCCGCGGAGCCGTTGATTTTTTTGCCACTTGGGATCAATAAGGCTGACCCTTTAATTGTTGTCGCACCAGGTAACAATACGGATAATTCATTTATTTTGAAGCCACCTTTTTGATGTTGTCCCCGCATTTGGAAGGCGGACGCCATTTGATTATTCCAGAAAATTTTGGAAATACTGGCCACAATTGTTGTTGGCGGCAAAGAATTCAAGGATCTGTGTGTCAATAAATCCAATAATGGTTTGCGCCAAAGGCCCAAATCTAACTCAGTTGCCATCAAATCAATTTGCTGAGACTTTGTGGCATTGGTATAAACCAAGCCCAAAGAAAGGGCTGTTGATGTTTCCTGATCGCCAATTTTAAGAACAACATCCTTGAATGTTGTGTCGGCGGAATTCATATCTAACAAACCATTCATAACGGTGGATTTGTTTTCTTTTAGATCCCACAATGGCAGTCCCATTCTTGACCATAAAGCATTGGGGCGATCTGTTTTGAATTCAAATGTTGCAGTCAGATATTTTTGCGCTTCGTCTGGATATAATTTTCCCGTCAAAGACAGCGTAGAATTAGAATCTTTATGGGAAGCATCTACGACAAAATCAACAGGTTTGGATGTTTCGCGTTCGCCAATGGACACCTTTATTTTAATGGGTAATTTTTGAACATTTGCCGTTCCTTCAAAAGCAAAAGGTCCGCTCATGGACCCAAAGGCAATACGCCCAGTCATATTGGACAAAGTGTATGTTTGCCCCGTCATTTGATTCATGTACTGAACGGATCCATTTTCAATTTCAATGTTGTCAATTTCGGTGGCGCGACGGCGTTGGCCAAGAATAGATTCTTGTGGGGCCGCACTATCGGCTACAGCAAATAATACAGGGAAATCAAGATTGGTGATGGACAAACTGAGTCGTTCAATTAAAACGCGTGGATTCACCAAAATAATGCTTTTAATTTTTGCGGGACTTTTGAACAAAGAGGCCCATTCAATTTGAATTTGTAACCGATCGGCCTTTAGCATTTCTTTGTTTGTGCTGTTCTGAATGTTAGATAGTGTAACATCAGATAAAGTCATGGTGGGTAAGGGATCCCACGCCAATTGGGCTGTTCCATTGACCGCTAAATCGCGTCCGGTTACATCTTTGACTCCGCGGATGATCTGATTTTTGAAGGCTTCTGTGTTAAAGGAACGATAGCCGATATACGATAAAACAAGCATCGCAATCAGCACGATCAATAAAAACCAAAGAATTATCTTTTTAATCATCCCATTCCCCTTGGATGAATTGTAGCGAAAAATTCGCGCGCGTGCAAGGATTTTTTTATCAATCTTCTAATTTTACACGAATTTTTTGCAAAAATAATTTTTTGTTGTATGGCTTTTCCATTACTTCCATACCCCAATCAATAGCTTTGTTGATTTCATTCCATGTGGCATTTTCATATAGATCGCGTAATTCCTTTTCAAAAGCGGAGCGTGATTCCGGTGTTTCCAAAAAATCAGATGCTTCTGGCGTTTGTTGCGATTGCTTTTTCTTCAAAAAATCTTGCGCCTCATCTAAAAAACTCATGTGTTTCTCCTCCATAAAAACGGCAAAAACAAAACCACTAAACTGGTAAATTCCAAACGCCCCGCCAACATTACAAAGGATAAAATCCATTTGGCACCGGCCGGTAAGTTAGCGTAGGTTTGTTCTGGTCCTATAATGTTGCCCAAACCCGGTCCGACATTGGCAATACAGCTGAGTGATCCGGAAAAGGCAGTCATGTAGTCTAATCCGATTGCGGCTAATCCCAATGTTGATGCAATAAAGGTGATGAAAAATAATCCTAAAAATAACAAAATGGCATCTGTGATTTGTGTGTCAATAATTTGGTCGCCATACCTGGGCATAAAAACAGCATAAGGTTTGATGGTGCTTTTCAATTTCGTTTTCATGATGCGTCCGATAACGGCAAAACGGAACATTTTAATACCACCTGATGTGGATCCAGAACATGCGCCGCAAACCAATAAGAACAAAAATAACGTGGCGGCAAAACTGCCCCATGTGCTGTATGGTGTGGCCACAAAGCCAGTTGTTGTGACAATAGAAACAACTTGAAAAATAATCAGCCGTAACTGATCAATTCCAACAATAGGAATCAGCAATAAAACGGCGCAACAAAGGACCTTGAAAAAGGTAAAGATTTGGACGTTTTTGTAAATGCCTTCCCAACGTCTGTAAAATAAATGTGGGCCCAAAACAATTGGCAATCCGCCCATAATCATGAAGAAAATGATAACCCATTGGATGGCCGGTCGGTTAAAATACATAATGCTGGCATCATGTGTAGAAAAACCGCCGGTGGAAAGAGTTGTCATTGCATGATTGACCGCATCAAAGGGTGTCATGCCTGCTGCCCATAAAGCCACGGTGCAAGCCAATGATAAAAACACAAAATAAATCAAAATATCACGAATACTTTGACGCATGGTTGGGTTGATTCGTTCGGATAACATACTGGATTCCGTTGAAAATAATTGCATTCCGCCGATTTTTAATGTGGGCAATACAATCAAAGTAATCACAATAATTCCCATAGCTCCAAACCATTGACTCATGGATCGCCACAATAAAATGCCGGTAGATTCACTTTCTAAGTTTGAGAAAATGGTGGCTCCGGTTCCAGTCAAACCGGACATAGATTCAAAAAATGCGTCTGTCAATGTTAAAGCGTGGGGTGGAAAATAAAACGGCATCGCCGAAAAAACAGCGTATAATAGCCACATCAAAGTGGTCGTTAAAAACATTTCCTTTGTATGTAAGGGCTCTTTTTGTTTGGGGCAAATCAAGTATAAAAACAATCCAATCAGTAATGTAATGCCGGATGATATTGTAAAGGCGTTGGCCCATCCTTGACCGGTCAAGGCATCAGCAATGGCGGGAATCAGCATCAATAATCCGCATCCCATCAACATTAGTGCATTGATTGAAAAAATCAGTCCAAATCGCATTTCTGCCCCTTTCCTTTATTTAAGTGTAAAACGGACACATAAAAAAGTCAATGAATTTTGCTTGAAAAAAACGGGGGAATTTGCTAGACTGCATTTTATGCAAGATAGATTATCAAGAATGCGTTTAATGGTGGGTGAAAAAGCCCTTAAAAAATTGAAAAATGCCCACGTGATGGTGGTGGGCTGTGGTGCTGTGGGCAGTTATGCCATTGAAGCGTTGGCGCGTGCTGGCGTTGGTCGTTTGACATTGGTGGATTTTGATAAAGTGTCTGTGACAAATATCAATCGGCAATTATTTGCACTTTCTTCTACGGTTGGGGAAAAAAAAGTAGATGTGGCCAAAGCGCGTGTTTTGGATATTGCAAAAGATATTAAAGTTAAAACATTGGATATGATGGTCAATGCTGAAACTTTGTCAGAGTTGATAAAGATAAAGCCTAATTTTGTGGTAGATGCAATAGATTCGTTGAATCCAAAATGCTGTTTGATTGAGGCGCTTGTGAATGCAAAAATTCCATTTGTATCATCCATGGGCGCGGCGCTTAAAACCGATCCGATAAAAATTCAAATTGCAAAGATGAAAAAGACCTTAAATTGTCCGCTGGCATTTTTTGTGCGCAAACGTTTGCGAAAACGTGGAGTGGCGATGGATTTTCCTGTTGTCTATTCGCCGGAACTGACACAAGATAAGACGAAATTGCAATTACCAGAAGAAGTCAATCAAGCCTCTGGTCGTGTGCGGCACGAGATGGGATCTTTCCCAACAATTACAGGTATTTTTGGACTTATGTGTGCACATGTGGTGATTCAAAATCTAACGAAAGAAGGCAAAGATGAATGATATGCTTTCTTTCATGGATGGATTGAATCCTGAGCAACAACAAGCCGTTATGACAACGGAAGGGCCTTTGTTGGTTTTATCTGGTGCGGGGACGGGAAAAACGCGTGTGTTGACCACCCGAATTGCTTATATTTTGGCGCAGCAGTTGGCACTTCCATGGCAGATTTTAGCGGTCACTTTTACCAATAAAGCCGCCCGCGAGATGGGTGAGCGTTTGGAAAAAATGGTAGGTGAGGCCGCGCTTGGCGTATGGCTTGGCACCTTTCACCGAATCGGGGTTCGGATCTTGCGAAAATATGGTGGATTGGTTGGTTTGCAACAAAACTTTGCGGTGTTAGATAGCGACGATCAAGAACGCCTTCTCAAAAATCTGATGGTGCAATATGGCGTGGATGTTAAAAAGTTTGCCCCGAAGACCATGTTGGAAATCATTGAGCGTTGGAAAGATCGGGGATTACCACCCGAAGCTGTAACTCATGCGGAAGATAGCGAATTTTGTGAGGGGCGTGCTTTAGATTTTTATAAACTCTATCAGAATAAATTGCGTGAGATGAATGCAGTGGATTTTGGTGATTTGTTGTTGTTGCCACTGGAGTTGTTCAAGAATAACGCCGATGTTTTGGCCGAATATCAAAATCAATTTCACTATATTTTGGTGGATGAATATCAAGATACAAATGTGGCACAATATATGATTTTGCGGCTTTTAGCGCGCGGTCATAATAACATTTGTTGTGTGGGGGACGATGATCAATCTATTTATTCATGGCGCGGGGCAGATGTGGATAATATCTTGAATTTTGGCAAAGTATTTCCTGATGCAAAGGTGGTGCGTTTGGAACGCAATTATCGTTCTACAGCGCATATTTTGGGTGCGGCTTCGGCTTTGATTGCAAATAACCAGGGGCGTTTGGGCAAGACTTTGCACGTGGCGGATGAAGAAGGTGATGCCGGTCATTTGGTGGTAGTTCAGGGCTATTGGAACGGAGCTCAAGAAGCCGAAAAAGTGATTGAACAGGTGGAAGACAGATTGCGTCAGGGGGTGAAACTTTCCGATATGGCCATTTTGGTGCGCGCTGGTTTTCAAACACGAGAATTTGAAGATGTGCTTGTGAAAGTGGGTATTCCATACAAGATTATCGGTGGCTTTAAGTTCTATGAGCGTCAGGAAATTCGTGACGCGGTGGCGTATTTGCGGCTTGTTTTGAATCCAAATGATGATTTGGCATTTGTGCGAATTGTGAATGTGCCACGCCGTGGTATTGGTGAAGCGGTGATGCGCATTTTACAAGAGACTGCACAGACGAATCATTGTAGTTTGTTTGAAGCCATTACCAAAGCGGACTTAAAACCTGCCCCCAAAAAAACATTGATGGGATTTTCAGAACAAATTTTGCGTTGGCAAGAACACAGTAAAAATTTGTCGCCAGAAGATTTGTGCAAAGAAATTATGAGCGAATCTGGTTACTTGATGATGTGGCAGCTAGATAAATCAGCCGAGGCCGAAGGACGTGTAGAAAACATCCACGAATTGTTTAATGTGCTGGGTAGTGGAGAATTTGAATCCATCGAGCAATTTTTGGAATATGCCAGTTTGCTGACGGAAAACGATGAAGCGGCCGTTGGGGATCAATTGATTGTGATGACGCTTCATGCCAGCAAAGGATTGGAATTTGATACGGTTTTTTTAACCGGTTGGGAAGAGGGGCTTTTCCCGCATCAAAAAGCAATAGATGAAGATGGTGAAGCCGGTTTGGAAGAAGAGCGTCGTTTGGCCTATGTGGGGCTGACACGGGCAAAAAAATTGGCGTTCATTTCGTATGTCAGTAATCGGCGTGTTTATGGTCAATGGCAAAATTCTTTGCCCAGCCGTTTTATTGACGAATTGCCGGAAGAACATATTGATAAACGCGGCAATAATCGGATGGGGTATGGTGCTGGTTTTGCGGATGTGCGGATGCCATGGGCCCACGAAAAGGTGCAAGCAAGCACCAGTGTTTATTCGTCCAAATGGAAGGGGCATCAGGTGATGCACGAAACATTTGGTAAAGGTGTTGTGTTGCGCGAAAGCGGCGATCAAATAGAGGTCGCTTTTGAACGCGGTGGCATTAAAAAGATTCTAGCCAGATTTTTGGAGTTGATTTAGGCGCGATTATCGTCCATCAAAAATGTTTGACGCACGCGAAGCATTTCGTTGCGTGTGCGTTTGTTGCCGATTTTGCGCACAACCTGGGCGCCCATTGCAACGGCAAACGATCCGACAGCACCTGTTGCCAAGTTTGTTTGGGCAGATCCACGAGTAGCGGCAGCCATGCCAAACAAAGCAATGGTGCATAACATAGCCACATTGGAAACAAGTTTTGTCATCCTGTCACGATCATTTATTTTTTCACGTTGGATATTTCTGTAACGTTCAAATTTTTCTTGTAAGTCTTGTGGTGTGGTCGTGATAGTATTTGACATAAAAAACTCCTTTATCTGCCGCGTTTTGCGTTTGAATTCAAAGATTGATAGTTGCTGTAAGCCGCAGAAAGTCCAACGCCAGCCGAAACGGTTCCAACGCCGAGAATTGCTGGGTTATTGTTCATTGCTCCAATAACGACAGAACCAATTCCTGCGACAATACACATCGCCATCAAAACGGCATAATTGTTTTGTTTGCGGGCTCTGTTTTTGGTTCTATCAGTATTTTTATATTTACTCATTTTTTCCTTTCTGTATCTTCTAAGGTGAAGATGGGTGATATTATATCATAAAAATCGGTGTTTGTCAAATTTGACGGCGTTGTTTGTGGAGGGCTAAATAATTGGAAAGCGCAATCGTGTGACGTTTGATGGCTTCTTCGGCGCTGCCCATGCTGACCATCAACCAAAATGGCCATCCGTTGTGGATGGAAGCGCGCCCCAATGCCACAAAACCTAAAGCCACTAAACCTTGCAAAACGGCTTGGTTTCGCCATTCGGCCGGTGCATGCTTATACCTTTCTGCACGTTGCTTTTCGGCATCCCGATGTTGGTAATAAACGGGGCGTGTATAGGGCGGTATGTTTAAATGTCTAGGTTCTTTCATGGTTATCGTGTAAATGTTTTTGAATTATATGTTTCTTTTGGAATTTTGAAAGTATAATAATTGCGCCGCAATAGGCTGTTTTGTAAAATTTTATTTGTTACCTGAGCATATTGATCTAATGCTTGGCCGAATTTACGGGATTGTTTAAGCAATTGTCCCAATGCCACCAATCCCAAAACAATTGCAGATAAGCCCAATCCTGTGGTTAATGTTTGTTCTTTTGGGGTATCTTTTTCTTTTGTGGAAACAAGAACACTACATGTTCCGGCCATTAAAGCGGCGACACCGGCTTCAGCAGCAAAGGCAGCATTTTTATGGGCTGATTCCTCTGTGCGTTCGGCGCGCGTTTCTTTTGCCACATAAACGAAAGAGTCGGCAATGGAATCCAAGTATTTTTCTTTATCTGTTTTCAAGATGGGATTATCCAATATTTTAATTAACTCAACTGGATTGGCTAAGCCCAAGCCGTTTAACATGTCTTGACGCAATTGAACCGCATTCACGCTGACCAATGGACGATTAAATTTTGATTCAATATGTTCGTGCATCATTTGGAATGTGCGATTATATTTGATGTGATCTTCTTTTGACATATTATTTAATACGGATTTGTTGTATTGTAAAATTTTCCGGCTGGATTTTAATCGTTCAATGTGCTCATCAGAGTCGCAAAAATCCGGTTCTGCTTTATTGTAGCGATTGTTTTCTATTTCTTGAAGTTTTGCCGCGTCAAGCAATGTAAACACCGGAATGAATGGTGAATTGGCAAGCGATAAAATCTCTTTATCACCCATTTTTTTTAAGGTCTGAATTGCTGTGGCTTGTACCCAACCCTCGGCTTGATCGGGATTGTCCGGATCTATAATGATGCTTAAAAAGAGTTCTTTTAAATCTTCAAAAGCTTTTTTCGAATTTGTGTATTGTTGGTCCATATTTTGCTCCTTATCTTGTTTTACCCGGTTGTACGATAGGGGTTAAAGTTTGTTTTTTGGCGCCAAATATCTGAGCCATTATAGCAAAAAATCTGAATTTTTTCAAGTTTTCTTTGTCTCGCTGTTGTGCAATATCTAAACAACGTTGCGCCACAAAATGACGTGCTTGCAAACGTGGGATCAAAGAATCGGCTTCTTCCATAGAAAGGGTCGGAATCACGCTGGATGCTTTATCAAAAGATCGTTTTATTTGTTGATATTCTTTGAATTCGACTTCCAACACATCGGTATTGTTGAAATGAAAGCGATTACACAAGGTTTGCAATCTTTCTTCGCGAGCACGTAATACGGCGCCGGAAATCTTCAAGCGTTTTTGTTCCAATTGGATTTGTTGTTCGGGGGTTAAAGAGATTTGTTCGTTTTTCATGAATACTCCTTATTTTTGATAGGTGGCTTGTTGTTTGTTGCGCGCAATAGATAATACGGTACGGAAATCCTTCCGTGTTTCCCGCCATCCGTTTTTGAATTCTTCGGTTAACGTTGTTGCGGCGGGCAAAGGATTTTTGGCTAAATCTCTGACAAGAGGATGTAAGTTATAAAGATCAATTTGTATAGTTTGGTTTTTGCGAGTACGTTTTGCAAATGCTTTAAGACGCATGTGTTTGATCAAACTAGCAAATGCTAATAATCCAGCAACAGCGGCCAAGCCAAAACTGGCATATTGTCCTTTTGGTGTATGTGCTTTTGCGTAGGTTGTTGCGGCGGCACCAGCCAAAGCAACAGCGGTTGTCGTTTTTATGGGTTGTTTTGCTAATTTATCGGCAAAATCGGCTTGTAATCCCAATGTAGCAACGTCACAGGTCAGGGCGATATCATCTGGCATGTGTTTTTTGGTCCATTTCAATAACATTTCGGGCGGAATACAGTCCAACCCATCTTTCATGCGTTGCAACTTGTCCAAATTATAATACTTGTTGTTATAAGGGGGCGTGACAAGAGCATGAATTTCTTCTTCTACTTTTTGATAGGCTGAAACATAGGCACGTCTTTCGGAAAAGTTTTGTAATTTTTCTCTAGCGGCTCGTTTTGCATTCAAGGTTGCCATAAAATCTTGTGAATCAAAGCCAGAAGTAAAGTATTTTGGATCTTGTTCTTCGGCAGCTTTTTGATCGCGCAATAATTGTTTGTTGGCCAAAATGACCATTTTATTGTAGGTGGGTAAATCTTCCTTACGATACAAAGCTAAAACTTCGCTTGGTAACATGTTTTTCAACGCACGGATGGCTAATGCTTGGATGCGGCCTTCCGCCCCATCCCCTGTGTTTGTGTGGGTAATAGCTAAAAATGATTTTTTCAGAGTGACCATGGCAATATCATATTCTTCTTGCTCTTCTTTTGTCATGGCGTTGATGGCGGCATGGCGTTTTTGTTCATATGATAAACGTTGTCTGGTTAAAGTATCGCGATGGTGTTGATCGGCGATTTTGTGGGCAGTCTCTTCATCGTGTGCTGGAATTGGTAAGAAAAAAAACATCTTTTACTCCTTTATTTTGAATTCGTGTTGTTGTTTTTGACCCATTTTAAGCGTTCATTTTCTAATTCGTTGACTTGCTTTGGATCTCTGCTCAAAATGTTAAAAAATTCTTTTTGATCTTTCATGGCGCGTTTGAATTTTTTGGAAACTTCATGATCTATGTAATAACACGCAGCCAAGGCAATCATGCCCTGCATAACAATTCTGTCGTTTTGCTTGAACATACCATAAATACCGACATACATTGAAGCATACATGGCTGTGATCAAAATAGGTTGTATCACATATTGTCGCTTCATCTGTTTTTTCGCGTGTATCATATACCCTTGGGCCAATAACAATTTTTTGAGTGTGGCTTTTTCTTTATAGGTTGTTTCTTTGGCCTGTAATTTGTCATTCATTTCACCCAATTTGTCAGTTGGAACATTGCGTAATCCCGCCATAACATGATCTAGTTCATTTTCTAAAATCCATGGCATTAATTCGGCGGCAATATCTGTCATTAAATGAGCGCGTTGAGCGGCCTCAGGATTTTGTGCCAAAACTTGGTCAATCAGCCGATGTGTTTGCTTCCGATCTTCTTCTGTTGTCGGGGGCGGTGTTTGTGTGTTGACTTTGGCCTGTTCCGCATTGGGATCGTGCCAAGTAATTGGGGCTGGATCATGAAACAATTTTTTGAATAAATTCATAATATTTTCCTTTTTGCGCAAAATAGGTCAACATTATACCATACTTTCTTTCTTTTGTCAAGGTTTGACACATTTTTGCCGCTTGCAATTTTTATAAAAATCCGTTAGAGTGAAAATATGTTTAATAAAACAGAACGATTATTGGCTTTTCGATACCTGCGTTCGCGTAAGCGGACGGGGTTTGTTTCCGTTATTGCTGGCTTTTCGTTTTTGGGTATTATGCTTGGTGTTGCCACACTAATCATTGTGATGAGCGTCATGAACGGATTTAAGGCCGAATTGATGGGACGCATTTTAGGCTTGAATGGCCACTTGGGTGTGTATCCAGTTTATGGGCCCAGTTTGGAAAATTATGATGAGATAAAGGAAAAAGTGAAAGTTTTGCCTTCGGTGGCACCGGTGATTCCTGTGGTGGATGGGCAGGCCATGCTTTCCACGGAACAAGGACAGGCCGGTGTGATGGTGCGTGGTATGCGGCAGGAAGATTTTTCCGAACACGGTGTTTTAAGTGAAAAATATATGGGAGATAACTTGGTCAATTTTGATAAAGGAACGGTGATTGTCGGATGGCGTTTGGCCGCAAAGTTGGGTGTCCGGATGGGGGATAAAATTACCTTCATTTCACCAAAAGCAAATTTGACGGCCTTTGGGTCTATGCCGAAAATGAAAAGCTATACCGTGATCGGTACCTTTGATTCGGGAATGAGCGAGTATGATGGCAATTATGTGTTTATGCCCCTGCACGAAGCGCAAAAGTTTTTTGGTATGAAGGAAGCCGTGTCGCATTTGGAGGTGTTTGCCAAAGATTTGTCGTTGGCCGAAAATGCCTTAGAAGAAACCTTTGATGCGGTGGGTGATAAAGGGCAAGTTTATGATTGGCGCCATACAAACAAAGCGTTCTTTAATGCGGTAGAAGTGGAACGCAACGTGATGTTCTTGATTTTAACATTGATTATCATTGTGGCCGCGTTTAATATGATCTCCGGCTTGATTATGTTGGTGCAGGATAAAGGAAAAGATATTGCTGTGTTGCGCACAATGGGAATGAGCCGTGGCGCCGTGCAACGTGTGTTTTTGTTGGCAGGATTAACGGTTGGTTTTGTGGGCACATTGGCTGGCGTGATTTTGGGTTTGGCCTTCAGTTATAACATTGACACAATCAAAACATGGCTTGAAGGTTTGTCGGGAAAAGAGTTGTTTTCAGCTGAAATTTATTTCCTCTCACATCTGCCGGCAAAGGTGGAATTACCCGAAGTTATGTGGGTGGGAGCTATGAGTTTGGCATTAGCATTTTTGGCCACATTATACCCCAGTTGGAAAGCATCTAAAACAGATCCCGTGGAGGCGTTAAGATATGAGTAATGTATTGAAATTATCGCATATTGCGCGTTCATTCGGTAAGGGTGAAACAAAGTTGGAGATCTTGAAAGATATCAATTTGGAAATTGGTACGGGGGAAATAGTGGCGCTTGTAGGGCCCAGTGGATCGGGTAAGTCCACGCTGTTGCATATTGCGGGTTTATTGGATACACCGACGGCTGGCACGATAGAAATCGGTGGTGAAAACGCTACAAAAATGTCTGATGCGGGGCGTACAAAATTGCGTCAAAAAACGGTGGGATTTGTATATCAATCGCATTTGTTGTTGCCCGATTTTAATGCGTTGGAAAATGTGATGATGCCTCAACTGATTGCAGGCGTGAAAGAAAAAGATGCCAAAGAACGTGCGAAAGAATTGTTGAAAATGGTTGGGCTTTCACATCGTTTAACACATAGGGCCGGGCAACTGTCCGGTGGTGAGCAACAACGTGTCGCAATTGCGCGAGCGCTCGCGAATCGTCCGGCTTTGTTATTGGCGGATGAACCCACGGGGAACCTGGATCCCAAAACAGCGGATGAAGTGTTTGACACATTCTTAAAAATTGTGCGTGAAACAGGGTTGTCGGCTTTGCTTGCCACACACAACCCGGAATTGGCGGCTAAAATGGATCGTCGCATTTCCGTTCAAGATGGCAAAATCGTGGAGCAAAAATAGGGAGGGGAAATGATTATTCGTAAAGCAAAACCAGAAGATGCAAAACGTGTCGCTGAAATCAATGTGATTGGTTGGCAAACCGCTTACAAAGGATTGGCACCAGATGATTTTTTGGCCAAAATGCAAGTCAGCGAAAAGAAAATTGAAAATTTCAAAAATGCCATTGAAAATAAAGATTTTGTATTTTTAGTTGCGGAAGACGAAGGAAAAGTTGTTGGTTATTTGCATGGTGGCAAAAATACAGAAAATGCAAATATCCCAGTTCAATATGAACTTTATGGTTTGTATGTGGATCCTTGTGCTTGGCGAAAAGGTGTTGGAACGGCATTGGTTTCCACTTTCAAGAAATCCATTAAAGATGAAGCATTTTGTTTGTATGCTTTAAAAGGAAATAAACAGGCGGATAATTTTTACGTTAAAATGGGTGGAAAACACGCTTCACAGCACGATATGGACCACGCATGGGGAAATGTTGTTTTGCGTGTCGAGGCGTTCATTTTTTCTTGATTTTCGGGGTAAAATCTGATATGCTTTGGCTCAACAAAGGATAACTATGTCAGAGCCCAAATTTATTCATTTGCATGTGCATACTGCCTACTCTCTTTTAGAGGGCGCGATTAAGATGCCCAAATTGGCGGCATGGGCGGCCGAACATAAAATGCCGGCAATTGCTGCAACGGATACGGGTAACATCTGTGGTGCGATGGCGATGATGCACGAAATGCCCCCGTTGGGTGTGCAACCGATTTTGGGCACGCAATTGTTGGTGAAGTCTCCAAAGAAAAATAAAAGCCAATTTTCGGATGACGCAGACACCTTTGATAAAGTGGTGTTTTTGGTGCAAAACGAAACGGGATACAAAAACCTTTTGAAATACTTTTCCAAATACTATATGGACAAGACAAAACAGGGTACGCCACACCTGACCTTTGATGAAATTTTGGAACATACAGATGGGTTGTTATTGCTGACTGGTGGTGTGGAAGGTTTGTTAGGACGTCCGTTGTTGGCCGGCCAAACGGCGTGGGCAGAAAAGATTACTGAAAAGTTGCAAAAGGCGTATCCGAATCGGCTGTATATTGAATTGCAACGCCATGGGACAGAGCAAGAACAAGCAACTGAACAAGGCTTTATTGATTTAGCTTATAAATACAACATTCCTCTTGTGGCCACAAATGATGCGTATTTTTTAACGCCTGATATGTATGAGGCACATGATGCGTTGCTCTGTATTGCGGAAAAGACTTATGTGTCGGAACAAAATCGTCGTCGTGTGACACCGGAACATTATTTGAAAACCGAAGAAGAAATGTGTGCCTTGTTTGCCGATATTCCAGAGGCACTTCAAAACACGGTGCAAATTGCCAAACGTTGCGCCTTTATGGCAGAAAAGAAAAAGCCGGCTTTCCCGAATTACGATTGCAAAGGGAAAACCGAAGATGAAGTGTTGGCCGAAATGGCCGAAAAGGGCTTCAAAGAACGCATGAAGGGCCGTTCGCCCGAAGACATAGAAAAGTATCACAAACAGATGGAGTTTGAACTGGGCGTGATTAAACAAATGGGCTTCCCAGGCTATTTCTTGATCGTGGCAGATTTTATTCAGTGGTCCAAAAGTCATGGTGTGCCAGTTGGTCCTGGGCGTGGTTCTGGAGCAGGTTCTGTTGTGGCATGGAGTTTAACCATTACGGATATCGATCCACTTCGTTTTGATTTGGTGTTTGAACGATTCTTGAATCCAGAACGCGTGAATATGCCCGATATCGACGTGGATTTTTGCCAGGAGAAACGCGAAAAGACGATTGAATATGTGCAGAATCATTATGGCTTTGACCACGTGGCACAAATTATTACCTTTGGTAAGTTGCAAGCAAAAGCGGTGATTCGTGATGTAGGACGTGTGTTGCAGATTCCGTATCCCGTGGTAGATCGATTGTCTAAGTTGATTCCCGCCGACCCCAAAATGACATTAGAAAAAGCATTTGAGTTGGAGCCCAGAATTAAAGAGGAAATTGAAAAAGACGAAGCGGTGAAATACCTGTTTGAAATTGCTGTGAAGTTGGAAGGATTGTATCGTAATTCATCTACGCACGCGGCGGGTGTTGTGATTGGGAACAGGCCGTTGGATGAAATTGTGCCGGTATATAAAGATCCGTCGTCTGATATGCCTGTGACGCAATTTGATATGAAGTATGTGGAAGAGGCAAGTTTAATTAAATTTGACTTTTTGGGTTTGAAGACACTGACAACCATCAAAAAGACATTGGATTTAATCAAGTTACGTGGGATAGAGGTTGATATTGATCACATTCCGTTGGATGACAAAGAAACCTTTGAATTGTTGCGCCGAGCAGATACAACAGGTGTGTTCCAATTGGAATCAACAGGCATGAAAAAAATCTTGCACGATATGCAACCTGATAAAATTGAAGATATTGTTGCTTTGGTGTCACTGTATCGTCCGGGACCAATGGATTCTATCCCCACCTATATTAAAGTGAAAAAAGGTTTGGAAAAACCCGATTATATGCACCCGATGTTAGAGCCGATTTTGAAGGAAACTTACGGCATTATGATTTATCAGGAACAGGTGATGCAGATTTCACGGGTGATGGCCGACTTTACTTTGGGCGGTGCGGATCAGTTACGTCGTATTATGGGTAAGAAAAAAGCCGAATTGTTGCCACCTGAACGAGAAAAATTTATTAAAGGCGCTAAGGCCAAAGGGGTAGATGAAAAAGACGCGAATGCCGTGTTTGACAAAATGGCAAAATTTGCTGAATATGGCTTTAATAAGGCGCACGCAGCGGCTTATGCCTTTATTGCGTATCAAACCGCATATTTGAAGGCACATTATCCAGTAGAATTTATGGCGGCTACCATGACATTGGATAAAATCAATACAGATAAATTGGCGTTTTTCCGAAACGATTTGAAACAAAATGGATTCAAAGTATTACCACCTGATATCAACAAATCCGACGTTGATTTTACAGTAGAAGATGGGTGTGTTCGGTATGCTTTGTCGGCCGTCAAAAATGTGGGCGAAGCCGGTATGAAAGCGGTTGTGGAAGAACGTGAAAAGAATGGTTCGTTCAAATCTATAGAAGATTTTTTGCAACGTGTGGATGTATCAGCCCTGAATAAACGTTATGTAGAAAATTTGGCAAAAGCGGGCGCCTTTGAGTGTTTGGAAGCCAATCGTGCGTATTTATTCAATAATGTGGAAACGATGGTGGCGTATGCTGCCGATCAAACAACTGCCAGAAATAGCGCGCAAATGGGCCTTTTTGGGGCGGATGCCGGCGCCAATAAATTAAAATTGAAGAAGTATCCCGAATGGCCTCAAATGGAAAAATTGGAATATGAAAAAGAAGCATTGGGATTTTATTTGTCTGCACACCCGTTGGATTCGTTTAGCGTAATTTTGGAACGGATGCGCGTTACGGATTATGCGGATGTGCCATCAACGGTTAAGGCGGCTGGCAGTTTTGTCGGCACTTTGGCGGGTATCGTGTCCGAAGTGCGCGAACGGATCAGCCAAAAGGGCAATCGTTTTGCCTTCGTGTCGGCCAGCGATAAATCTGGCAATTATGATGCTATTTGTTTCTCGGACGTGTTAGAGGCAAATCGCGAAAAGTTGCATTCAAATCAGCCGTTGTTATTCCATGTGGAAGCATCTCGCCGTGAGGGAGAAGAACAAATCAGTTTGCGTATTGTTGGGGTGGATTTATTGTCTGAAATGATGTCAAAAACGGCTTCCACGTTGATTTTGAAGATTCAAGATGTGGCTTGTATTCCCGAGTTAAAAAAGGTGTTGGTACCCGACTCAAAAGGAAAGAGCCGTGTGTGTATGTTGGTGGAAGTAGATGGCCAGGAGGTGGAAATGTCCTTGCCAGATCGTTATGTTTTGCAACCAAGCACCTTATCGGCGCTGTCACAAATTAGCGGTATTTCTGAAATTAAACAAGTCTAATTTTTACTTGCTTTTCATTGTTTTTTGTGTCAAAATAGGGCTAATCATAGGGGGCCAAGTGGAATTACAAGAATACCATGTGAAACGTTTAATGAAACAAGCCGGGTTGCCGATGCTGAAAGGCGGGATTGCTTACACGGCTGATGAGGCGTTTGCAGTCGCTCAAAAGTTGCGCCAAGGTCCCTTTGTGGTCAAACCGCAAATTATGGGAAAAAATGCGTGTTATGGTCGGTTGTTGTCCTTGGGAGAAAATGAAGACGGATGTCTTTGTGTCGCCACGGCCGCCGAAGTAAAACAAGCGGCTGAGGAATTGTTGGAATCTACACCGGCGTGGGCTAAATCTTCGGGTACATTTTGTGTGGTGGAAAAAGTGTATGTGGAACAAAAACCAAAGGTGGATCGTATTTTGGGGCGTTTGGTTTTTCGTGTCAATTTTGAAAAACAATGTCGGTTGTTGTTGGTGTCGGATAATGTCGGCATTGAGGGTGAGTTTATTTTTGGCCGCACAATGGATGAAGATATGCTGAATAAGGCTGGAAATGTTTTGGCTAAAGGGCAAAAAGCCGTTTTGGATAAGGTTGTTCCAGTGTTAAAAAAAGCCCATCGTTTGTTTGTCCATTATGGTGCTGTGGCAGTGGAATTATCGCCATTGGTATTGCTGACTGATGGATCTGTGCGCATTGTGGATGCGCGTCTGATTTTTGATCCGGCAAGTACAACAAAATTTCCGGAATTGATTCCACTCATTGAATCTCGTGTCGGGCGAGAGCGCGAACGTCAGGCTCGTCAAAATCATTTTCGGTATATCGGATTAAATGGAAACATCGCTTGTGTGGTAAATGGTATAGGTTTGGGTTGGGCTACCATTGATTTGATTCAACGAAAAGGCGGTCGTGTGGGTGCGTTGTTGGATGTGGGAACGGAACCAACCCCCGAAACCGTTATGAAAGCGGTCAAATTAGTTTTATCCGAACCAAATGTGGATGCGGTGTTGGTGAATATCTTTGGCGGTTTGACGCGGTGTGATTTGATTGCCGAAGGGTTGATTGCTGCTTCACCGGAAATGGCCACCGGATTGCCGTTTGTGGTGCGCATGGATGGTGTCAATGCCGAAGCCGGTCAGCGGTTGTTGTTTGAGTCGCGGTTGCCTTTTATAGTTAAAACTCGGATGGATGAAGCCGTTCGTGTGGTTATTCACGAAATGAAAGCGAGGCGATGAATGTTCTTTTTGCCAACAAAAGAAACGCCGATTTTATGCCAAGGAATTACCAGCCAATCCGGTGCTATGCATACGGAATTAGCTTTGGCGTATGGGAGCAATATCGTGGCTGGAACCAGCCCGGATAAAAATGTCAAAAAGTTTTTGGGCGTTCCTGTTTTCAAAAAAGTGAAGGATGCTGTCGCGTCGGTTAAACCGCAAATCAGTGTTGTCTTTTCAACACCGGCGCATGTTGTCCATGATGTGGAAGAAGCCATTGAAGCGGGTATTCAGATGATTATTTGTATTACCGAAAATGTTCCAATGCACGATTCTTTGAAAATGAAAGAATTAGCAGAGCAAAAAGGTGTTTGTTTGTTGGGGCCGTCTTCCATGGGAATAGGTGTTGTCGGCCAGACGATTGTTGGCGCGGTGCCGGTGAATTTATTTGCCAAAGGAAAAATTGGTTTGGTGGGACGTTCTTCCTCTTTATTATGGGAAGCGGCTAGCCAATTAGCCGCATCGGGCTTGGGCGTGTCCGCATGCATTTCTTTGGGTGCTGACCATTTGATCGGCACATCCTTTATTGAACCGATAAAAGCCCTATTGAAAGATGATAAAACTCAGGGCATTTTGGCCATTGGGCAGGTCCATGGTGAGTTAGAATATGAATTAGCAGCTTTTTACAAAAGGCAAAAAGATAAAAAGCCCTTGTGGTTTTATATCCCTGGCCGTGCGTTGGATCGTTCGGAAAAACGGCCGTTGTTAGGTATGCAAGCGGTCAAATTTGCAGATATTATTGACACCAAAAAACAGGCGTTGGAAGCCGCTGGGGCAATTTGGATTGACAGCCCAGATTTATTTGGTAAAATAATCAAAAAAGGAAAGAAAAAATGACTTTGACCGAAGCGATTGTTGTGAGAATAAGTCATGATTTGGCTGGTGCCGTTGGGGCGTTGTCAAATACATTGGATTTGGTCAAGATGGACGCTTCTTTTTTGAATGAATCCGGTGAATTGTTGGATAACACCTCTCGTTGTTTGACAGCCAGATTGGCCTTCTTTCGGGCATTGTTCGGCGCTGAAACAAAGTCTGTGGATACATCCATATTGACAAAGTATTTGGAAACATTGGCGATTCCTGTGGCGTTTAAGGGAACTATTTCATCCCGATTGGAATTGGCGTTGGTGGCGGCTGGTTTAGAAATATTAGGAACCGGTGGAAGTATTACTTTGAATGATAAAACAGTAATCGTATCTGGAAAAGATTTACATCATGATCCTGTTTTCGTGCAGGCCTTGATGGGAACTAATGTTCCTTGTGATCCCAAATTTGTGACGGCTTTATGGTTGGTCCAAATTGCCAAAGAAGAAGATTTGATTATTCGCCTGGATGCGGGCGAAAATACAATTACACTTTCTTTAACTTAATAAAATATCTTGATTTTTAATGAATAATTTGGTAGAATAACTGCCAGTTTTTAACTTTATGGATAAAAGGATTTAACAATGACTGATAAGCAAAAATATTATCCGGAATTAAACGGAAAATGTGATTTTCCCAAAATGGAAGAAGAAGTTTTAAAAAGTTGGGACGATAATCATATTTTTGAAGCAGTGAAAGACGCGCGTAAAAATGGCGACGAATTTGTGTTTTATGATGGCCCTCCATTTGCCAATGGACAACCCCACTATGGACATATTTTTGTGTCTTATGTGAAAGATACAATCGCTCGTTTCCAAACAATGCTGGGCAAAAAGGTGGAACGCCCCTTTGGTTGGGATTGCCATGGTTTGCCAGCAGAAATGGCCGCCGAAAAGGCCTTGAATGTGTCTGGACACAAGGCAATTGAAGAATTTGGCATTCAAAAATTTAACGATTATTGTCGCCAAGATGTGTTGAAATACACGGGTATTTTTAAGGATATTTTCCATCGTATCGGTCGTTGGATAGATCCAGAATTAGAATATCGCACGATGGATTTAACCTTTATGGAATCCGTGATTCATAACTTTAAAACTTTGTATGACAAGGGTTTGGTTTATGAAGGTTATCGTGTGCAGCCATATTCTTGGGCGGCCCAAACAACCGTGTCCAACTTTGAAGTGGCTCAGGCTTATCGCGATAAAACAGATACCGCTATTACAATTATGTTCCGCCTTGAAAATGGCATGAATTTATTGGTTTGGACAACAACACCCTGGACGCTTCCATCTAACTTGATGATTGCCGTGGGTGAAGATATTGATTATGCAGTGATGGAAGAAAATGGTGAGAAGTATGTGTTAGCCGAGGGCTTAAAAGGTCGTTATGCTAAGCAATTGGAACATGCCACACAGGTTGCTACGATCAAAGGCAAGGACTTGGTGGGTAAATCTTATACACCGATGTTCCCATATTTCGCAAACTTGAAAGAAAAGGGATGTTTCCGTGTTATTTCGGGTGATTTTGTGTCCACCGAAGATGGTACCGGTATGGTGCATATTGCGCCAGGATTTGGTGCGGAAGACTTTGATGCTTGTATGAAAATCAGCCCAGATTTCCCAGTGGTTTGCCCCGTGGATGAAGCAGGTTGCTTTACGGCGGAAGTGCCAGATTAT
>JAFPYW010000009.1 GCA_017394405.1 Alphaproteobacteria bacterium
ACATTTAACACACAAGCAAAGGAGATTGATATGACAAATTCAAAAACACTCGTAGTTTATTTTTCCAGAACCGGAGAACAATATAGCGTTGGAAATATAACCGAAGGCAATACCGCCATCATCGCCAAGATGATTGCCGAACAAACAGGTGCGGATATGTTTGAAGTAAAGCTCAAGAATGACACTTACCCAACAGCTTATAAGGCATTGACAGAAGTGGCATTGGATGAAAAGAAAGCCAATGCCCGTCCGGAAATTATCGGAGATGTGGCAAACTTTGCCGATTATGATATGGTGTTTGTTGGCACGCCGAACTGGTGGGCAGATATGCCTATGGCAATGTATACTTTTATGGAAGCGCATGATTGGACAGGTAAAAAGGTTGCTCCTTTTGTGACGCACGAAGGAAGCGGTTTATCATCAATTCCGAGCAAGATTAAATCCACAACAAAAGCAGATGTTTTGAATGGATTAGCCATTTATGGACATGTTGCCCAAAACAGTCGTGAAGAAGCAAAAGACGATGTAACAAAATGGCTTAAGAAATTGGGATTTTAATGAAAGAAAGGACAATCACAATGAAAGTATTACTCGTAAACGGAAGCCCTCATAAAAACGGATGTACAAATGTGGCTTTAGAAGAAATCGCCAAGACGTTGAAAGAAGAAGGTATTGAATCCGAAATCTATCATATCGGAAACAAACCAATTTCTGGATGTATGGGATGCTATGCCTGCCGAAAAACTGGTAAATGTGTTTTGAATGATGGCGTGAACGAATTCGTTGAAAAAGCAAAGGATTTTGATGGATTTATTTTTGGTTCACCAGTACACTATGCCGCTGCTGGTGGTTCTATAACATCTTTTATGGACAGAGTATTCTATGTAGCATTTGGACGTAAAGATGTGTTTATCCATAAACCTGCCGCAGCAATTGTTAGTGCCAGACGAGCAGGAACAACTGCCGCATTAGACCAATTAAACAAATACTTTTTAATGACACAAATGCCTGTTATCTCCGGTCGTTATTGGAATATGGTACATGGATTAACAGCCGAAGATGTCAAGCAAGATTTGGAAGGTCTGCAAAATATGCGGATTTTGGCACGAAATATGGCATGGCATTTAAAATGTCAGGAAGCAGGTAAAACAGCAGGTGTTCCGATGCCAAAAGAAGAAGAAACGATATTTACGAATTTTATCAGATAAGGAGAATTCATGAAAAAATTATTTGCAACACTTTTATTAACAACAGTAATTTTAACAGGAGGAAACACCATGGCACAAGATTACATTACACTCAATAACGGCACAAAAATCCCACAGTTTGGTTTGGGAACGTATCATTTGGCAGAAGGTGATGAGGCTTATAACTCTGTCTTAACCGCTTTACAAAATGGCTATCGTCATATTGATACAGCACATGCTTATCAAAATGAACGCAGTGTTGGAAAAGCGATTAAAGATAGTGGTGTACCTCGTGAGGAAATTTGGGTTACTTCAAAGTTGTGGCCAAGCGAATATGCCAGTGATGAAGCAATTAAAAAGATGTTGAACCGTTTAGGATTGGATTATATTGATTTAGTTTATTTACATCAACCAATTGGTGA
>JAFPYW010000063.1 GCA_017394405.1 Alphaproteobacteria bacterium
AGAATACAAAATCATTCACAGAAGCTAAAGACATCCCATGTGAGGTCTAAATAAAAAGGCCAACCTTTCGGCTGACCTTTTGCTGTATGGTTGGGTGCGGGGATTTTTACCAAAATAAAAAATTCTTTTGACATCAACTTTTGTTTTAATATAATGAAGTGAAAGGGAGGCAAACATGAAAAAATTTATTTTGGGAGCAATTTTGTTGGCTATGGGGGTTATTGGCCCCGTATGTGCTGAAACTGATGTGGCCGCGAACGGCGTTGATTCAGAAGAGATTAGTGAGGATGTAAAAAACTTTTTGAACGAGTATCTTACCGCCAGATTTTCGGTCTATGATGACATGGAAAAACAGGAGGAAAATTGGGGAGAAATGGGCTTTGTGGCCAAATATAGTGAATCATCTGTCTGGTTTGATTTTTATAACATGGAAGTTCAGCCAAGTTATAAGGTAATGAAAAAAAAGCCCTTTACACGTACTGTTGTTGTAAATGATATTCAAAAAACGAATAGCCCGGGAATTTATAAAGCGGAGGGGACAATGATTATGAATTCCGAGGGGGAGGAAGAGCGTCGCCTAGATTTTAGGGTGTTGTTGCAAGTGTGTGAAGATAAAGTGTGCAGATTTGCCCTTAAACTCAAAGAGTGAGATTGTTATTGAGTATAAAAATAAAAGCACCCCGAGGATGGGGTGCGGTTCTTTTTGGTTGGGCACAGTGCGCCATTTACGAACTATTTAGAAAAGTTTGTTGGTATTGAAAACTTGCATTAAAAACAAAAATACGTTATAAAAGTTAAATGATTTATTTAATAGCTTTTTTGGCTCCCTTATTTTACGCTCTTTCAATCTTAATTGAAAGCTTTTTGTCATTGGATGTTTTTAAAAAGCCATCTACCATGTGTTTTTATACTTCCTTAACGAATGCCTTGTTTGTGCCACTTATGTTTTGTTTTGAAATGCCAACATGTCCACACGCGCCATGCTTTTTCATTTATATTATCTTGGCTGTTATAGATATAGCATATCTTTACCCATACTATCATGCTTTAAAGAAAACAGATACATCCGTTGTTTCGTCTTTGTTTGCTTTGGGTAAGTTTTTTGTGCCATGCTTATCCTTTTTAATTTTAAAAGACGTTTTGTTACCGATGCAATATGTCGGTTTTTGCATTATCATTTTTGCCTCGTTGGTTTTAAGTGCCAAGCAAGGAATGTTTTTGAAGCTGAATAAGTCTTTTTATTGGATGTTTTTATCCAGCTTTTTGTTTTCATTTCGGATGGTTTTGGCAAAATTAGCAATTCAATCGGATGGGGTTTGGGTCAATACAATTGTTTATCCGAATATAATTTCCGGAATTCTTGTTTTTTCTTTTTTGTTGCTCAAAAATCTCAGGCCAGATATTCAAAAAAATATGCCTGCATACAAAGAAAAACTGCCCTTGTTTATTGTGAATGAATTTGTTTACTTTTTGGCCATTGCGGCTGCCACTTACGCTTTGTCTTGGTTGTCTCCTGTTATCAACGGAGCCATTGAAGCGACAGCCCCGTTGTTCTTATTGGTACTTGCTACAATTATACAACCTTTTTGCCGATTTCAATTTAAAGAATTACAGGTTTCTTACGCAAAAAAGATTTTGTGTTTTATCTTGATGATTGTTGGAGTTATTCTTATTGCCTAATACCTTGATGATAGAAAAAGTCGCCTTTTCAGACGACTTGTGATTTTTGGTTGCGGGGATGGGATTTGAACCACATGACCTCCAGGTTATGAGCCTGGCAAGCTACCGGACTGCTCTACCCCGCGATAATTGGGATGTTTATTATTATACGCCTATTGATTTTCTTTGTCAAGTATCTTTTTTTTGAAAAAAATGTAAAAAAATGCTTGCAATATAAAAATAAAAGGTTTAGATTAGCAAGTGTTGAATCATAAAAAAGGAGAAAAATTATGAAAAAACAATCTTTATTATTAGTTGCCGGTTTGGCTTTATTGACATCCGCTTGTGCTAATTTGTGTGACCCAAGCTGCGGTGCAAAACCATGCAACAAGGGTGATGTTGTTTATACAGCTACACCAGCTTTGTTTGCTTTCAACTCTGCAAAATTGTCTGCTGACGATGAAGCATATTTGAACGAAGCTGCTGCTCGTTTGAACGCTGACGTCAATGCTGACAAGACAGTGACAGCCAATGGTTATGCCTCTATGGAAGGCCCAGCCAGCTACAACGTGGATTTGTCCAAACGTCGTGCTGAAGCCGTTAAAGGCTACATGGTGGAAAAAGGCGTCGCCGCTGACCGTATCTCCGTCAAAGGAAACGGCGCGACAGACAAATTTGGTCCTGCCTACAAAGACAACCGTCGCGTGGAAGTCGTGGTCGACTAATCCTCAGACGAGTGATAAAGAAGGTCGGAAAGTTTCCTTTCCGGCCTTTTTTTTATAAAAAAGACTTGTTTTTTTTGAAAAGTCGTTTTATACTGATTTTCAGGAAAGGGGTTTGATATGAAGAAATTATTGCTGGCCAGTTTGGCGTTATTTTTGTCAGTTCCTGTTTTTGCTGATTTTTTGGAGGGTGAGGAAGCGTTTGAGGCCAAACGCTATACGGAAGCCATTCAACATTTCCGTCCGTTGGCTGATGCCGGCGATTTTAGATCCCAATACTATATGGGTTATATGTATTTGAAAGGATATGGCGTTGTCAAAAATGATCAGTTGGGCTTGCAATATATGCAACGATCCTTGGATCAAAATTACCATTTGGCACAAGCATACATGGGCTTTTTATATAGTGAAGGGCAAGTTGTTCCCGCTGATCGTAAAAAAGCCATTTCTTTATATCAAAAGGCCGCTGATCAGGGAAATACTTCCGCTATGTTAAATTTGGGGGTTGCGTATTATAAAGGTGAAGGTGTGCCACGCAATTTGGTAAAAGCAATTGAGTTGTTGGAAAAAATTCCTGTGGAACAAAAGGCGGAGGCCGGTCGTTATTTAGCCGATATTTATTTGGATCAAGACAGCAGTAATACAGCCAAAGCAATTGCTGCATATCGTGCTGCTGCTGCCGCTGGTGATTTGATTTCATATAATTCATTGGCTTCAATGTATTTGAATGGTAATGGTGTTGATCGGGATGTGGAGCGTGCACTGAAATATTATACCTATGCTGCTTCTCAGGGAGAACCGGCAGCCCAATATGCTTTGGGTTTGTTGTACGTCAATGGCGAACGTATTTCCAGAAATCGTTTGTTGGGACATGCTTGGCTGACTTGGTCTGCGAACCAAGGATATGCGCCAGCAGTTGCCGCGATTTCCCAATTGAAATCTGAAATGACTTTGTCCGAGTTGGATCAGGCACGTCAGGAATTTATGAATATTCAGCAAAACATTTTGGGTAAGATTCCTTCTCCATTTGAAGAAGAACAACGTGCGGCCATGGAACGCGAACGGGCACGTGCTCAACAAACATCTGTGCGGCGGCGTGGTCGTCGTTAAAGGGGGTAAAATATGAACGAGACATTTTTCCAAAAATTGTTTTCTTTTCGATTCGTTTCTTTGTGCGGTATTTTGATGGCACTGTATGTTTTTTCTTTAACAACAGATGCCAAACCGATTTCTACGTTCTTATTTAATCCGACATTATACCTGGTGGCGTCTTTGGTGGCTGTTGCTGTGCGCGTGTTGTTGTGGATTACGGTTGATAAGGGAACTTTTTATGAGTTTTCCCATATTTTATGGCAAACAATTGAAGATTGTGTCATCATTAATATCGTGTTGTTATGCACACTTAGTTTCTTGTTCTTGGTGACATCATTTGTTTAATGCTAACGGATATAAAGTTTGCTCCGTCAAAAACTCAATTTTCTTGCTTTGAGTATAATGATCCAATCTTTCTTTCCATTCCGGATCAATGTAGTCCAGTTGCATTTTAATGGGCTGATGTTTTAGGTTTGCCCATAATGTTTGATGTTCCTCGGGTGGTGTAATCTTTGACACGAAGTGCATTTTTGGTTTGCCGTCAATAACAACATTCAGTTGCACAAACATTTGATTGGGTGCGTTTAATTTGGCATTCAAGGATAAATCAAAAGAAATGCGATCGTAGCCCATTAAACCCAATGTCAGCATCAGATTGTTCAATAAATCTTTCTGTGGTTGATAGTCCCATAATTTGCCTTCAAAATCATTTTGGCGTCTGAGGTGTGCCAAAACAAAACCATTTATGCCACGTAATTCCAAATCAAATTGATGGAAAGTATCTCGCACTTTCATACGTTGAACGATAAAATCCGGAAATCGCGGATGTTGTGCATGGTAGAAGATGAGGGCATCCCCTTTGAAATTTAATCCGGTTCCCCATTTGTGCAGTTGGGACAATCCCGGTTCTGCTTGTACCATCGCCGTATAAAGACGCGTTGTGCGTTGGCGATACCATATCATCATAATTGCGATGATAATGATTGCGATAATAACAAAACTCCACACACGATTATTTTTCATCTGGGCACCAATCTTTCAGGCAGGGCTTTGCCGATAAAATTTGAATAAAATCCTTGCCGTCTTCGTTCCGGAATAAACCGGTTGCCATGTACCAGCCGGGGGTTAGTTTTGCATCGCCTTTGGCGGTTAAAGGAACGGGCAAATCAACACTGATTGTTTCATCCAAACTGACATTGTCAATATGAATCATGGCGCGACCCCGGACATCTGTTGCCTTTACACGAGCTAATAATGCCAAATCAAATGCAGATTTTGCGGGTTCTGATTCAGGAATAAAAATTGTTTCAATTTCTTCCGTTGGCAGGGGTTGTTCGCCATACAGAGTTTTGGTTGTTCCTTCCGATTGGGGTTGAATTGTCAGCAATTTTTCACCATCCTCATGGCGCAATTCTGTGGGCATTGGAATGTTGCGGCCGGCATGTTGAGTGTTATATTTCAAAGTGTTTTCATCATTTTCTAAATCAACTATGGCCTGAAAAGTCCAGTTTGTATCTGTTGGATTTTGTGGTGATACACCCAACAATTCAAATTGCTTTGATTTTGGACAAAGTTTTGGTAAAAGTTTCTTTGCATTTTTCAATGTTGTGCTTTGAAATAAACTTTGTTGAAAATCCCCAATGGGATCGTGAGCAACCAAAAATACCGGTCGTTCAGAACACAATCTAAAACCCGAATAAACACTATCCTTAGGCCGTGTTGTGCGCGCGACAGCATAATAGGTCAATTCTAAATCGGGCTCTTGTGCTGCTTGAAAGATAAAAGATTGCGTATTTGTTTGGGGATTTGTTCGTTGAAATGTTGTAATGTTTCCTGGGTATTCCAAAAACCAATGGCCGTTGAAAAAATAACCATGCAACGTTTCAACCAATCTGTTCAATGGATCTTTAACAGAAACGGTGGCAAAACCATCAACCCATCCGTCTTTGCATAAGGCAGAATCAACATCAATCGTCCATAATTTTTTTTGTTTGGTTGTCAAATAATAAATCTTGCAGGTGTTTTGAGCATTAGACAAAACAATCTCATCCAAGGATTCGGCCTCGGCGACACCAGATATCATCATCAAAAGTGTGAAAATAAATGATTTCATCTATCCCCCTGTGGCGCCACAACAAAGCAACTATAATTTTTGCGTTGTAAGGTCTCACAGGCCGTTTGCGCCATTTGTTTTGATTTGAATCCAATCAAACGGGAGCGATAAATTTGCGCATTTTTGCGTTGTGTTTGAACAGAAGCTGGTGCGTTTAATAAAGACAAAGCATGATTGGCCATAGATAATGCCTTTTCTTGTGTATTAAAGGCCCCGATCTGAATGCCCCAATCATTTTCAGTATGTGTTGCTAATACACGCGGTTTGCCCACAGAAACAACCGCCGGATAAGCACGCCGTGTTTTTGCCGCTAATTGCTTACCACGAGCCAGAGCGCGACGTGTTTGATATTTCATAACTGGCGCAAACACGGCCATGTTTAATTTGTTGACCATCGCTTTTCTGTGTAATGGATCAAAAGCTGGTTGAATAGCACCGCTTTCCACGGCTTGTTTTTGAATTTTGACTTTTCTAAAGCCACTGTCCAATAAATGAGTCACATAGGCATCACGAGCGGCAACGGATTGGTCTCCAATCACAATACCCACCAAACGGGAATCATCTTTTTTGGCTGTTGAAATAATGTTGTAACCGACGGCAGAAATATATCCAGTTTTGAACCCTTCCGCCCCGGCATAGTCGGTCAAAACATGGTTATGTGTTCTGTATTCCCGGCCATGATAAACGAAAGATTGTGTTGAAAATAACGGATAGTATTGTGGAAAGTTTTTAATGGTTGCCAGGGTTAAAATAGCCATATCTTGTGCAGAAGTCAATTGTTCCGGATTGTGCAAGCCAGAGGCATTCTTGAATACAGTGTTTGCCATTCCTAATTGGGCGGCTGCTTGTGTCATCATTTTGGCAAAATCTCTTTCTGAAGGAGCCAAGGCCTCAGCTAAAACAACGGCCACATCGTTGGCAGATTTAACAATCAGGGCCAAGATGGCTTCCCGAACGGTAATTGTTTCACCGGCAACCAAGTCTAAATTAGATGGTTCTTGTGATGCAGCCCAATTTGAAATAGGCAAAGGATCATTCATTTTGAGCCAGCCCTTATCTAATGCAGAAAAGGTCAGATATAATGTCATTACTTTTGTTAAAGAGGCTGGTGGAAGCGGTGTGTGAATGTTTTGCTTTGTGAAGATATAACCACTTTCAACATCGGCGAGCAGACAAGACATAGGTTGCGCTTGCACAACCCCCGTCCATAATAATCCAATCGCAATTAACAATCTCCACATATTTTTCTTTTACCCGAAAAATAAACATTTGGCAAGGATTATTTTATGCATTTGTTGATTTTTTTTCAAAAAAATGATATTTTTTTCGTATGAAGTGCAAAATAGGGGCAGATTTTTTACGAGAAAAATTAAAAACTGTGTCCAAAAGACCCGGTGTTTATCGTATGTTGGATGAAAACGGATCTGTGCTGTATGTTGGTAAAGCCAAAAACTTAAAACACCGCCTGACAAATTATACGCAAGAAAATCGCTTGTCCTATCGTATCCGCCAAATGGTGAGCAAGGTTCATGATCTGATTACAGTAGAAACCGCCGGTGAGGCAGAAGCGTTTTTGTTGGAAGCCGAGTTAATCAAACAATTTCGCCCTTATTATAATATCTTGTTAAAAGACGATAAAAGTTATCCGTACATTTTGCTGACAAAAGAAAAATATCCACGCCTTTGTAAATATCGGGGAGATCGCAAAAAAGATGGTACTTATTTTGGACCATTTGATTCTGGATTGTCAGTTAATAATACGATCAAATCTTTGCAAAAGATATTTGGAATTCGGTCTTGTGCTAATTCATATTTTGCTGGTCGAAAAAGACCTTGCCTGTTATATCAAATAAAGCGGTGTGTGGGGCCATGTTGCGGATGTGTCAGTGATGTGGAATATGAAAAATTGGCCAATCAAGTGCGCGATTTTATGGCAGGGAAATCAACCCTTTTGCAAAACGAATTGACCAAGCAAATGCAATCGCTATCTAAAGCTCAGGAATTTGAAAAAGCAGCCGCCGTTCGGGATAAAATATGGGCTTTGAACCATATTCAGGGCACCGGAACATTGCAAAGTGCCGATCCCACGGATGTGGTGGCTGTGGCCACAGAGGGGAGCGAAAGTTGTATTCAAATCTTTTTCCATCGCCCCAATTTGTCGGGCAACATTTATCAAATGGTGAAGGATTTTAATGTGGAAGATTTGCCGTCATTATTGTTGCAAGTGTATGATAAATTAACTCCGCCCAGTGTTTTATGTTTATCCGAAAAAATTGCAGAAAAAGAATCTTTTGAAAAGGCCTTGTCTGCTTTGGCTGGGAAAAAGGTTCAAATTGCCTTGCCACCATTTCGTTTGGCGCGGCGTCAATGGATGAGTGAAGGATTGCAAAATGCCATGCAAACTTTACAGCAAAATTTGAATAAAACTGCTGCAAATACGGAAAATTGGAATACTTTGCAACAATTAGTGGATGTGCCTGTGCTGAATAAAGTGGAGGTTTATGATAACAGCCATATTCAAGGGACGGCGGCTGTCGGAGCTATGATTGTGGCCACACGCGACGGTTTCCAAAAGAAATTGTACCGTCGTTTCAATATAGAATGTGCCAATACAAACGATGATTTTGGTATGATGAGGGAAGTTTTGACGCGCCGGCTAAAACGCGGATTGAAGGAAAATGATTTGCCTGATTTAATAATTTTGGATGGTGGAAAAGGGCAAATGAGTCAAGTTTTAGATGTCTTCAAAAAAATGAAAGTAAAAGGAGTGCGCGTGTTGGCTATGGCCAAAGGCGCTGGGCAGCACGATAAAGGATTGGAAACTTTATTTTTGGATGCGGCCCCCACAACACCTATTGTGCTGGATCATAAAAGCCAAGTTATGTTTTTGTTGCAACGCCTAAGGGATGAAGCACACCGCTTTGCAATCGGATCACATCGTGCCAAAAGATCCCGAGAAATGTTCCACGAAACGTTGCGCGATATTGAGGGCATTGGTCCCAAACGGAAAAAAGATTTGATGGCTTACTTTGGATCTGTGCGCGCAATTTCGGGGGCGTCATTGGCCCAATTGATGCGTGTTCCTGGCTTTAATGAAAAAATTGCAAAAAAGGTCTATACTTTTTTTCATGATTAGTATATAATGCGTCCAAACGGAGGTAGAGGTATGGTCAAAAAACAGCAAAAAAAGAAGTTGAATAAAGAACAACGTCGCAAAGAAATGGTGCGCAAGGTTAAATCTACGGCTCAGGCCGTGAGAAAAGGCGCTCAGGCCGTGCGTAAAGGAATGAATATTCCTAATTTGTTGACCATGGGACGTATTTGGGCTATACCGGCGATTGTTTTAACAATGTTTTTGGACAAGGTGGTTGATAAACCAGACAAACCGGCTTGGGCTTGGATTGGCGTCGGCTTATTTGTTTTGGCCGGCATTACCGATTACATGGATGGTTATTTGGCCAGACATTTGAACCAATTGTCACGCTTTGGTCGGATTTTGGATCCGATTGCTGATAAATTGTTGGTGGGTTCCATTTTGATTATGTTGGCATGGCAAGGGAAATTGGACAACATTATGGTTGTGCCAGCAGTGGTGATTTTATGCCGTGAAATTTTGGTGTCCGGTTTGCGTGAATTTTTGGCTGAAATTCAGGTGGGATGCCCCGTGACAAAGTTGGCCAAATGGAAGACCACTTGCCAGATGATCGCATTGCCTGTACTGATGGTGGCCCCGGTGGATTATTCCGGATTTTTCTCGGGCTTTTTAACATGGACCGGATGGATTGCTTTGTGGGGTGCCGCTATTTTAACGGTGAAAACGGGCTACGATTATTGGAAGTCCGGCCGCAAGTATATGGATGATTAAATGTCGTTAAAAGAAAAGATCAAAAAAACAACACAGCTTACCTTAGATCATCAGGTTTATACTATTGACAGAACTGAGCAGTATTCTGGTCGGGTGGAGATTCTTTTCGTTCATAATGATAAAGGCAATCGCTTTGTGGTGGTGCATCCTAAAATTTCGGATAAAAAGGAATTAAAGAAATTTTTTGAACGTCGGCGTAAAGCAGATCAGGTGCGTGTCTATATTCAAAAAGAATATAAGGGGCCTGTATTTTTGCCACCGATTTTTATCGATGAAAAGCAAGGTTATGTGCTGACCCCGGATGGCGGAAAGGCATTGAGTGAAGAAGCAGTGGCGGGTTTGCCCCCAAAAGAACAAATTCGATTGCAGCGGGCATTGGCCACATTTTTAAATGAAACACATCAAAGAAGTTTGTCCGACCCCAAACATTTACCGGATGTGCCCGACAAAGAAAAGATTGGGCAACAAATAAAAATGACCGGCCGAGAAAATGAAGTTTATTTTGATTGTTTGTTTAAGGCGTGGAAAGGGTTGGCTGATCCAAAGTTGGTGGATGAATTAAAACACAAAATTGAGGTTTTTAGAAAACGCGATAGGTCCGATGAAATTGCTGTTTTGGTTCATAATGACTTTGACCCATGTAATGTTTTATATGATAAAAAAACAAAAAAGATTTCAGTGATTGATTATGAATTTGCCTGTGTTGGCAGCGTCTATGAAGACTTTTGCCACTTTGGGGGATTGGTTTGGCCAAAGGAGTTTATGTATGGCATGGTGCGGTATTATAATGCTTTAACAAAAAAATCAGCACATCCGACCCCTGTTTCGTTGAAAAAATTAAATCAAATGTGGGAGATTGCCGCCTTGTATAACCAAGCCTGTTGGATCAAAGAGTGGGCTGGTGAAAGATCACCATCCAAGACATTCGGTGATTTTATGAAAGAACGTGAAAAGTTGGCAAAGCCCATCACAACACGCACCGGGCGGACACGGGCTTAATTTAAAATACTCTTTTTAGGATTATAATCTTCATTTTCCAAAGACGAAATATCTAGCACAAAATGAATCAGATCTTCCAATTTATAAGGTTTATCCAATTGTGTGGCGCGTTGGCGAATATCGGGTCGCACCTGATCCAATGTTTTAGATAGCCATAAACGTAATGGAACGGATGTCATTGGTTCGTTGGCCAATTCGGAATGCCCCAATAATTTGTTTGTCGTGGTGTCAAAAACATCTTCCCCATGATCCGAAAAATACAGCATATAATTGACGCCGTCTTTTTGTTGCAATTGTTTGATTATTTCGGCCAAAACCCAATCCGTATAACGGATGGAATCGTCATAGGTGTTCAAAAATTGTTGATTGGTTTCGGACAATTGCTTGTCGGGCATCGTGTCTGTAAAATGTTTGAATTCGGACGGATATCGATTGACATAGGCCGCATGCGAGCCGATTAAATGGACAAAAATAACTTTCTTTGGTTCGTCATTATCCAAAATCTTTTGAATATCAGGCAACATATCGCCGTCCATCCCGGCCTTTTCAAACCGCTTCAACCCGCCATAGTTAAAACATTTGTTGTAATCAGAGTGCATCGTCATTGCGGTAATCATGGTATCGCGCTCATCCAACGCATACTGATCGGACAACCAATATGTTTTGAATCCCGCCTGTTTGAAATAATCAATTAAAGATCCTTTTTGATACACTAAATCAGGATGCTCGTTGTCGGCAAAGGAAATGGTTTTTTCGAGCGAGGGCATTGTTTGCGCAAATTGAGATCTTACCTTTGAAAATGACAAAATGTCAGATTTGAACGCGTCCGTAAATTCACAGGTGTTCCGTGGATAACCATAGCAAGAAAAGTGCATGCTGTTAGCACTTTCACCGATGGTAATAATATAAGTTTGCTTTTGATCGGCCGGCAATTTGGATGTAATAGGGGCAAACGCGGGTGCTTTATTTTCCGCAATTTTCTTCCTGAGTTCCAAATAGTTGCGCCGATAGGCCATATAGTGATAAATCAAATTGCTATATGGATTCAAAATATAGCCATCTTTGAATTTTGGCCACCGTTTGTTCCAGTTGCGGATAAACGGAAACCCGATCGCTATGGCCACAACCACCGTTCCGATATGCCACATAGTGTTAGTATAAGCCGGCGTTGGCAGGTAACACAAAGCGACAAATGGTAACAAATAAAACACCGCCGCTCCGACGTATAAAATCAAGGGGATGTTTTGGCTGATAAATTCGCGTGTTTCCCGCATATTTGTAACAAAGAAGCTATAAAATGTATTGAGCCCGACCCGCACGCCAAATAAATAAATGTGCCCCAATTCCAAAAACATCAATGGCATAAAAATGGCTTGAATCACCATTAAATAGGGGCGAGCAATGGCGGGCCAAATCAATAATGGGAGGGCGACCAAAGCGCAAACGGGCAAGGTTCTGATAAAATCTTTTAATAACAATTTACGGAAGGTTTTATTGCCGATTTTTTCCCACGAAATGGTTTTAATTGTGACATAAATCAGTGGCAAAAAGCCAATAATCAGAATATATAAAAACGAAAATCCAAAGCCCGTCATAATGATACCTTTCTGTTATCGGCATTATAATCTATGCCCCATCCAAAGTCAAGCAGGAACATGTATTACGACTTGTCCTTATATTGCATGGATTTGGGATCGTACATGGTTTCTTTGATTGCCTGATAATCAAATTTGCCTGTTCCCAAAACCGGTGGATTTTTAACATAAATAACTTTTTTGGGAATCCAAAGTTCGCTGAATCCTTTTGATTTGAAGAAATTTCTGAGTTCTATAACGGATGCTTTTTCATGGTTAGTGATAAGCACCAGATGCTCACCTTTCTTTTCATCCGGTTCGGTGACAATGCCTTGGATGGCACCTGGATAAAATTGGTCAATGGCTTGTTCTACCGATGTTAAAGAGATCATTTCTCCGGCTATTTTAGCAAAACGTTTGGCGCGACCTTGAATGGAAATAAAGCCATCTGAATCCATGGTGACAATATCGCCCGTGTCATACCAAGAATCTTTTACGGGTTGCAATTTTCCAGGTTTATCTGATTTCATGTATCCCAACATGATATTGTCCCCTTGCACGCACAATTGACCACCGTTTTCTAGCCCTGGAACGTGTTTCAGTTTGTATTTGATATGTGGTAATAACCGCCCGACAGTGCCGGGTTTGATGTTCATAGGCGTATTTAAGGACAACACAGGGGCCGTTTCTGTGGTGCCATAGCCTTCCAATATTCTGACCCCAAACTTTTTCATCCATAAATCGGCGGTTGTTTCTTTTAATTTTTCGCCACCCACAACAGCATATTTCATATTAAAGAAATCGTATGGATGGCCTTTGCGCCCGTATCCATAGAAAAAGGTATCAGTTCCGCATACAATGGTGGAATTGGTATCATAGACTAATTCAGGCACCATACGGTAATGAAGCGGCGAGGGATAGAAGAACGTTTTTACGCCGAACAAAATAGGGGTGACCGTGCCGACAGATAACCCGAACGAATGGAACATCGGTAACGCATTGAAGAAAACATCTGAGCAGTTAAAGGATATAACGCAGCTGAGTTGATAGCGATTGGCTTGCAGATTTTTATGTGATAAAAAGACCGCTTTGGGCATATCTTCCGAACCGGATGTAAATAACACAACCGCGGGTTTGTCGGGTTTGTGTTTAGCTTTTATTTTTCGCCAATGTTTGATACATCCGGTGATTTTATCCAATAAAGAAATATTTTTGGCAAAGTGTTCCAAATAAATCACTTTTGTGCCGTTGGCCACCATCGCTTTTTCCAATTGTTCCAAATGAGCCTTTTGAATGAATTGTTCCGATGTGATGACCGTTTTTACTTTAACCGTGTTGATGCAGGAAATAATCTGGTGAATCCCCTGTGAAAAATTCAGCATCACAGGTACTTTATCCACAGATTGTAAGGCAAAGAAGCTGACCACATTGGCCAGGGTATTCGGTAACATCAACGCCACATATTCTTCCTTGAATGCGGACGCATACGCTTGCCCCAATACATAGGATTTTTGCACCAATGAATGATACGTTTGTGGCTTTCTGGAAATATCTTCCGCGATTTGTTGTTTCCAACCATACAACGCCGCCGATTGCAACAAAGAATTGAATAAATGTTGATTGAGGTCGGCCGTTTCATATACCATATCTGCCATCAAATCATATAGTTGCGTAGAAAGACAATGTCTTTGTTCGCGCCCGAAAAGTCCTTCGGGAACCGCGAATTTGCGTGCGGGCAAAATTGTCATATCAATTTTAGGAAACAAACGGGTTTTCAGTTTGTTTTTCATATAAGAAAATTTGCTGAATTGGGCGCCGTTGATACGAATAGGAATAATCTTGGCATCCGCTTTTTGTGCAATTACACCAGCCCCTTCATAGATTTTCATCAGACCGCCGGTTATGCTGATCCGCCCTTCGGGGAAAATCATCACCCTTTTGTTTTTCTTCACTTCATTGATAAGGGAGCGAATAGCCATCGGATTTGTGGGATCCAAAGGATATAAATCCACCAACCAACCAAAGGGTTTGATAAACCATTTTTTTGCCCAATCCGTATTGATCGCAAAGGTGATGCGATGTGGCATAAACGTAGCGATTAAAAGACCATCCAATAAAGAGGTATGATTGGCAACCAATATGGAGCGACCGCGGGTATTCCTGAAATTTTGAATTCCGCGCACACGTACGTGAAAGAGTGATTTCAAAAGCCATTGTAAAATGGAACGCAACAAGGCGTCAGGCAACAATTTGCAGACGAAAAAGAAAACACCAATGGTGGCAACTGAGGTCAATAAAAACAATTGCGGTATTGTAAAACCAGATGACAACAATCCAACGGCTAAAATGGAAATTCCAGCCATGCCTGCGGCGTTCAAAATGTTATTGCCACCAATGACGGCAGACGTGTAGGCCTTTGGTGCTGCGGTTTGCATTAAAGCGTTGAGTGGAACAATGTATAATCCCCCAAAGAAGGCAATGAAGAATAAAGAAAGACTGATCCCAACAGCATGAGGTCTGGCTGAAAAGAAATCTGAAAAACCAACCATGTCATTCAAAACGGGGTAATCATGTGTGAAGACATAAACCATATAACAACAAATACCCATTGCCAAAGTCCAGATTGGGGTATAAGTGACATGGATAGTTTCTTTCATTATCTTTTTGCAGGTCATTGAGCCCAATGCTACCCCCACGGAAAACAGGATTAAAAAGAACGTAATCACCGTGTTTGAAACGTGCAATATATTGCCGGATAAAGGATAAATTTGTACGGCGACGAAGGCCCCAATTGTCCAAAACCAAGTGGCACCTAAAATGGTGTGAAAAACGATTTTTTTGTGATGAATTAACGCCATTGTTTGAAGCGTAGATTTGAAAATGTTTTTTGAAATGATGGCTTTCGGACGGGCAGGGGTGGCCGCGGGGATGTGCCATGCCGACACCACACCGACCGCAGCCAATGTGATCAACAATAAAATCACGCTTTCAATCGGCAGCAATGTTCCCACAATCAAACCCAATAAAATGGCGACATAGGTGGAGGCCTCAACATACGCATTTCCGGCCACCAACTCGTTGGGGTGAAGTTGTTGCGGTAAAAGAGCATATTTGACCGGTCCGAAGAACGCCGATTGCGCCCCCATTAAAGCCAACAATGCAACCAAACAGGGCAAACTTTGCATTAAATAGACCGCCCCAACGGCTAACATTAAAACCAATTCTATAATCTTTAAGATTCGGGCCACACGGGAACGATCGTATTTGTCGGACACTTCACCGGCAGTTCCGGAAAACAAGAAAAAGGGAATAATAAACAAGGCCGCAATGATATTGGACAGGATGTCGGCTTGTTCGGTCATGCGTAACGTCACCAACATCAGCAGGGCATTTTTGAACAAGTTGTCATTTAATGCACCCAAAAATTGCGTAATCAACAGCGGCAAGAAACGTTTTGACTTTAATAAATTATCGGCCATGAATTTCCTTATCTAATTGTTTTGAAAATCAGATTATAGAAATATTCTTCAAATTGCAAGAAATTTTGATTAAACCAAAAGAAAAAGTCGCCTTTTCAGACGACTTGTTCAAAATGGTGAGGGATACCTTGCACACCGCGGGCTAGATTTGACTTTTAAGATAAGTTTTGATATTGTTTCATATATTACAAAGGAGATTCTGATGCAATACGAATATATAGAAGTAAAAACAGAACAAAATATCTTTCTAAATGGATTTTATGCCAAAGAAAATAATAAGGCCTGTGTCCTTTTTATTCCTGGATTGGCAGGTAGTTTTATGGAAAGCAAATTTGCCAGAATCCTGGCACAAGAGTGCATTAATAACAAAATTGATTTTTTATTTGCTCATAATCAAGGGTCTTTTCAAATTATGAGTTTTCCATATCTAAAGGAGGATGGAAAACTTTCAAATATTATGAAAGGTGCTGCCTATGAGCATTTTGAAGATTGCGTGTATGATTTAGACGCTTGGTTTGATTTTGTTAAAGATTATGAAGATGTTTACTTAATTGCGCACAGCTTAGGATGTAATAAAGTGGTTCATTATCTTCAGGATCACAAACCCAATAACCTGAAAAAAGTTATCTTATTAGCGCCGCAAGACAATGTCAATTTTCCACATTTATCCATTCATGAGGGGATGTTGGAAGAGGCTAAATCAAATATCCAAGCAGAAAATCCTGATAAATTGCTAACAAAAAAACTGTTAGGCGGTTATGTAATTTCCAGTAAAACCTACTTTGATTTTATTACCAATTCTAAAATCAACAATATCCCATATAAAACACCTAATGGGGATATGTCGGTCCTTCAGAAAATCAATTGGCCAACTTTGGTGCTTATTGGTTCTAAAGAAGATGAAAAAGCGGGAGAATACATGGAAAAAGTTGCAAAGGCTCTTCCTAAAGGAAAATTTGCCATTATCCCCGATGCAAATCATGTATTTAAAAATCAAGAAAAAGTATTATCAGAAAAGATTATCAGCTTTTTGAGAAACTAAAAAATTCGGCTGTCGCACAGCCCATCCAAACAGCGTCAAAAATATGAAACATAATAAAATCAGCTACTTTTGTGGGTGTGAGTTCGATTGTTGATGAAAATTGGCACTTTTTGTGAGAAGTCCAATCGAACTGGCTTAAATGATTGAAAATAAAAGAAAAAGTCGCCTTTTCAGACGACTTGTTCAAAATGGTGAGGGGTGTCTTGCAAAACGAGGGCTAGCAATTAAGCACGTAAAAGACATTTATATCAGAATGGTCTGATTCAAATTGCTAAATAAAAATGCTTACTATATAGGGTTTGGGAGCCTTTGCTTGCATCCAAGCATTGAGCGGGACAATGTATAATCCCCCGAAAAATGCCAACAAAAACAGAGAAAGACTGATACCAAGGGCATTGGGTCTGGCCAAAAAGAAATCAACAAAGCCAACATTTTCGTTAAAAACGGGATAATTATTTGTCAGGGCATAGAACATATAAAAACAAATACCCATTGCCAAGGCACAAATAGGAATATAAGTGGTATTAATCACTTCCTTCATCATCTTTTCGCAAGCAAGCGATCCTAAAGCCACCCCGATGGAGAATAGGATCAAAAAGAATGTGATGGTAGTGTTGGAAACGCGTAAGATGTTGCCTGATAAAGGATAAATTTGGACGGCAATAAACGCGCCTATTGTCCAAAACCAAGTTGCTCCCAAGATACTGCGAAAAACGATTTTCTTTTGATGGATCAATGATAGCGTCTGCTTTGTTGCTTTAAAGATGTTTTTTGAAATAATAGCTTTTGGGCGGGCGGGGGATGCTTGTGGAATATTCCAGGCCGAAACAACGCCGACCGCCGCTAAAGTTATCAACAACACAATCACACTTTCGATGGGCAATAATGTTCCGACAATCAATCCCAATAAAATGGCCACATATGTGGATGCTTCGACATATGCATTCCCGGCCACCAATTCACTGGGGTGCAGTTGTTGTGGTAAAAGCGAGTATTTGACGGGGCCAAAAAACGCCGATTGTGCGCCCATTAAGGCTAGCAAAATTACTAAACAGGGCAGGCTTTGAATCAAATAGACAACGCCAACAGCCAACATTAAAATTAATTCCATGACCTTTAGAGTTCGGGCAACACGAGATCGATCGTATTTGTCAGACACTTCACCTGCCGTTGCTGAAAATAGGAAAAAGGGGATAATAAACAGGGCGGCGATGACATTGGATAAGACATCAGCTTGTTCAGCCAGGCGTAATGTAACCAATATCAATAGAGCATTTTTGAACAGGTTGTTATTTAGGGCCCCCAAAAATTGCGTGATCAACAGTGGTAAAAAACGTTTTGATTTTAATAAATGGTCGGTCATATCTTTCCTTTTATTTCGAAATCCGTGTGTTATACATTATAAATATGAAGGGATACCTTCGCTTCTTTGCACAAGTCTTTTATAAAAATATAAATATCCGTAAATTGTTCTATTTGCTCATCAATATGTCCAATTAAGATTATGTTTTTTATTCCGGATTGGATTAAGGCCTTTGTGCATTCTATGCAAGGCAAGCGATTAGCAAATAGTACCGTATTTTTTAATGATATTCCATGATATGCGGCCTGATATATGAGATTACGTTCAGAACATATAATCCAGTTGTATTTTTCCGGCCGTTTTAATCGGTTGGGAAGGGCTGCGATATTGTGTGGTAAATCATTACATGCCATTAATACGACATGCTTCTTTTTCTTGTCAAAGACAAAGCTTCCCACTTTTGTTTGTAGATCCGGAGAAGCAGAAGCAATTTTCGTCAATACCTTAAAAAGTTCGGATATACAACTATGGGTTGCGGTTTCAGGATTTTGAATTAGTTCAAAGGCTAATTTAGATAATTTTTCCTGATCTTTCATATTAATAATTCCTTAGAAAAAGATGCCGATGATCCACCAATCGTGTGGCAACTTGAATTTGCTGTACTTTCCCTTTTTCAATGAATAAGGCGCCATTTTTTTCGTGTATGTTTTCTGCATCGTAAATTTTATATTTAAAATTATTCAAGTGTGCTGGATTCAAACCAATTTCCCCTTTGGGAATAATTGAATTGAACGGAATAATGACATGATTTTGATTCCAAAAATTCCACATTTCCAACGCCTTTATCTGGTCAAAATAAAAGTAGAAATTAGGATACCTGTCAAAGTTTCTTAATTCTCGATGAATCATGTGGCCTAATAAATGTTCGTAATCTGGCGAAAAATCCTCTACATGAACAGCCCTTTTGGAAATTTTTGATGTGGGCATATTAATGGCTTCTTTTACCAGTCGAAACACTTGTGCATAAAAATCTTCAACGAATGCATCTTTGTGAGAAATCAATTTGTTGTCTGATATATATCCCAAAATTTTTTCGAAATCAGGATTAAAGGTTCCCAAGTTGAAATTATAGAAAAAATATGGGTACAGATAAGTCATCAAATCTTTATAATGCCAGTTATAAAATTCACCCAATTCAGCATATTTCTTGGACATTGGATCATCTTGATGCAACATCATCGTTTTATTCAAGGCCTCAAAATATACATATCCCAAAATAGGAATGTTTTGGACATTTTTACGCAAAGCAAGAAAGAACTTCTTTTTGGAACCAATGGAGGACCTTTGTTCGTAATCGGCAATATTCAACAAAAAATCAAGAGATTTTAATATCTTCTTTGATGTTATTTCCTCCAAACAATTTCTTTCCTTAGTATTCAGAAGGTATGTTAATTTTTTGTATATATCTAAATGTAATTTCCCGAATTTTAGGTAATTAACACCCATCGTTCCAATTTTTGTATCATCTGGGGCGATTAATTCAATAATAAAAATACTAAGATTTTTGGATTTATTTGTTAACTTTAGTGTTAATGGTGCTTCTCGTTGGTAATAATAAGCCCCCAAATTATGCACACGTATTGTCCCATCAGTTTGTTCCATTCCCGGGACTAAATAAACAGAGCCCATTAAACAACCACTACTAGGATATAAAAAACCGTCCGCTAATATACGATCTTTATTTTTGGTTGTGTGGATAAGGTATATTTTTTTTTGATTGCGTGTAAGCCGGAAAAAAGAATTGTTTGTCAGCAAGGCCGAATTACAGCCTTGATTTATATCTACAAGATCGCATCCCTCTCTAAACATTCTTTTCTCCTATCAAATATAAACTGCCCCATACCCGTTTAGGATTCACCCATTTTTCATTTACCTGCCAACGGCGAATATTCGAAAAATTATATCGTTTCAATAGGTTTGTCAGATTTTCCTCATCATATCCCCATAAATGGGAAGAATATTTGTGATGATATAATTGGTCACGCATGTGATAATTAACACAATTCATTGGGGAATCCATGAATTCCAAACAATCCCGGGAACTATACCATCTGCGAATTAACTCTTCAAAAAAAGCTTTATCACGCGTCCCATAGGCTTGTAAAAGTTTGCCTGTATCAGGAATTCCTATGATCATTTTGCCATTTTTGCGTAAAACTCTGTATGCTTCCTTAATAAAAAGACAAACCGAATTTGGAAAATCAATGTGTTCCAAAAAATGTTCCGAAAAAATAACATCAAACATATTGTCCTTAAAAGGTAACCCATTGCGGACATCCCATATGATATCTGCTGGTTCACATATATCCAAATTAACAAAATCTTTCAGGCAGTTTTTCCCACAACCAACTTGAAGTTTTCTCTTTTTTACAAGATTTGCTTTCTTTTGATTTTCAGCACGACAATTGTTACAGCGCTCACATACCTCTAACTCTTTTCTCATTGAGACGAGCATTCTTTTTGTAAAATCGGGAAGGTCCGCGTTCGCAAGAGTTTTTTCTATAGTATCGATTGTCTTATGTATCATTAATCCCTCCCACAATATCGAGATGCTTTTTAATTGCACATAAACTGTTTTTACATTCTAAAAAAGAATATTCCGTTTGTAAAGTAAAATTATGAAACAGGTAGGCAAATTTAATACCCTCTTTTAGGGGAATCCTTTCTAATTTTGGCCAACCGGGTTCATTTTTTAAACGATATCTATCCAATGCATCCGCTGTTTTTAAAATTTTTAAGTAGATATTGTTGCTTTCATAAGTTTTATTATCATGATAGCGTATGGCCTCTGCAACCAGATCTATTTCAAAATCAGATAACTTATCTTTAAACAGTGCTTTATTTGCATAAAAGAAGGAAAAACCACGTTCTCCATGTTCTTTGTCCGAAAAATCATTTTGTCTTCTGAGATCATGCCAGGCCGCTGCAACAATCGCAGGAGTTGAATTTTCCCCCAACAATTGAGCGATGAGATTTGAATATATCATCACCCGCAAAATATGACGAATTCCATGGGTCGTGTCTATGATGCTTGTATTCAAAAAGGATGATCTTGGGGGAATATAGGGCGCTATGTCTGAAAAATTCCAGGAAATAGGGCTTTCTCTATAGAATTGGACTCCTGACAACAACTTTTTCAAATGGATATCAGTTTGAGCCTCAATCCCCGCTAGATCATCTTTCGATAATATATCAAGCTCTTGAATTTCCTCCATGTTTCCCCGCTGGTTTTCCCACTACTGCAAATTTAGTATGTGCATCTTCTGCCAATTTAACAAATTGCTCTTTGGTCATAATTGGCAAACCTAATTTGGTTTTCAAATATGTTTCCAATTTATTTCTGGCGCTAGGAATATGCTTTTTGTCATGGACAATTGTTTCTGCCTCATAATGGTAACCATATGCCTCACTCCATTTTAAAGCAAATTCATAACCATCTAACCAATAATTTATGCGTTTTTGGTTTGAAGGCCAACGAACTGGATGACCTAAATGTATCAGCAAGTTTGTAAACAATTCTGTCATATTTGGAGCCAATTCAGGTGGAATTGGGAATTCAAATTCTCCCTGGGCTTGTGAAGTAATAATGTCTCCAGTTTTGAATGCTATTTTGGCGGTTCCTTTATCCAAACATTCGGCAACTTTTAATGTTGCATTTGGAATTTCAAAAAAGCATGTACGACGATCATCCAACTCTTTCTTGGTAGCGTTTTGATCCATATATGCCTTAAGATCATTATATTGTTTTTTGGACAAAAGTCCTCTAACTTCTACTTCAAAGTTAGGTTGTTTTTTTGTAGTTTTTTCTGTCATATTACACTCCTTTGTTGATTGTTGGCGTTTATCACTACTTAAAATACCCTTACATATATCCGTTATTTTTTCTGGGATGGGCATCTCCAAATTACTCAATGTATGGGTAACCCAATGAGAGAGCGGTTGTCCCGTAAGAGAAAAGTGGGCGTCTGTGTATTGTTTGACGTAATTTTCACAGAAGTAAGACCTTTCCGCAACGTGCGACATCATTTTCGTTCTTTCGCTTTGCTTTTCGGGCGGAAAAAATTCTTGAATTCTTTTTGCAATAAGATCTTTCTCTGTTTTAAGGTCTTGTGCCAAAGTAATTAAGACTCTGAATAAAGAAACGTCTTTGGCCTTTTTGGAAAAATCGATTACGTCTAAATCACTAACAATAGAAAGCCCCAAGCGACAATCTGATTTTAAAAAATCATCATACGACCGTTGCAGTATGCCATAAGAACCATAACACGAGAAAAAGGGTTGCTTATAAAATACTGAATCAGGCAGGTACTCCAAAAAGCGTTTATCATCATCTATTCTGGGAGGACGTGTGGTTGCTTGCGGAATAACCCAAATCTGCTCAGGGAGAACACTTGCAAGCAACGCTTCGGCAAATGTACTCTTGCCCGCAGTCGAGGTGCCTGTTATCAGAACCAATTTTTTTCTCATGATATATCCTTTTTGACAGTCACAGCATAAAAAATATACCTTAATTGTACCATATTTTAATAAAAAGTCAAGATTATTAATTTTATTTGATTTTTTTGTTATTATGGCATAACATCATTTCAGGAGGTTTCTGTCTATGCGCTTTATAAGTTTGATTCAACGTATATGTTGTAAGTTATCGGGACGCTATTTTTTCTCTGGAAAAAACAATAAACTTATCTTGGTAAAAAATGGCAAACGTATTGTTTCACGCAGAAAAATAAAGGGCTTAACATTTGACGTGAGGGGCAATAATAATACCATCGAAATACACTATCCAACGCGCTTCAGAAATACGCATATTCGGATAAGTAATGATAATGCTTATATTTGCTTGGGGGAAAGTCCTTTTTATGAAATGACCGTTAAGTGTGCTTATGGAAATGCTCAAAGATTAATCATAGGTGATGGCACGCGGATTCATGGATCGAACTTTGTTTTGATTGAAGATAGTCAATGTATTGTTGGAAAGAATTGTATGTTTTCTAATTTAGTTTGGATATGGCCAAGCGATGCGCATTCAATTTTGGATAGAAAGACCGGCAAATTGCTCAATCGTTTCAAAAAGCCCCTAACAATAGGGGATCATTGTTGGTTGGGGCAGGGTGTCCGCGTGACAAAAAACGGCCACATTCCTAATAACACTATTGTGGGCAGTGGTTCTGGTGTATATAAGCGGTACACAGAAGAGTACACCATCATTGCGGGTAATCCTGCAAAAGTTATCAAACGTGATGTGACCTGGAGAAAAGATAATCCCTATGAAATTGAATGTTTAAAATTATGATTTTTAAACGAAACCAGGTAAATTTGTAGCAAAAATGTAGTATTTTTGTAGTATTTTATGTTTTCAGACGATAAAAAAATCA
>JAFPYW010000064.1 GCA_017394405.1 Alphaproteobacteria bacterium
CACCTCAATAAATGTCGCATTTGGCAACAACTTTACCAAAATTTTGGAAACCGTTGTCTTTCCAGAATTGATCGGACCATTGACGTTCAATATCAGCATTTATTTTTTCCAACCAATGGCTTGGGAAATGATGACGCGCTGCCCGTCGGGCAAGTTTAACACTTCCTGCACTTTTTCATGATCAAAATAGCCGCGCACAATGCTGGCCATATCATTGGCCGCCGCATAAAGTTCTACGTTTTGATAGGCCGATCCCGCATGCATCACGGCATATTCCTCGGTACTGCCCGTATAAACTAATACCGTGGAAACCGCATTCATATAATCTTGCATCCGGAATAAATCCAAATGATTTTCCGCGGATTGTTGCTTTAATGTGTTATTCGGCGCATCATACAACCAAATCCCGTCTTTATTAAAGACATATATACTCAAATCTTTTTTGTCCAAAGCCGTTGGAATGGTGCGCTTACCATCTTCACGATTCACACCATACGCTGCCCACAAAATTGTACTCAGCGTTTGATTATCAACCGCTTTGTCTGAAAATTCGCGATCGGAATGCCGCTTTTCCAAGGCTTGAATCAAAGTCGTCGTATTTGTTTTGTCCGGCGCCGGCAATTTGATATCCGCCGCCATTACTGATGTTGCCATAATTCCTGCCATAATAACTCCTATTGTTTTGAACATACTCACTCCTTCGTTATGATAACATCATAACAACACATAATCCGTCAAGTCAAGAAAAAGTTACCGCCCCAACCCTTTTAAGGCCTTCCAACATTTGCGGCAAACAGACTCATAGGTCACATTACCCTTTTCAACCGCAATAGAAGCATTGCCCGCATCTACCTGGCCATCAATTCGGCGAATATGATGTGTGGCTTTTTCGCCACATTTACAAGGATGAGCCACTTCGGTAATTTCATCCGCAATAGCCATCAATTTGGCTGTTCCTTCAAACAAATTGCCATTTACATCCGTTTTCAGACCATAACACAGCACAGGGATATTTTGCTTATCCACGATTTCTGACAAGGCGATGATATCGCTTTCCTTAAAAAACTGAACCTCATCCACCAAAATGATATTGTAATCTATCCCTTGTAACGCTTCTGGGGTAATTGCATCCACATAAAGCGCTTGATGCTGGCCGGTTAAAATACGGCTGGAAATCGGTCCCCAACCATTTTGGGCACCTTCACGATCATCCAATTTAGGCTTGATCATCAATGGTTTGAATCCGTTTCTACGATAAGTATATTCTGTTTGAAGTAAAGAAGTGGTTTTGCCACCACCCATCACACTGTAATAAAAAAATAATTTTGCCATAGTCCATTCGCCTTCGTTGTTCGCCTATCCCCCGTCAGCGAATTTTAATCATGTGTAACAGCATAAAAAAACACATCCCAAATGTCAAGCAATTTTTTGAAATAAAAAAGCCCCACAAGTTGGGGCTTACAAAAATGGCGGGATTGAAGGGGCTCGAACCCTCGACCTTCTGCGTGACAGGCAGACGCTCTAACCAGCTGAGCTACAACCCCGCAATCACGAGAACGGAATCTATTTTATATGATTTTGGAATAAATTGCAAGTACTTTTTTTATTTTTTGAAATTTACACAACCAAGCATATCTATTTTAGAAAGGATGCAACCTCATCTGAAGTGCCGGCATGTAATACCTCTGCATCTGGTAAAATCCGGCGGATCAAACCAGATAAAACCTCGCCCGGCCCACACTCAATAAAGCGTGTTGCCCCAGTATTTTGAATCAACTCTCGCCATCTGACTGGCGCCGCAATCTGTCGTGTCAATAAGTCGGCATAATGCGTGGGATCTGCATCCGCCTCAGCCGTCACATTAAAATAAACCGGCACTTTCGGCGTTGTGAATTTTGTTTTGGCCAACACTGGCGCCATTTCATCCGCAGCAGATTGCATCAACGGACTATGAAAAGCCCCTGCCACAGCCAAAGGAACAGCCCGACGAATATTCATTTTGGTTGCAATTTCCTTGGCGCGATCGATATTTTCCATCGTTCCACCCACCACGACTTGGCCCGGCGCATTATCATTACACACATAACATCCAGATGCTTTGGCCAATTCGTTTGCCTGATCAATTGTGGCACCTAATAAGGCCAACATACCGCCCTTGTGGGCTTCACAGGCCTTAGACATTGCCAATCCGCGGGCTTGCAATAAAGTGGCCGTTTGTCCCAAAGTTAAAGCATTTGCAGCACACAAAGCACTATATTCTCCCAAAGAATGACCCGCCACCGCACCAGTAACTTGAACTCCTTCTGATTCCAACACACGCAATACGGCCATTGAAACGGCCATTATTGCCGGCTGAGCATTTTGAGTTAAAAGTAATTCATCCGCAGAACCATTAAAAATCAACTGGCTAAGTTTTCTATGCAGTGCCTCATCTACTTCATCAAAAACCGCTTTTGCAGCGGGAAAATCGCGCATTAAATCTGCACCCATGCCAATGGATTGAGTCCCTTGTCCTGGAAAAACAAACATAACTTTATCTGTCACCTGTATGTACCCCCTCTTTTAATCAAAATCAAAGGAACAATCATTTCTTTGTTTGTTAAGCCTGAATGGGCCCCATTCAAATGCTCATAAACATCATTTGGAAAACGTTGCACCAAAGTTTTTTCAGTTTTAGCAATGATCAAATAATTCCCCAAAATATCTTTTGCTCTGGGGTGCGGTTTGCCACTGCCGAATAATCCAGAAGCCATCGCATCTTCAGATTTCATCAAAATAAAATCATGGGACAAATACTTATTAAACAATTTCACAAATTTTTGTTCCATCTTTGGTTTCAAGTGCACGCTTTGTGCACGCATATCCAATCCCAAAGGTGCCGCCAAACACTTTTCTAATTCAGGATAATCGGCTAACATCACTTCATTATTATTGTCAATATGACCATGATCGGCACAAATAACAACCAATGTATCTTTTAATTCAGCACACATTTTTTGAACACGTGCATTCAAATCGACCAACACAGCTTTAATTTCTTTCGAATACGGGCCAAAGACGTGGCTGGTATGATCCGGCTCACCCCAATACACTAAAATGAACTGCTCGCCGGATTTTTTTGCTTGTTTGACAATTCGATCACACACTTCCTGAAAATCCTGTGCACCTTCCGGCCGGATTTTGGCCGGGAAAATTTCGGTCATCTTAATGGCCGGATTGACCGCCTTTATCCGATCAAAAATATGTTTCCAGGGCATTGTTGCGGACATTTTTTTGGCAATCGGTGTTCCCAAATAATAATCTTTATTGCTGTACATTTCCACCGGGCGACCAACTTCCTTAAAATATGGAGCCCACCCCAACCAACCGTGCTCAATGGGCATTAAACCAGAATAATAGCTCGTTGTTGCAGCTACCGTTGTTGGAGGAAAAACAGAAGAAATCTTATCTTTAATATGACGCCGTAAAAAAGAAAAACGCCCCAATTGATGTTGCATCATATCAATTCCCATGCCATCCAAAATTATAAAAACAACATTTTTATGATTCCGTTTTAACGCATGCTTTAATTTGGGCAAATGATATTCCTTTGACTTCACACCATAATGGTGTAACAGGGCATTGGGAATATCCGCAATACAATGTTTATAATTTGGATACATTGGTTTTGTTTTCATCTTGCCATCCTTCTGATGACACTTTACCACAGGCAATTTTATATTGCAAGTAATTTATATATCTATATCTGGTGTAGATAACGGACCTTTTCGCTCACGCTTTGATGTCGTTTCTTGATCCGATTTAGTAATCTCATCCAAATGTTCGTCCATATTTTTAGGCGGCGGAACTTTAATGTTAGCCATTCCGGTATCTCCGATCCGATCAAAAGCAACTTTTCCTTTTTTCTTCAATGCCTCAAATATCGGTCTGTTGCTCTTCCCGATTTTAGTCACCCAAGAAGTAACCTCCGGACAAGCGGCAATTTGTTTTTGGAAAGCACGCCATAAGCGCAACA
>JAFPYW010000065.1 GCA_017394405.1 Alphaproteobacteria bacterium
ACCTGATTAAAAGTCAGGTGCTCTACCAGCTGAGCTACGCACTCTTTTTCGCGGTATGGGTGGTATTTTATATCACTTGCGTAAAAAAGTCAATCATTTTTTTCACAAAAACGTATTTTTCATTTTTTAGATGACTTTTTATAAAATATTGAATATAATCCAAATCATGAATTGGATTTTAACAAAATATACGGTTAAAAATTTCGTCTTAATTTTCCTGGCCACGTTGATTATATTGACGTTGGTGGTGGGATTGTTCGACTTGATCGAGTTATTACGCCAAGCCGCCAAAGGGGAAACGGCGGGCTTCTTTGACGCTTTGACTATGGCCGCCCTAAAAGCCCCCCAAATGATGCACATTATTTTGCCGTTCGTTGTTTTATTGAGCGGAATGATCTTTTGCTTGATCTTCAATCGGTCCAGTGAATTGATCGTGATGCGCGCCGTCGGGTTATCAATATGGAACATTTTGAGCCCGTTGGCCATTGTGGTCGTTTTGATTGGTTTGTTGGACACAATGGTGTTCAGCCCCGTTACGGCATGGACCGCACGCCGATATGAGCGTATGGAAGAACGTTTGGGCTTTACCCACTCCACGCCGATGGTTTGGTCTGAAGACGGCTTTTTGTTGAGAGAGCAGGTGTCAGAAGATGGTAAAACCCAGGTGTTGCGTGCTTCGCAGATTATTCAGGAAAAAAAGGCCGTTTTTTTGAAAAACATTTCGGTCTTTGAATTGAGTAACGCAGGGGCTTTGATTCGTCAAACGGAAGGAACAAAGGCGTCTTTATCAAGGGGCGTCTTGCGGGTGGAAGATGCGTTTGTTTTGGATCCTGTTGCGGAAAAAAGTACGACAGTTCCAGTGTGTGAATTTGAAACAGAATTGAGTTTGGATCGGATTTTGGAAAAGTTTGATGATCCGCAAACAATGTCGTTTTGGCGGTTCCATCGCTTTATTGAATTTTTGAAAGAGTCTGGATTTTCAACGGCTCAACATACAATGTATTATCACGAATTGATTGCATTTCCAGCGTTTTTATTATCAATGTTGTTGATAGCCGTTGCTGTGACGGTATCGTCCGGTAATCGTCAGGGGCGGACGTTTATCAAGGTATTGTTGTCAATCGCTATGGGCTTTTTGTTGTATTTTATATCACGAATTACAAATGTTTTGGGGTTGTCGGGCAGCTTGCCTTATGCGCTGGCGGCCTGGGGACCTTCACTCATTTGTATTCCGTTGTGCCTGTCGGCTTTGTTGCATTTAGAGGATGGTTAGGAGAATACATGAAAAAACTTATCTTGTTTTTAGTGATGATATTTTGTGCGACAATGGTGCGTGCAAACGCAGATGTGCTGGGGTATTGGACCACTATTGATGATGAAACCAATGAGGCAAAAAGCGTCGTCCGTGTCTATGAATACCAAGGAAAAGTCTATGGCCGCGTGGTGAAATTGTTGAAAAATCCGGCTGCTAAAGCAAAATTGCCGGGCGAACCTGCTATCCAAGATTTGGATATCATTTGGGATTTGCAACTGGATGATGATAAATATGCGGGCGGTAAGATATTGGATCCCCAAAAGGGAAAGGTGTATGGTTGCGAAATGTGGCGTGATGGCGAAAAGTTGATTGTGCGCGGGAAAATCGCCTTTTTAGGACGCAATCAAACATGGTTGCCAAATCGTGATATGAAGGGAAATCAACCATTAGTTCCTGCTTTACCGCGCCTCAAATAAAACAAAAATCTATTGACAAACAATAACGGGTGTGCTAAATTACACCTTAAATTATTTTTTTAATACTAAATTTTCGAGGTGTGTATGACCTATAAAGTATCGGATAGAACAAAAGAAATATTGATTCAAACGGCGGGGCGATTGATCTCGGAAAATGGGTTTGGAAATGTGTCCGCTAAAGAAATAGCCAAAAGGGCCAAGATGGTACCAAATGCCATCACCTATCATTTTGAAAGTAAAAACAATTTGTTTGCCGCGGTTTGGGATTATGTCGGTGAGCATTGGTCTGTGGATGAATTTGAATCTTATTGCCGTGAAAATGAGGCGTTATTAAAAACAAAAGCCGGTCAAGTGGAATTGGTCAAACAAGCCGTGCGATTGTTGTTTGAAAAGATCTATCCATTGAATGATGATTCTTGGGTCAGCCGTTTTGTGGCGCGCGCCATGCTGACAAAAGAAGGAAAAGATTGGGTGCATGAACACGTTGTGAAGCCGATTGATGCTCAATTGGGGCGTTTGTATTACGAAATTACAGGCAGCAAAGATCCGACCTCGGCGTTTTGTTGGGGCTTGAATTTGGTCGCTGCCATCAGTTATTTTTCAATCAATGTGTTGTCCAATGAATTGTATAAACAAAAGAAATTAGACGCTAAAGTGATTTATTATCGGTTGTTAGACAGCACGATCAATAATGCGTTGGCAGAATTGAATTTGAAAGCATAGAAGGAGTCTTTCATGACAGAAAATGAACAGAAAAAAGTGAAATTATGGGTTGTTGTTTTAACTATTGCCGTGATTATCATGGTTGGCTTTTGGTTGATAAAAGGTCGAGTGGCAAAGCCTGTTACGCAAAATCAACCACGCGTTGTAAAGTTGATGAAAATAGATAATGCGTTGGCACATCGTGGCGTTACTTACCCTGGCAAAGTTCAAGCCGTAAAGCATGCTGCTTTGTTTTTCCGCGTGTCTGGACCAGTTATTGAACGAGATTTGCGTTTGGGGCAGGTGGTCAAAGAAGGCGATGTGTTGATGAAAATTGATCCCCGTGATTATGAACGTAACGTGGAGGCTATTTCCCAAGAATTGAATGCCGCAAAATCACAAAGAGAATTAGCCACAAAAGAATATGAACGTTATCGGAAATTGGTGGCGACTAATGATATCAGCAAGGCAAAATTTGATAACATCAAAAGTCAAAAAGAAACCGCTGATGCTCAGGTGCAACGTTTGGAAACCAGCTTAAAAATTGCCGAGGATAGATTAAACGATACAATTTTGAAAGCCCCCTTTAATGGAACTGTATCCGCTATCAATATTGAACAATTTGAATATGCTAATGCAAATCAAACGGTTGTGGAGTTAGATGATTTGGATAATTTGGAAATGCGTATTCATATACCGAGCGCCAATTTGCCGGATGTGAATTTGAGTGAAGGACAGGCCTATACGAACGAGCATTTCGATGTGTCTTTTCCTAGCCGTCCCGATAAAGTTGTGACAGCAACGGTTTATGAAATTTCCCCCGTTGCAAATGATAACGAAATGTATGCGGTGATTTTGCGATTTGAACAACCGGATGATTTTTTAGTGTTGCCGGGGATGAGTGCAGAAATTTATGATGTGCCGACATTTGATGAACGTGTGGCGTCCGATGTGGAAGTGCCATATTCTGCCGTGTTTAACAAAAATGGCAAAAGCTGCGTGTGGGTATATAAGTCCGCCGAAAAGCAATTGGAATTGCGGGAAGTGTCTGTTGGCAACGGACAAGTTTCGGATCATTTGGTTGTTCGCGAAAATTTGAAACCGGGTGAATATATCGTTGTCGCTGGCGGGGAGTGGCTGACGGCTGATACACCCGTGACGGTGATGAATCCGGAGATCCTGAAATGAAAATTGTCGATTATGTTTTAAGCCATAAACCATTATTTTGGTTGTTGATGTTAGTAATCGTTCTGATGGGGTTGTTGGCTTTTGACGAAATGGGTAAATTGGAAACGCCAACCTTCAAAATTAAAAAAGCCATTGTTGTCAGCCAATATCCAGGAGCGACGGCGTCTCAAGTAGAAACGGAAGTGACCGACAAAATTGAAGAAGAAATTCAAAAAATGTCGCAAATTGATAATATCACATCAATCAGTCGGCGCGGCTTATCATTGATTTATGTGGAGATATTGCCCAGTTACACGGCCGCTGAAATCCCACAAATTTGGGATGAGTTGCGCCGTAAAGTCAGCGATATTCGTCCCAGTTTGCCCGAAGGAGTGAGTTCCGTATCCGTGCGAGATGATTTCGGCGATGTGTATGGTATCTTTTTAACGTTGTCGGGGCGAGGGTATTCTTTGGATGAATTGAAAGATTATGCTGATTTATTGAAAAAAGAATTTTTGGGTATTCCTGATGTGGCAAAGGTTGATTTTTGGGGAGAGCAAACAAAGGTTATTTATGTGGAATTTAACCGCGCAAAGTTGTCTAACTTGAATATCACACAAGAACAATTATTCGCGACATTAGGTACCAGTAATGCAATGGCGGATGCGGGGGCCGTTCAAATTGATGACGAATACAGCCGTTTCCGAGTCACCGGGGCCATTGACGGGGTAGAAGAAATCCGGAATTTATATGTATCGGATAAAAAGGGGCAGTTGTTCCGTATTGGCGATATTGCTGAGGTTAAACGTGGGCATTTGGAACCGGCGAATCAGATTATGTATCATAATGGAGAGCCCGCAATTGGTATTGGGATTTCTATCACGGATTCCGGAAATGTGGTGCGATTGGGCGAAAATGTGCGGGCGCGATTAAAGGCGTTGGAAGCCACAAAGCCAGTTGGTATGGAAATCGGATCGGTGAATTTTCAGGCGGATGATGTCAAACGTTCTATTTATAATTTTATTAAAAATTTGATTGAATCTGTTTTAATCGTGATTGCTATTTTGTTGATTACAATGGGGGTTCGATCGGGTTTGATTATTGGGGGGATGTTGATTTTAATCATTTTAGGCACCTTCATTTTTATGTGGATGTTTGGAATGGAATTGCAATTGGTGTCCTTGGGTGCGCTGATTATTGCCCTTGGGATGTTGGTCGACAATGCCATTGTGATCGTGGATGGATATTTGGTGAAAATTGCCAAAAAGATTCGACCAGATCAGGCCTTAAAGGATGTTGTATCGGAAACATTGTGGCCTTTGTTGGGTGCAACGTTGGTGGCTATTTTAGCGTTTGCTGCCGTGGGTTTGAATACTGGTAATGTGGGTGAATATTGTCGTTCCTTGTTCTATGTGATTGGTATTTCATTGGCGCTCAGTTGGATTATGGCCATTACCTTTACACCATTATTGTGTTTGAAATTTATTCGGCCGACACAATCCGATAATGATTCGGAAGAAGTGTATAACGGGCGTATTTATCGTTGGTACAAATTATTGTTGGATAAGGTGTTGTTACGCCGCGGATTGTCGTGTATCATTTTGGGGGTGTGTATGATTTTATCCGTTTTGGCATTCAGCCAAATCCCAAGATCATTTTTCCCAGATGCAACAAAAAATAAATTCTATATAGATTATTGGCGGACTTCGGGTAGTCATATCAACGAAACGCAACAAGATGTTCAAGAAATTGCTAAGTATGTTGCCACTTTGCCAGGGGTGACGGACGTCACAACTTTTGTGGGAGAAGGGGCTTTGCGCTTTATTTTAAGCTATGATTATAATACGCCGACATCTGATTATGGGCAAATCGTGATTCAAACGGATGATTTCAGAAAAATCAGCAAAATGATTCCGCAAATCAAAGAATATGTGAAAGAAAAGTACCCGAGTTCTGATGCGCGTGTGTCCCGTTTTTCGGATGCAATAGATATCCCATTCACTTTGGAAGTTCGTTTCCGTGGGCCGGACGCAAAGGTTTTGCGTCAGTTGGCAGATCAGGCCAAACAAATTTTACGCGATACAAATAACGCAGAATATATTCGTGACAATTGGCGCCAATCCGTGAAAAATATTCAGGTGGGATATTCCGAAATTAAAACACGCGGTTTGGGAATCACTAGACAGGGGCTGGCTGAATCATTAAAGTGGAATTTTAATGGTATTGCATGTGGGGTCTTGCGTGAAAATAATGAATTAATTCCGATTATTTCACGACCGGTGGAATCGGAACGAACCAATGTTAATGAATTGTCCAATGTGCGCGTATTTAGCAGTACAACGGGCAAAAATTATGCGTTGGGTGAGGCTATAGATACATTGGATGTTGGTTGGGAAGAATCACAAATCTATCACCGGGATCGGATGCCCACCATTACGGTTCAGGCAAATCCTAAAACCGGTACGGCATCGGATTTACAAAAGAAAATTCGTAAGAAGATCAATAAAATCCAACTTCCACCATTGTATTCTGTAGCGTGGGGTGGAGAATATGAAAACAGCCAAAAGGCACAGGCGGGCTTAAAGAGTTTGTTCCCGATTTGTATAATGTTGATGTTCTTGGTCACCTGTTTCTTGTTCAAAACTTTGCGCGAACCGTTGATTGCATTCATTGTGTTGCCATTTGCGATGACAGGTATCGCAATCGGATTGTTCTTGTTGAATTTGCCATTTGGATTTATGGCTATATTGGGCTTTTTAGGTTTGACGGGAATGATGCTGAAAAATTCAATCGTGTTACTGGATCAAATCAATTTGGAACGCCAGGCAGGGGTGCCGGTTAAACAAGCCCTTTTGAATGCTTCTATCAGCCGTTTGCGTCCGGTAACAATGGCGGCAGGAACGACCATCTTGGGTGTAATGCCGTTATTGACAGATGTGTTTTTTGCATCCATGGCGGCAACAATCATGTTTGGGTTGTTGGCGGCTACGGCCTTGACATTGTTGGTTGTTCCATTGGCTTATGCCATTCTTTTTAAGGTAAAATAATTGTTTTTTTATATATAAAAATCAGTAAATTATAAAATAATTAGAAAAAATTCAATCAAGCGCTTGATTTATTTTTTAGAATATGCTAGTGTGATTTTGTTGAATAAACATAACAAAGGAATAAAAATGAAAAAATTATTATTAGGGATTGCTGCATTGGCTTGTGTTTCTGAAGTTCAAGCTGGTGGCTTCCAATTATCTGAATATTCTTCAACATCTATCGGTCGGGCTTTCGCCGGAGCCGGTATTGTCGGGGATGATTTATCCGCTATGGCTTTTAATCCGGCAGGGATGACTTTATCCAAAAGTGGTATACAAGCCGGTGTCAGTTTTGTTAGTATGTACTCTAACGTACATGGCTCGGTTAGTAATGGGGCCGCAGGGCCAAAAGGCAAAATCCGTGAAAATAATATTGTGCCTCACGCTTTTGTTCAATATGCGCCCACAGATGATTTGAGAATTGGAGCTGGGATCTATACACCATACGCCTTTTCTTTGGATTATAATGAAGGATGGTTTGGACGCGGTCATGCACGCAAATCTGAAATCAAAGCAATCGATTATGCGTTGGTATTCAGTTACAAGGTAATGTCGTGGGCAAGTATTGGTGTTGGTGTTCAAGCGCAAACATTGGATGCCCGTTTAACCAATAATGTGGATGCTGCTGTTCCGTATGGTTTTAGTTATATGTCTGATTTGAAAGGTGATTCTTTCAATGTGACGGGAATTGTTGGTGTGATGTTTGAACCTGATAAAAATACACGTTTCGGCGTATCTTACCAGATGAAATCCAATCACAAAATCAAAGGGGATCATCATGTGTCTGCTGGAATGAATTTATATGGCGATGTGCATGCTAAATTGGTGTTGCCGGAATTTTTGTTGATTTCCGGATATCATAAAATGGATAAATTGGGTTTGTCTGCGTCGGCTAAATGGACCAGATGGAGCCAATTCAAAACGTTAGATGTGTATTCTAGTTATACCGGTAAAGACAGACCTGTCGGCGCCGTGCATGAAAATTGGCGCAATACATGGACATTGTCTGTTGGTGCCGATTATGACATCAACGACAAAACAACGGTGCGTACCGGCTTGGCCTATGACCAAACAGGTATTAAAGATTGTGAACATCGGACGGCTCGGTTGCCGGATGCAAATCGTTGGATCTTGGGCGTGGGCGGAAGTTATCGCGTTACAGATAAGATGACAATTGATGCCGCTTATGCACATATGTTTATGAAGACATCAAAGACGGCAAATACATTGCCGAATGGTGGTAGTAAAATTGATGCGAAGTATAAATCTCAGATCAATATCTTCAGCGTTGCTATACAATACCACTTTTAATAATAAATAAAGTTGCCGCGCCCGCACGATGTGTTGTGGCGCGGTATTTTTTAATAATTTTCAATAAATTATAAAATATTACCAAAGTATATTACATTTTTGTTGCAAAATTGTTACAAATTTATTACAATCTGGATATTGAATAAAAAAAGGAGAGTTGAATGAAAGATTTTGTTCGGTTTTTATTGCGCTGTGCCTTTCGTATTATGAAGGTTCGGGTTTCTTTTCAAGTGGAAGATGAAGGGGATTGGCCATCTAAGGGAATTTATATCTCCAACCATGTGTCTTGGTTAGATCCGGTGATTTTGTTTGCATTCTTGCCGAACAATCCGGTGTTTTTATTGCATGCAAAATTGTATCGGAACAAATGGATTCGGTTCTTTATGCACTATGCGGAAAAACGTGAATTTAACTATATTCAAGTGGCTGATACAAAGGATGTCATTGAAATTATCAATCAAAATCGGTATTGCGTTATGTTCCCTGAGGGGTGTATGACCGACAATGGAGATATGATGAAAATTTATGAATCTCCTGCCGTTATCGCGGACAGAACAGGCGCACCTTTTGTGCCTATTTGGATTAGTGGGGCCGAGTTTAGTCCCTTTTCAGAAACCGGTGATAAATTGCCACACCGACCTTTTCCAAAGATTAAAATTAAAGTGGGGGCGCCCAAATACATTGAAATCAATGAAGAGTTAAAGAAAAATCGTGATTATTTGCGCGATGTGACCTATCACTTGCTGAATAAAATGCGTTTTGAAATGAACTTCAAAAGCAACATTACTTTATTCAAAAACTTTGTGCGTATTACACGTATTTATGGAAAAGATGGCCCATTCAAACGCCGCGAATTTTTGGAAGACATCAATCGCCAACCGCAAACATATAAAGACGTGTTGTTAAAAAGTTATGTTTTGGGACAAAAGTTTGCCCAAATTACAGAGCAGAAAGAAAATGTGGGGGTGATTTTGCCTAACGCAGTAGCGACAGTTGTTTCTTTCTTTGGATTATCAGCTTATGCACGTGTGCCAGTTATGCTGAACTTTTCGTTGGGGGCGCCAGTTGTGGTGACAATGTGCAAAACTGCATGTGTTAAAAAGGTAATTACCTCAAAAGCATTTATTATGAAGGCCAAATTGGAAGAAGTGATTGAGGCCTTAAAAGAAGCTAAAGTGAAAGTCATTTATTTGGAAGATATTGCTAAAACCATTAAATTGAGCGAAAAATTAAAAGGGGTCTTATACTATAAAATCAAAAAAATTCCGGTAGAACAAAAAAGTACAGATCCAGCCGTGATTTTATTTACATCCGGTTCGGAGGGAACCCCAAAAGGTGTGGTTTTATCACACAGCAACATTATTGCTAACGTAAATCAAACGCGTTGTTTTGAACAATTAAATGCCCAAGATTTGTTGTTCAATTCTTTGCCGATGTTCCATTCATTTGGACTCTGCGTTGGTGTGTTCTTTGCAATTTTCTCAGGGGCTAGATTGTTCTTATTCCCATCACCGTTGCTGTATCGTACTATTACAGAATTGTTGTATGAATTAAAAGTGACAGTGATGGCTGCCACAGATACGTTCTATAAAGTCTATGCCAACATTTCTCATCCGCATGATTTCAGAAACGTGCGCTTGTGCTATGCTGGAGCCGAAGCCGTTAAAAAAGAAACACGTGATTTGGTGTCGGAACGCTTGGGGGTGCGTTTGATGGAAGCATACGGTACGACCGAATGTTCTCCAGTGTTGTGTGGTAACAATACTTTATTTAATAAGTTTGGTACTTTGGGGCGTGTGGTGCCGAACCTTGAATATCGCTTGGAGCCGGTAGAAGGTATTAAGCAAGGAGGTGAATTTGTTGTTCGCGGGCCGAATGTGATGAAAGGTTATCTGTATGCAGATAATCCGGGCGTTTTGGTGCCGATTAAAGATGGTTGGTATCATACCGGTGACGTGGTTGTTGTGGATGATTTGGGTTTCGTGAAAATTGTGGATCGTGTGAAACGTTTTGCAAAAATAGCCGGCGAAATGATTTCCTTGACCGCTGTGGAAAATATCGCTGTGGAAATTTGGGGAACAGACGAATTCCGTTGTGGGGCAATAGCCGTGCCTTCTGATAAAAAAGGCGAGCAAATTATTATGGTGACAAATAATAAAGATGCTACACGTGCGATGTTTGCCGAAAAAGTGCGCAAAAAAGGATTGAGCGAATTGTATATTCCTCAGGATTTTATGTTCAAAGAGGAAATCCCAACATTTGCCACAGGTAAGGCAGACGTTTTAACCTTGAAAAAATGGGTGTTGGAAGAACGTAAAAAGGAATCGTAAAAAAGACTTGCGCTTTTAGAATGGAAAATTTATAATATTTGTTGCAGGGAGGGTTTATGAAGGTAGATACAAAGGCAAAAATTTTGGAAACAGCTCTTTATGAATTTGCGACCCGTGGATATGACCAAACGGCAACGCGTGATATTTTGGCAAAAGCAAAAGCCAATGTTGCCGCTATCAGTTATTATTTCGGCAACAAAAAAGGGCTGTATATTGAAGTATTATCCAGCATTGCGGCCAAAATTGCTGATGCCTTCAAAGATTTATTGCCCGCCTATCAGGCATTGTCTAAAACAAAAGCCACGCCTAAAGAATGTGAGGAGTTACTGAAAAAGTTTGTTCGCGTCTTTGTGGAATTGTTTTGTTCTGATAAAAAAACAACGGCTATGTGTATGGTTTTCGTGCGAGAATATGTGGAACCATCGCGTGATTTTAAGCCGTTTTTCCAAGATATCAATGCCGATTATCGCCGTATTTTTGTTGATTTATTGATTAAAGCAAATCATAACGAACTGACACGCAAAGAAGCGGTGTTGCAGGTTGTGATGTTATTTTCGTTCATCTTTTCATTGGTTACACGAAAGAATATCATTTTGGATGCTATGCAATGGAAAGAATATTCCCCCAAAGCGGTGGATGAATTGATGAGTGTGATTTCACGGGGCTTGTTTAGAAAATAGGAGTTTTTATGAGAAAGATGATTCCAATGGCCATCTGTTATGATTTTGATGGCACACTTTCTCCCGGCAATATGCAAGAATATGGCTTTTTGCGGGCGGTCAAGGCAAAGTCAGCCAAAGATTTTTGGGAAGAAACAAATACATTGGGCTTGCGTGAAAAGGCAGACGATATTGCGGCCTATATGTGGGTAATGTTGGAAAAATTAAAACAAAGAAAGATTCGGCCAACGAGGGCGGCGTTTCGAAAGTTTGCAGCCGACATTGAATTGTTTGCTGGGGTTACCGAGTGGTTTGACAGAATTAATGCTTATGCCCGTAAGCGTGGGGTGAATTTAAGCCACTACATTATTTCTTCCGGTTTGCAAGAGATGATTGAAGGCACAAAGATTGCCAAAAAATTTCACACGATTTTCGCTTCAACATTTATGTATAATGAACGCGGCGAGGCTTTTTGGCCGGGAATTATGTTGAATTATACCAGTAAAACGCAATTTATTTTCCGCATTAATAAAGGGTGTGAAGATTTGGCTGACAATGAAACGGTGAACAAATATATTCCGCGTCCACTTCGTCCGATGCCATTTGAGAACATGATTTATGTGGGTGATGGGCTGACGGATATTCCGTGTATGAAAATGGTGAAGGCCGAAGGCGGACACTCGGTCGCGGTCTATGATGCCCGAAAACAAAAGCCCAAAAAGATTGACCAGTTGGTGGCGGACAATCGCGTCAATGCGGTAAAGCCGGCGGATTATCGTCCGGATAAGCCGTTGGAAAAATATATTCAATCTGTGATCGATAAAATTGCCGCCATTTATGCGGTCAAAGATCAAGAGATTAAAAATTAGTCTTTGTACGAGGCGCGTTTGATGCGGTCGTTGATGGCGCGGCCCAGCCCAGACATTGGAATTGGCGCAATGGCAATTTTGGTGTATTTTGTTTGCTCTTCCGCTTTGTGCATAAAGGCAAATAAGTTCGCGGTGGCTTCGCGCAAATCCCCGCTTTTACTTAAATTCAAATGCCCGTCTATATCACCAAAGCCAATCATAAATTCGTCATCGGTGGGCTCGGTTACATTGATTCGGGTTTCATATTTAGGCGCATAGTGTTTCAGCATTTGCCCTGGCGAAGTCGGCAGATTCGGATTGCCACCGGAAATTAAAACAGGCTCGCCCAAAAACTCGGCAATTTCTTCCATCGGAATACCACCGGCACGAAGCAAAACAATGTCTTTGCTTGTCAAATCAATGATAGTGGATTCCACGCCCACGCCACATGATCCTCCGTTTAAGATCATTGGTACACGATCACCCAAACTGTGATCCACATGTTCGGCGGTGGTTGGGCTGATACTTTGCGAGCGGTTTGCGGAAGGTGCCACAATCGGCGTTGCACTTTTGCGAATGAGCTCTAATGCAACAGGATGATTTGGCATACGTACGCTGACGGTTGGCAATCCCGCGCAAGCCAAATCCAAAGACTCAACAAACTGTTTGCGCTTTAAGACCATGGTCAATGGTCCTGGCCAAAACTTTTTAGCCAAAGCTTTAACGCGTGTATCCGTTTCGGCATAATCTTTCAAAAAATCCACATCTGCGATATGAGAAATCAGCGGATTAAAAGTGGGGCGATTTTTCGCCTCAAAAATCTTAGCAACAGCGGCCGGATTATAAGCATCCGCACCCAATCCATAAACCGTTTCGGTTGGGAAAGCCACAATCTCACCCGCTTGAATCAAACGTGCGGCTTTTGCGATATTTTCATCTGTTGCGTCAAAAATCGGCATAAAAAATCCCCGAGCCGAAACTCGGGGCTCCTTTAACTATTTAGCGGCTGGGAATTTTGCAGCATTTTCTGCGTTATATTGAACCCATTTTTGATCCGCTTCATCAGAGGACTTAATAGCACCCTGAGGGCATTCACTCAAGCAAACACCACAATCAATGCAGGTATTTGGATCAACAACCATTTGTGTTTCACCACGGTGGAAAGCTCCAACCGGACAAACTTCGGCGCAAGCACCACACAAAACACATGAATCATTTACTACTGAAGGCATATTTTCTCCTTTGTTAAAAATTGAACGAAACTGATGATAGGTTATTTATGAAAAAAATGCAAGTGTTTTTTTTTGTTGACATCGGGTGTTGATATGGTATACTGGCCTTATGAAAAGTTACGTAAGGACACCTTTGATAAATGCTGTTTATCAAGATAACTACTTGATAAATAAGGATAATTTTGTCACGGGGGGGGGTATTGCTTAGCCTTTCATAATTGGAATAATAATTCAAAAAACACCGACCAGTGTTCGTGACGGACATGGCGGTGTTTTTTTATAACTAAAAAAGGAGGTTTATTATGTCTATAAAAACAGTTAAAGATAAAAATGGAAATATAGTTGCACGGTATACATTGAATTCCAAAGGTCAAAAAGATGGATACTTTGAAACATATTGGAGGGGAGAGGTTGACACGTCTGGCGAATATAGGAATGGAAAACCATATTCTGGCGAAT